>JAHEGH010000028.1:0-8537 GCA_024639825.1 Gammaproteobacteria bacterium
CAACGCTGATCCCGGGTGTCCCGACACTGCGCCGCAAGACGCTGACCGTTCAGGGTGGCGCACCATGGATCGACGATCAGGAAGTTGCGCCCGGCGTGGAGAACATCCAGATACAGCTTGGCATTGACGTTGATGAAGACAACACGGTCGATCGCTACGTTAATCCCGGTGACGAGATCTACAACCCTGCAGCTGCCGGTTATGTGCCCGGCGCGCGCGTCATGACAGCGCGCATATGGCTCGTCGTTCGTGGCGTAACAACCGAGTTCGGCTTGCAGGACAACCGTAATTACCAGCCCGGCAACGCCAACATGGGCCAGCAAAATGACGGCTTCCGTCGTCTGCAGGTCTCAAAGACGATCTTGCTGCGTAATGCCCGGACCTGATTATCAAGAGCACAAAGACTATGAAACAAACACAAATTAGTTCGCGTAAAAGGCAACAGGGTGCGGCACTCGTTGTCGGCCTGATGTTGCTGGTGGTTATCACTGTCCTGGCCATCTCAGGCATGAACACGGCAACGACAGAGCTCGCCCTGGTGCGTAACGACCAGGCTTATGAAGATGCGTTCCAGGCAGCGGAGACAGGCCTCGAAACCGCGCTGTCGCAGGGGCAGTTTGCGACTGCCGGAATCACGTCGATGCCACTGCAGACACCGTCCAACCAGGATATCAATACGATAATCCGGTTCGAAGACTCGACGATGGTGCCGGACAGGGCTTTCAGCCTGGGCGTCGGCAGTGGCATCGCCGCCTATCATTTTCTCGCCACGTCGGAGGCGAAATTCCTCCGCGACCCTGGCAACACCACAGATCGCGATTCAAGCGCGACTCACACTCAGGCTTTTTACATCGTCGGCCCGGAATTGTCGGCGCTTTGAGCGTTAGAAGGAACGGAGCAAGCTCATGAAACTTAAAGTACTAATTAGCGTTGTATTGCTCAGCCTGGCATTGCCGGCTGCAGCCGATATGAGAATTGTAGAGAACGCATACGAAATCGCATTGAGCGATCTGCGTCTGCCGCGTGCCGATGGCGGCACGATCGCGTTCAAGGAATGCCGGACGTGCGACTACGTGCGCCTGCGTGTTGCTGCGGATACGCGCTATCAAATCAATGGCAAGGCTGTGCCGCTGAAGAAATTCCGTGAGGCAATGGCCGAGGTGGAAGAACCGGGTCAGGAAGCAGTCACAGTGCTCCACCACCTCAAACGCAATCAGGTGACCGCTGTGTCGGTCAACCTCTGAGGGTACGACTATGAATAAGGTAATTCGTAAAACGACAGGGACTGTTCTTGGCTTGACGCTGGCCATCGTCAGTGGCGCGCCGGCGCTCGCGGATGACACCGAGCTGCTGCTCGTGGCGCCGCCTGATCGGTCAGAACTCAAGCCCAACGTCATGTTCATCCTCGACACCTCGGGGTCGATGACGACCGTGCAGGAAACCGGTCAGCCTTATGATCCGAATGTGGATTACTCGGCATTCGGTACCTGTGACCCGAATAGCTTTTACTACAGCGACGTCTCAACTACGCCGGTTTGTGATGCGGCCAATAACCGGTTTATCGCCAAGAGTTCGTGGCATTGCGTCGATTCGTCGATTCAGATTGCGGGTGTCGGCGCCTACACAGGTGTGCTGATTCAATACCGCCCAAACTTGAGTGGCGTAAGAGAATGGCTGGAACTCGAGCCGGGTAACAGCGCAGATCCAGTCGAGTGTGAAGAGGATAGCGGAGTACACGGCGAGAACAGCGGCGTCGACCCGTCTGCCCTCTATGCCGCGTCTGGCACAGGCTTGACAGACCCATGGACCAGCGACTCAGCACAGGAAGTCGCCTGGGGCAGTTCGGGACGCAGCACGACTTACACCGTTCATGATGGAAACTACCTGAACTATCAGAATGACCCGGCGACGTTTAACCTGTCGCGTTCCGACATCATGAAGGATGTCACCAAGAAGGTGTTGAACTCCGTCAACGACATGAACGTCGGCCTGATGCGATTCAATCGAACAGAGGGCGGAACCATTATTCGGGCCCCGAGCGATCTCGACACCAATCGCGCAGCCATCCTGGCCGATATTGATGCCCTGCCTGCAGATGGCTGGACACCATTGTCTGAGTCAATGTTCGAAACCGCGTTATTTTGGCAGGGTTTACCGGTCAACTATGGTGAGAACGGCGCAAACGGCACAGACCCCGCGGCGCTCTCTGTCGCGTCGTCTCCACGTGTCTACGACCGCCCGGAGATGCTCACCTGTTCCAAGAACTTCAACGTACTCATCACCGACGGTCAGCCGACCGAGGATATAGGAACACCTGGGGTGCTGGGGCAATTGCCTGATTACTCAGCAACGTTGGGCGGCCGTACCGGCTGTACGGGTACCGGTGACGGTGCGTGCCTGGATGATATCGGCGAGTACCTTGCGAATGTCGACATTAACCCGCTGCTGATCGGTCGCCAGTCGGTCGTCACCCACACGATTGGTTTCACGATTGACCTTCCTATACTCGAAGAAACCGCGCGCGTGTCCGGCGGCCAGTACCTGTTGGCCGACGACACGGACTCACTGCTGGTCGCACTGACGGATATCGTCTCGCAGGTCGACGAGCGTGCCCTGTCGTACACCGCGCCGGCTGTATCGGTAAATACGTTCAACCGTACGCGTAACCTCAACAACGTGTACCTCACCATGTTCGGCGCCCGCGGTGCCGCGCACTGGCCGGGCAACCTGAAGGCCTACCGCATTTCGGGCGGCCGCATCGTCGACGCGCTTGGTGTCGATGCCGTGGATCCGGGTACGGGCTTCTTTTTCCCGACGGCGCGGTCCTATTGGACAGCCGGCCAGGCCGACGGCAATGACGTGCTCTTGGGCGGCGCGGCCAATCAGCTGCCCGACCCAAACGCGCGCCGTTTGTTTACGGACAATGGCTTTGACAGCACGCTGTCCGGCGCCAGCAATGCCATTTCGACAGGCAACATGGCGATGTACAGCGACGCCGACTTTGGCCTGACCGGTACTGGCCCCACTATGGAGCAAGTCATCGACTGGATGCGTGGCGCGGACGTCAAGGACATCGATGGTGATCCGGCAACAACGATTCGCTACGCCATGGGCGATCCCCTGCACTCACGCCCGGCAGCAATTGTTTATGGCGGCACGCAGCAGAGTCCGGAGTCCGTGATCTACACGGCCACCAATGACGGCTATCTGCACGCCGTCGACTCAACCAACGGGCAGGAACTGTGGTCGTACGTGCCGAAAGAGCTCCTTCCCCGCATGGCGCGCCTGTATGACGATCCAGAGATGAATTACAAGCTGTACGGCATCGACGGTGACATCGTTCCGGTTGTTCGCGACGTGGATAACGATGGTGCCATCGAGCCCGTTGACGGCGATTTTGCCTATATCCTGTTCGGCATGCGTCGCGGTGGCATGACCTACCGCATGCTCAATGTGACCGACAAGAACAATCCGGTGCTCGTCTGGGAACGTGTGCTCGATGAAGGCGGCCAAAGCTGGTCAGCTCCTGTCGTGACACAGATGGATATCGCCGGTTCCAGCCAGAATCCGCTCAAGGCCGTTGTTGTCCTCGGCGGTGGCTACGATGGCGTACACGATACACCGGCTTTCAACCCGACACCTGATGGTGTGGGAGCCGGCATACACGTACTCGACCTCTTAAGCGGCGCCACACTTTGGCGTGCTGGCCATACGAGTACCGCTGCTGACCTGCAGCTTGCGGATATGACGCGTTCGATACCAACACGCATCAAAGTTGTCGATATTAACGGTGACGGATTTGCGGACCGCATGTACGCATCTGATCTCGGTGGCCAGCTCTGGCGCTTTGATATACAGAATGGCAATGCAGCAGCCTCGCTGGTTGCTGGCGGAGTCATCGCACAGCTCGGCGCAGAAGGCCTCGCGACGCCAGGACCTGCTGACACACTGCGCTTCTACAACTCGCCGGATGTTGCCATTTTCTCCGACCCGCGCCAGAACCGTCGATTTATCTCAGTCAGCATCGGTTCGGGCTATCGTGCCCATCCTCTCGACCTGAGTGCCACCGACCGTTTCTTCTCGCTGCGCGATTCGAACGTATTTAACTCGCTGACGCAAGCCGAATACAATGCGCTCGTGCCTATCACGCAAGCCGACCTCGTCGATGTGACAGGACAGTTGGACGTTACGGTTACGGCAAGCGACGATGGCTGGATGTTGACGTTGCCGTCGAACCAGATGGTTCTTGCCGATTCGGTCACGTTTAACGGCGAGGTCTTTTTCGTGAGCTTCTCGCCCGACTCCGCCGGCGCAGCCGCCTGTAATGTCGGACAGGGCACGAACTTCCTGTGGCGGGTTAACATCGTGAATGGCGATCCGATCGTCGATGATCTGGGCGATGTGCCAACCGGCGGTGAAGACGCCGCACGACGTACGCAGCTTGCACAGGGCGGTATCGCCCCGACACCGCAGTTCCTGTTCCCGAGCCCCGACGATCCGGATTGCACGGGCTCTGACTGCGCACCGCCGCCGATCGGCTGTATCGGTGTTGAGTGCTTCGACCCGGGCTTCACGAACAACCCGGTCCGCACGCTCTGGACACAGGACGGCATCGAGTAAACTGTGGAATGGTTCCGGGCGCCTCGCGCCCGGAACCACCATAATTTCTCAAGAGCAACGAGTTACGGGAAAGACACTATGCAATTGCGCAAACACATGAGCGGCATCACATTGATCGAGCTGATGATCGTAGTGGTCGTTGTCTCTATCCTGGCCGCGATCGCTTTCCCGAACTACCAGGAATTTACGGCGCGTGCCAAGCGCAACGAGGCCAAAGCAGCCTTGTTACGCCTCGCAATCAACCAGGAACGTTTTTACCTGAACAACAATTCGTTCACGCAGGACCTGACCGCACTCGGTTTCGGCACCACGCCTACCGCGATCACCGAGACCGGCTACTACCGGGTTGAAGTAACAGCCGCCGACTCGAGCAATTTTACGGCCACCGCTACTTACCTGCAGGGGGGGAGTGAGGCCAGCAAATGTGAGGTCTTTACGGTTAACGGCCGTGGCGCCAAGACCTCCGACCCGGCAACCGACTGTTGGGAACGTACCCGGTAGATCTACTTTGCCGTATGGCTTGCGAAGAACAATTCGTAAATAATAAGTAACGCAGCGCCGACGGAAATCCCTGCGTCCGCGATATTGAAGGACGGAAACGCCCAGTTCCCGAACCAGACCTGGATAAAGTCGGTTACGTAGCCGAGCGTAATACGGTCGATCAGGTTGCCGACCGCCCCACCCAAAATTAGTGCCAGGCCAGCGGCCAAAACCGCCTGCCCTTCATTGCGAATTCGCCACAACCAGACAGCGATAGCGGTGCTGACGCCTGCGGCGAGCACTACGAAGAACCAACGCTGCCAGCCTCCGGCATCTGCAAGGAAGCTGAAGGCTGCACCGGTATTGCGCTGGTGAGTAAGGTTGATGAACGAATTGACCGGAATCTTTTCATAGAGCGCGACCCACTCGACAATCGCCCACTTGGTAACCTGGTCGGCGAGGATCACGAGCATTGCCACCGACATCCAGGCAACGAAACGTGTGTTTGATGTTTGTTTAGCTTCAGTCATTCAGGGTACTCAATGCGGAACGTGCATTCTCTTCGTCAATCTTCATTTGCGCAACCAGATCCTCAACGGAATCAAACTTTTCCTCGTCGCGCAAGTGCCGGAGAAAGTCGACATGGATGTACTCGCCATAAATATCGCGGTCGAAATCCATCAGGTGAACTTCGAGCAGCGGTTTAACCAGATCAAACGTTGGCCGCGTACCGATGCTTGCTACGCCATCAACCGGGCCTTCCGGCAAACCGTGCACGCGCACGGCATAGATGCCACCGACAGCGCTGCGCCGGCGCCTGAGGTCTACATTTGCCGTTGGGTATCCCAGGGACCGTCCTACCTTACGGCCCCGCACGATCCGGCCTGACATGCGATACGGCCGCCCAAGCAAGGCCGTCGCTCTCTCAAGGTCACCCGCTGCCAAAGCCTCCCGAATCACGGTACTGCTAACGCGCGTATCGCCGACGAGAATGCTTGGCACTCTCTCTATCGTCAGGTCGAGTGCCGGCGCAACGCGCAACAGGTCCTCAATTGATCCTTCGCGGCGGCGCGCAAAATGAAAATCGTCGCCGATTACTATGTGCCGCGCGTTCAATCCGTGCACCAGTACGCGCCGAATGAAGGCATCCGCCGAAATGCCGCGCATCGCCTCACCGAATCGCGGACAGAAAAAAATATCGATTTTGCGTTCTTCCAGAGCATCGTGCTTTTCGCGAAAACGCATCAATCTCGCCGGCGGCCGGTCTCCCCCAAAGAACTCCTTGGGCGTGGGCTCAAAACTCATTGCGATAGCGGGACGATCCGACTCTATTGCGACATCCACCACCCGACGCAGCAATTGTCGATGCCCCAAATGTATGCCGTCGAAGGCGCCAATTGTTACAACGCTGCCATTGGCAAGGCGCTCGAATGGGAGATCAAACAAATGGCGTACCAGGCGCATATCAGTCGTGACTCATACGGAACTGGGCCGGCCGCAGACCGAGTACCAGCAGGGATACAAAATAAATGCCGGCACCTGCGCCAACAGAAACGGACAACCAACCAACCCGATCCGTGAGCGATGCAGCGGTCCACCAGCTGACGGAACGGTGCAAAGCAATCAGCGTAGTAATCATCGCAGCGTTGGCGACCAGCACCCGCAAGAGCAGGATGCTCCATCCCGGTCCGTGATTCATAACGCCAGCCTTGCGCAGACCCCGGTACAGCAGCGCCGCGTTCAGGACGGCCGCCACCGACGTTGCCGCTGCAAGCCCCATGTGCGGGCCTTCTATGCCCTGCCTCAGAAGAAACCAGGCTGACGATGCGCCCAGCACCAGGTTGACGCACAGTGCAATGATGCCAACCCGTACCGGGGTTCTCGTATCTTCGCGCGCGAAAAACGCGGGCGCCAGAACCTTGACGAATGAAAAACCCACCAAGCCGAAAGCATAGGCCTGTAAAGAAACAACAGTCATATCGACGGAGCGCTGATCAAACTCGCCACCATGAAACAGTGTCGTCACGAGGGGCGCGGCCAGCATGACAAGCCCAACAGCGGCCGGCACCGCAATCAGGATTGCGATCTTCATGGACCAATCGAGCGTCTGTGCAAACTCCTTGCGATCGCCGTTGGCCCACAGGCGCGAAAGATACGGCAGCGTCACGGTAGCCAACGCAATGCCGAACAGCCCGAGCGGAAACTCCATCAGGCGATCAGAGTAGTAAAGATAGCTGATGCTTCCAACGGGAAGCAGCGAGGCAATGATGCCGCTGAGAAGCACATTGATCTGGGCTACCGAGGAGCCAAAAATCGCAGGGAGCATCAGTTTGAACGCGCGCCGGACACCTTCATGTTGCGGCCGCCATTTCGGTCGTGGCAGCGCTCGGATCTTCGCGAGAAATGGCAACTGGAACAACAGTTGAGCCACTCCGGCAATAAACACGGCGTAGGCCAGGGCCATGATCGGCTGCTCCAGCAACGGCGCTGCCCACACCGCCGCCGCGATCAGCACGACGTTGAGCAATACCGGCGTAAACGCCGGCACCCCGAAGCGACCATAGGTATTGAGTATGCCGCCGGCGAATGCCGTCAGCGATATGAAGAACAGATAAGGAAAAGTGAAGCGCAGCATGAGTGCCGCAAGATCGAAGTCGCCGCCATCGCTGATGAAGCCGGGGGCCACAATCAGCACCAGCAGCGGCGCCCCGATGACACCCACCAGGGTGACCACGAACAGCACGACCCCGAATGTGCCGGCCATGGCATCGAGGTACTCCTGCGCCTCATCATGACCGTGCTGCTCTTTGTAACGCGCCATAACGGGCACAAAACCGGCCGAGAAGGCACCTTCGGCAAAGAATCGGCGCAGCATGTTCGGAATACGCTGGGCAACGAGAAAGGCATCCATGAGCAGCCCCGCGCCGAAAAACCGCGCAAATACCACATCCCGCACAAGCCCCAGAATTCGAGACAGCAAAGTCATACCGCTGACGATCGAGGTCTTCAGCGCTAACTTAAGGCCGGACATAGGTTTTTTCGGTTTCATGAGGGGGTGAGTTTAGCCCAAAACAGCGCCCGCGAATGTGATTGACAATGGCCCTCCGGGCGCGAATAATACGCGGCTCTTTGACATCAGGACACGGTTAAAACCAGTGGCAAACATCAAATCAGCTAGGAAGCGCGCCCGTCAGGCGGAAAAGACTCGCAAGCACAACATGGGTCTGCGCTCCATGATGCGGACCAAGATCAAGAAAGTCGTCAATGCATGTGATGCCGGCGACAAAGATGCAGCAGTAGCAGCCTATAAGGATGCTGTGCCAGTCATCGATAGCATGATCAACAAAGGCATTGTTACCAAGAACAAGGCCGCGCGTCATAAAAGCCGTCTGAACACGCGGGTTAAAGCACTCTCTGCCTAATATCCCGTCGGGCAT
>JAHEGH010000028.1:8637-34217 GCA_024639825.1 Gammaproteobacteria bacterium
CCCGTCGGGCATCTAATCCGCTTCGGCTTCAAACTCTTCCTCAATCTCTTCCAGCGCCTGAATTACCGCGTGCCCCAGGGCCTCGGTGCCGGCGCCTGTGGCCGCGCTCACCTCGAAAACGGGACCGCTCCAGTCCAGTTCTTCCAGCAACATCTCGCGGGCAACCGCGAGGTCGTCCTCAGCCAGCAGGTCCGTCTTGTTGATCACCAGCCAGCGAGGCTTTTCAGCCAGCTCGGCTGAAAACCGTTCGAGCTCGGTCGCAATCGCCCGAACTTCCCTTGCGGGTTCAGTATTGGGGTCCAAAGGTGCTATGTCCACGAGATGCAGCAGCAGGCGGGTGCGCTGCAGGTGTTTGAGAAACTGGATACCCAGCCCGGCACCTTCCGATGCACCCTCGATAAGCCCGGGGATATCCGCCATCACGAAACTCTGCAGGCGGCCAACCCGCACGACACCGAGATTCGGGTGCAGGGTTGTGAACGGATAATCGGCAATTCGCGGCTTCGCGGCGGACATCGCGGTTATCAGTGTCGATTTACCCGCATTCGGCATGCCTAGCAAACCGACGTCAGCCAGCACCTTGAGTTCCAGCTTCAGCTCGCGCGCCTCACCCGGCGTGCCATTGGTCGTCTTGCGTGGCGCCCGGTTCACGCTGCTCTTGAAGCGCGTGTTGCCGAGACCACCGCGGCCGCCTTCGGCAACCATCTGGCGCTGCCCATCCGACGTCAGGTCGCAAATCAGCTCGCCCGTATCGACGTCGTGCACGACCGTGCCTTGCGGCACCTTGATCTCAAGATCATCTCCGGACTTGCCCGTCATGTTGCGGCCGGCGCCACCCTGCCCGACTTCCGCTTTGAACCTGCGCGCAACACGGAAATCGGCCAGTGTATTCAGCGACGAGTCTGCCACGAGGTAGACACTGCCACCATGGCCTCCGTCACCGCCGTCCGGACCACCGCGAGCTATGTACTTTTCGCGACGAAAACTCAGGGCACCGTGCCCACCGTTGCCCGCCTGTACACGGATTGTCGCTTCGTCGACGAATTTCATTGCTTGACTCTAATACGAAAAACCCCGCAACAGCGGGGTTCTGGAAACGTTCTTCGATATGGGACACGTATCCCCACCTGCAGGGAACACAGTGAACTATGTCCCCACTTCTACGGCCCGTCGCTGTCAGGCGTCTACAACGCTCACAAACTGCCGGTTCTTCGGACCTTTCTTTTCGAACTTCACGTGCCCGTCTTTCTTGGCGAACAGCGTGTGGTCGCGACCGAGTCCAACGTTGGTGCCAGCGTGAAAACGGGTGCCGCGCTGGCGAACAATGATGTTGCCTGCCACGACTTCCTGACCGCCGAAAATCTTGACGCCTAGGCGTTTACTTTCCGAATCGCGACCGTTCTTACTACTACCGCCTGCTTTCTTATGTGCCACTGTACTGTACCTGTTTGGTCCATCGCCCGGGGCAACCCCAGGCTTCGTTAATTAAATACCCTAGTCGGTCTTTTTAGCTGCCTTTTTCTTGGCCGCTGGTTTCTTGGTCGCCTTCTTGGCAGCCGGCTTCTTTGTAGCCGCTTTCTTGGCCGCCGGCTTCTTCGTGGCGGCCTTCTTGGCAACCTTCTTTTCAGCTGCCGGCTTCTCGGCGGCTGCGTCATCTTTTTTCTTATCCGCGGCAGGGGCCTTTGGCGCCGCCTGCTTGGCCGAGCCACCCGTGATGCTCGTGATCTCCACCTCGGTAAAGAACTGGCGATGCGTGCCCTGGCGCAGGTAGTTCTGGCGACGCTTGAACTTGACCACAGGAACCTTGCGACTCTTGCCCTGGCGCACGACCTTACCGCTTACGGTGCTGCCAGACAGCAATGGCGTGCCGACCTTGACGTCACTGCCTTCACCCACGAGAAGAACCTCGTCAAACTTGATCGTGGCACCCTCGTCAGCCTCGATTTTCTCGAGACGCAAGACGTCACCTTTTACCGCACGGTACTGTTTGCCGCCGCTGCGAAAAACCGCATACATGATGTTTGCTCCAATACGTAAGTCGCGAGCCTCGCAACCTACTGAGAAATAAGATATTTTTTCGGGCGCCAAATTTGCCGTGCGAGCGAGCAACTGGCCAACGCCACAAAAGAGCCGGAATTCTATAGATTCCGCGGCCCCGGGTCAACGTTCCTGGCAACTGAAATCCTACCGCATTTCAACGGCTTGCATTAGCGCCCGTGTACACCTGATTATAGGCTGATTGTCGCTAACGACGCACCTTTCAGGCATCATCACGAAACTTATGCAAGTGGCCGAAAAAACACACAAACCCGTGGACTTCGATGACGTCGCAGCGCTCGCCGAAGACGATATGCAGGCCGTCAATCGCCTGATCTCAGCGAGCCTCGAGACCGACGTTCCACTCGTTTCTCAAGTCTCCGAGTACATCGTCATGAGTGGCGGCAAGCGATTGCGCCCGCTTATTGTTCTACTCGCCGCGCGCGCCATGGGCTACGACGGCGAACAGCATATTCGCGCGGCGACGATCATTGAGTTCATTCATACCGCCACCCTGCTCCACGACGATGTCGTGGATGGGTCGGAACGGCGACGTGGGCAGGACTCCGCCAATACCGTGTTCGGCAACCAGGCCAGCGTCCTGGTCGGCGATTTCCTCTATTCGCGCTCATTCCAGATGATGGTGGATATCGACAACATGCGCGTCATGCAGATTCTCGCCGATGCAACCAATACGATCGCAGCCGGGGAAGTCATGCAGCTGATGAATGTCCACGACCCGGACACGAGCGAAGACGACTACCAGGCCGTCATATATCGCAAGACGGCCCGCCTGTTTGAGGCGGGCGCGCAAATTGCAGCGGTTCTCGCCAACCGGGATCCGGGTGACGAGGCAGCGATGATCAAGTATGGACAACATCTGGGCACGGCATTCCAGCTCATCGATGATGCACTTGACTACAGCGCTTCAGCCGATGAGCTCGGCAAGAACCTCGGCGACGATCTCGCCGAAGGCAAAGCGACCTTGCCGCTGATCTACGCGATGCGCGCTGGCACTACCGCGCAACGTGACCTGATTCGCAAGGCAGTGCTCGACGGTGGCCTCGAGCAAATGGATGAGATCCAGGAGATCATCCAGTCGACGGGCGCTCTCGATTACACGGCCGCGAAAGCACGCGCGGCCGCAGACTCGGCCATTGCCGTTATCGAATGCATCCCGGGCAGCAGGTATCGTGACGCGCTGATGTCGCTGGCAGAGTTTGCAATCCAGCGGCGCTCATAGGATGGACCGCTTTAATACGCCCTGGCGGGTAACTGCCGCAACCATCTACACAACACCCACTGACTCCCGCGTCTACGGCACGCTGGATATTGACGTCACCGAAGCCAAGAAATTTCTCGATCGCAAACGCGAGGAAGGCGTCAAGCTCACCATGGTCCACCTCACGACTGCCGTGCTGTCACGTGCCATTGCCTTCGACGTTCCCGAGATGAACTGCTTCATCCGTCGTGGCGCTGTGGTTGGCCGTGAACATCTCGATGTAATGGTGCCGGTTCAGGTCGGCGGCGACTCAGGCGTAACACCCGCGATCGTGCGCGATGCCCATGCCCGCAGGGTCACGGACATCGCTGACGAAATCCGGGCGAAGGCGGCGAAAAGCCGCGCCGGCTCCGAAATCAAGGCTGCAAAAAACAAGTACATGCTCAACCGCATCCCGTGGCCCCTGCGCCGACCGTTTTTCCTGCTCATCAAGTGGATCACGGTCGACATGGGGGTAGAGATCAAGGCACTCGGTCTGTCCGCGCACAGCTTTGGCTCGTTCGTCGTGTCGGATATCGGCAGCTTCGGCCTGAATACGGGCATGACCGCACTGATGCCCGCTGCGAAAGTTCCATGCGTCATCGTGCTCGGCAAGATCGAGGAAAAGCCGGTGGTGCGGAACGGCGAGATCGTGATTCGTACCATACTGCCCCTGACCGGCACTTTCGATCACCGGATTGTCGATGGCATGCAGATTGGCAAATTGGCACGGGGGATCAAACGCAACTTTCGAAAGCCCGAGTGGCTGGACGAAGTGCCGGAGCAAGAACTCGCGGAGTGTATCTTCAAGGTCAGATAGCAAAAAAAAGCCGCTCAACCCGAAGGCAGAGCGGCTTTCTTTTTTGGAGAATTGGTCGGGGCGAGAGGATTTGAACCTCCGACCCCTTCGTCCCGAACGAAGTGCGCTACCAGGCTGCGCCACGCCCCGACCGCGGGAGGCGCATCTTACAGCATGTATTCCGGGGCTTCAATCAGGCCGAATGGGCTCCGCAAAGCGCTCTATGCCGCCGCAAACCACCCGGCAAACCTGCCTTGCACTGACCTTCGCGAACTCCCGGTCTGGGCTCGCTGCCCGGTATCCATTCACGGTACTATAGCCAACATGAAACGACTAGTGATCGCCTGTCTGGCCTGCCTTGCGAGCACCTCGGCAGTTGCCGACCTCGCGCAGGATGTCCGCTGCCGAGAGATTGGTTTCAGCAAATCAGTCGAACAACAGGACCTCTCGGCGTTTCGCTCTCATATCGACGCCGATGCACGTTTTGTCGGATCCGGCATACTCCGCGGCGTTGACAGCGTCGCGGAGGGTTGGGGGGTGTTCTTCACCACCGACGGCCCGACGATCAAGTGGCGACCGCAGATCGTCGAGGTGCTCGAGAACGGCACACTGGCCTTGTCGCGAGGCACTTACCGCATGCGGGCCAAAGATGACGATGGCAATGCCATCGAGCGCTGGGGCACATTTAACTCTATCTGGCGCTTGGGCGAGGACGGCCAATGGCGCGTCGTTTTCGACGCGGGAAGTCCCGCCGCAACGGAACCCGACGACCAGGCAAAAGCGCTGCTCGACGCGGAGGATGACTGCGCCTGAGGCCTTTGCTGGCCAGCACGACAAACGCCCAAACGGCTAAGGCCTAAGCTGCCGGATTGATATTGGCGTTCAACCGGAACAGGTTTGTCGGATCGTATTTCTTCTTGAGTGACATGAGGCGAGGGAAATTTCGCTGGTAGTTCCCATGACGAACCGCGCGCGACTCATCTGCTGTGTCGACCGTGTAGTAGCCGTCTGTATATGGCTCAAGATCTCGCCAGTAATGCCTGATGTAATCGACATGCTGGCCCGCCTCATCCTCGTTAGGCCACTGCACAATGAGGAACATATTCGCGACAGACTTGCGGTGGGCAAAAGCGGTCGCCTCTGCGGGCACTCTACCGATCGCCCCACCCGACTGCTGACAATACAGGAACACTGCGCGGCGATCCCGCGGCTCAATGCCGTTGGCAATCGAATCGATCAGCGCATCCGGCACGTCGTTTATGAAGCCCGCCTTCATGTAAGACGCATCGTTTCTCGGTTCTGTATTGTCGCCACTGCGCTGCAATTCGACGTAGTCCCATACCTTGAGCGTATCCATGATTGGCGTGCCGATTGCGCGGAAAGGCGCGAATACCTTCTCTGCGTCCGCCTCGGGGCCCGACCAGCAAAAATGCAAACCAGCCATGCTGTCCGCACCATCCATCATCGAGCCGACATAGGCATCGCAATACAATTCATCAGGTCCGGTCACGCCATGTTCTCGGTAGGCCTCGAACACCTGTCGCGCCATCGCTCCAGGAAAAATGAGGTCGCCACCAACAACTTTGCGTTGCATCGGGTGTAAAGCCATCTCGAAATTGGTCACAACACCGAAGTTGCCACCACCTCCGCGCACGCCCCAGTAAAGATCCTCGTTCTCCTCAGGACTGGCATGTCTTAGCTGGCCGTCAGCTGTAACGATATCGACGGCTCTGACGTTATCGAGCGCAAGGCCGAAGCGCCGCCCGACGCGACCGAATCCGCCCGCGGTGGTAAGGCCACCGATACCTGTGTGCGACACGGTGCCCGCTGTCGTCACCAGGCCGACCGCCATTGACTCGCGATCGAGCTCACCCAGCAAACTGCCACCCGCGATGTAAGCGGTACGATTTGCCGCATCGACGCGTGCATGACGCAACGTCGACAGATCAATTTGCATACCGCCGTCACAGGTCGACTTGCCCGCATAGCTATGGCCGCCGCATTTGACAGCGAGCAGCAGGTCGCGCTCACGCGCAAACGTCACCGCTTTGCGAATGTCGGTAGCGCCATTAGGCTGGACGACCAACGCCGGGTGCTTATCGATACCGGCATTCAGAACTTTACGCGCCGTCTCGTAGGCCGGATTACCGGGCAGCAGCAGGTTGCCTCGCAAGCTGTCGGCAAGTTCCCTGATCGCCGCCTGCTCAATTTCAATCGCCGCACGATTTCCCGTGACCGCGTTGACGTTCGCACTCACTTCGGTAAGCGCCGCAAACTGTGCTGCAAGAGATTGCGTTGCGGCTGCGGATACGCCAGCGGCAACAGCCGAGCGAAGGAATAGTCGCCTGTTCATGAAGTCCCCTTCTTTTTTTTGTTTTTGTACTGCGTCAAGAATAGCTCAAATGGAATAGACTTGTGACATGAAACCAGAAATTTCCAGCAAGCTTCCTAAGCTCGGTACAACGATTTTCACGGTAATGAGCCAACTCGCAACCGAGACCGGCGCCATAAACCTGTCCCAGGGATTTCCCAGCTTTGATCCACCGGATGCTCTTATCGACCGTATCAACTGGCATCTGCATAACGGTGCGAACCAGTATGCTCCCATGCCCGGCACCCCATCGCTGCGTATGGCAATTGCAGAAAAGACCGAACGACTGCAGCGCCGTAAACTCGATGTCGATACGGAAGTAACCGTCTGTACAGGAGCGACCGAGGGATTGTTCAGTGCAATTACGGCGATCGTTCGCACGGGCGACGAGGTCATCATCCTGGACCCGGCTTACGATTCTTACGAGCCGGCTATCGACCTTGCCGGTGGAATTACACGAAGGGTGCCACTGAAGATTGACGAAAATGGAAGCGACTTTCATCCCGACTGGCAACGACTGAGCGACACGCTTAGTGACAAGACGCGCCTCATTATTCTTAACTTCCCGCATAACCCAACAGGGGCAATTCTGACAGCCGAGGACCTCGACCAACTCGCGGAGCTCGTACGTGACCGGAATTGCTACCTCCTGTCTGACGAAGTTTATGAGCACATCGTTTTTGACGGTGAGCCACACCGAAGCCTGGCGAGCCACGACGAGCTCTGGCAACGCTCAATGGTCATCTGTTCGTTTGGCAAAACCTTTCATGCCACGGGATGGAAACTCGGCTACTGTGCTGCGCCGGCGCATCTGACTGCTGAGTTCCGCAAAGTTCACCAGTTCACGACATTCTCGGTGAGTACCCCAATGCAGCATGGCATCGCCGATTTTCTCGCAAGTGACCCCGGGTTCTACGAGAGCCTCCCCGCCTTCTATCAGCAAAAGCGAGATCGATTCTGTGAGTTGCTCGCACCGTCACGGTTCAAGTTCCAACCTGCGCGAAGCACGTTCTTTCAGATACTGGATTACAGCGATATCAGCGACGAGATCGATGAGTCGCTGGCGAAACGCTGGACTCGTGAAATCGGCGTCGCCTCCATTCCTCTGACGGTCTTCTGCGAAACACCGTTCACCGGAACGCGTTTACGATTCTGTTTTGCGAAGGACGATGGGACCCTTGAAAAAGCCGCGGGGATATTGTGCGAGCTTTAGGCGCTGCCTAGCTGAAACGCAAGCAGAGCGCCGATGTAGCCGATAGTCGTCATGTAAGTCCAGGCAAAAATCGGCCAGCGCCACGAATTGGTCTCGCGCCGGATTATTGCCAGCGTGGCGGCACATTGCAGACAGCACGCGTAAAAGATCAGCAGGCCAATCACCATCGGCAAGGTAAATACTTTTGAACCGTCCGGTCGAGTCGCCGACTTGAGCCTGCCGGAGAGCGTGCCCTCGTCGGCATCATCGCCAACCGCATAAACCGTGCCGAGAACCGCAATGACGACCTCGCGCGCCGGGAAACTCGCGATGACGGCTGACGATACGCGCCAGTCCCAGCCCAGCGGTTCAAAAACGGGCTCGACCACTTTACCAGCCCTGCCCAACCAGCTTTGCTCCATCTGCAGTGCCGATGCCGTGTTCGGGTCGAGGTCGGCCGGCAGATCGTCCGCGCGCGGGAAGTACGCCAGTGACCAAACGACAACCGCGACCGCAAAAATAACCGTCCCGGCTCGCTTGAGAAAGACCTTGGCACGGCCGAGCAGCTGAATGGCAACCGTTTGCAGGTTCGGGCGCCGAAACTCCGGCAACATCAACGCGAACGGCGGCTTGGGTCCACGTAACGCCGTCTTGCGCATGATAAGGGCGGTCAGGATGCCCATCACAATGCCAAACAAATAAAGGCCCATCAGGACGAGCCCCTGCAGGTTGAGAAAACCAACTTTGGTCGCCGGCACGAAAGCAGCGATCAGCAGTGCATACACGGGCAGGCGTGCCGAACATGTCATGAAAGGTGCGGCCATGATCGTTGCGATGCGATCGCGCCGGTTCGGAATCACGCGTGTCGCCATGATCCCGGGAACGGCGCAGGCAAAACTCGAGATCATGGGAATAATCGACTGGCCTGACAGGCCTACGGAGCGCATGAGGCGGTCCATCAGGTAGGCCGCGCGCGCCAGGTAACCGGAGTCTTCAAGGAGAATGATGAACAGGAACAGGATCAGAATCTGCGGCAGGAAGACGACGACACTGCCGACGCCGGCAATAATGCCGTCGGCAATCAGGCTGGAGAACGCGGTATCGCCCAGCCGCTCGAATACGACGCCACTCAGAGATGACGAGGCCGCGTCGATCGCGTCCATAACCGGCGTCGCCCAGGCGAAGACAGCCTGGAAAACTATGGCCATAACGAAGAACAGACCGATGGTGCCCGGCACCGGTCGATTGAGGAAGTCGGTAACTTTGCTGCGCCACGTAACGTACACAGGCGCCGATTTCTGTACCTTGCCGAGAACTTCTCGAACCCAGGTGTAACGGATACGCGCATCGCGCGCGATTGGCGGTTCATCCTCGAACAATTCAGCCCGCACCGCCTCGATCTGCGACCTGGCCACATCGCTCAGCTTGCCCACGATGAGCTGGTTCGACGCCGTCGGACCGTCGATCAGCAATCGCTCAAGTTCCGCGAATCGCAGCGGCGCGCGCGAATCCTGGGCCAGGCGTTCGGCAGCGGCTGTCAGCTGGGGCCAGATGCGCACGCGACGCGGCGGAGTGAGTTCTATGATTCCGGCCAGCGCGTGCCGCAGCATGTCCAGGCCGGCGCCTGTCGTTGCGACAACCGGGTATACCGGCACTCCCAGTAATGCGCTGAGTTCCGCTGTATCTACCTGGATGCCGCTTTTCTCTGCCGCATCGTTCATCGTCAGGGCGACGACCGTCGGCAACTCGAGTTCAACGAGCTGCTGGACCAAAAACAGGCCCTGGTAAAGATTGGTAGCATCGAGGACCGCAAGGACACCGTCTGGCGTCTTCGTGCCTGCCATCCGGCCGAAGATCACATCGACCGCGATTTGCTCCTCGAGCGAGTGAGCACTTAATGAATGCGTGCCAGGCAGGTCCACCAGCTCGACGACCTTGTCGTCGGTTTTCAGCAAACCGATGTGCTTCTCGACGGTGACGCCTGGGTAATTGCCGATGCGCTGCTTCAGCCCGGTCAGTCGATTGAAGAGCGTGCTCTTGCCGGAATTCGGATTGCCGACAACCGCTATGCTCGCATCGATGCGCTTCGCTACGGTTATCTCATCTGCGGGAACGCGGATTTCAGCGGAACTAGTCACCAGCCCCTACAGGCGCAACTTTAAAATGGCGGGCATGCTCCAGGCGCAGGGAGATGCCGCAACCGAAAAGACGAAATTCCATCGGATCACCACCGATCGCCGAGCTGGCGTGCTCAACCTCGGTACCTTCGACAAGGCCCAGGACCATCAGGCGCTGTACCTGGGGGTCCGCAGAGTTGATTGCGCGGATGACGCCCCTTTGGCCGCGTTTGAGCGTTGCTAGTGTGCTGCCGTTGATCGCCATAACTTCCTATAAATGCTGGATTTTTCCGGCACTGCTTGGACTATGGGAGAAATGATAATGATTCGCATTACTAACCGCAATAGGCAATTCTACGGATACGGCATTTTGTCTAGCAATGGGGCTTTCCGATCTCCTTCGGCAGAACGGACTCAATCCGCCCCATCACGTCGAGCCGGTGCACAAGGTCATGAATATAATCGAGTTCGTCCGTTTCGAGAATAAGGACCTCGCTCATGGTGTACGACTCGATCCAGTTCTCATACAGACGATCGAGCCGCTTGAGGTAGGCCAGCGGCACGTCCTGCTCCATCTTGCGCCCACGCAACGCGATGCGCTGCCGGAGAGTGCGCATTGAGCATCGCAGGTAAATCATCAGGTCCGGTGGCCGAATGGCATCCAGGATCGCGTCGTAAAAACCACGATAGGTTTCCCAGTCGCGCTTCGAGATCTTGCGCATCTGATGTAAGGCGGTCGCAAAGACTTCCGCATCCTCAAAAATCGTGCGATCGAGCGCAACAACGCCCGACTGTCGATCCAGTTCCTGGTGGAGGCGAAACTTGTTGGACAGGAAGTACAGCTGCGACTGGAACGCCCAGCGCTTCATGTCCTTGTAAAAATCCGCGAGATACGGGTTTTCGTCATTGGGTTCGTAGAATGGCGCAACGCCATAGGTCCGGTGCAGAAACTCGACCAGCGTCGATTTGCCGGTCCCCATATTGCCCGCGATTGCGATCGAGCGTTTCATACCCTATTCTCGATTCCCATGACCATGCCTGTTGTACTGATTAGCGAAGAGGAAATCCAGAGCCGCGTCCAGGAACTGGCCGAGCAGATTTCCGCCGACTACGACGATAACGATGAACTTGTCATGGTCGGCGTCCTCAAGGGCTCGTTCATTTTCCTTGCTGACCTGTCACGCCGGTTGAGTATCCCGCGAACGATCGAGTTTATCGCCGTGTCGAGTTACGGCAATGGCAGCCGCTCATCGGGTGCCGTGCGACTTGTCATGGACGTACGCGGCAATATTGAGGGAAAACACGTCCTGATTGTCGAAGACATCGTCGACACCGGGCACACCCTCAAATATTTGATTGGGATGCTCGAATCGCATCGACCCGCCTCTGTCCGCACCTGCGCGCTGGTACGCAAAGCCGAGAGCGCCGAGGTGGACGTTAAAGTCGACTATGTCGGCTTCGATATCGGTGATGAATGGGTTGTCGGTTACGGACTCGACTACGCCGAGCAGAATCGAACCCTGCCTTACATCGGAATTGTTACTCCCGACGACTAGTGGTCCGCGCAGCCGTCGATTTCGACTTCGACCGTTGAATGGCCAATGCCGTATTCCTTCTCGACAAACGCTTTTACGTGCCGGACGACCTCCGACTGGCTTGGCACATCGCCCGCCAAGGTAACGTGCATAGTCAACATGAGCTGCTGTGGCGTCAAACCCCATACATGGACGTGGTGAATACCCGAAACGCCGGGCACGTTAGCCACGACGCGTTCCTGCATGTCGGACACATCAAGCCAGTCTGGCGCACCTTCCAATAAAACGTGCGCGCTACGCTTAACCAGCGACCAGGCGCTACGGAGAATAAGCATGGCCACAGCAACCGAGAGGATGGGATCAATCAGCGTCCAGCCCGTGTAAATAATGACGATTGCGGCCACAATCGCGGCGACTGATCCGAGAAGATCACCCGCGACATGCAGCGCGGCACCGCGAATGTTCAGGTTATCCTGGTCGCCCGTATGCAATACGGCAAATGAAAATATGTTTACAACAAGTCCTGCGGCGGCGACAACGAGCATCGTCTCTCCGAGGATGTCGCGGGGATAGATGAATCGCTCCACGGCTTCGTAAAGAATCCAGCCAACGATCAACAGCAGGCTGAGACCGTTGACGAATGCCGCGAGAATCTGGAAACGCTGGTAACCGTAGGTCAGGTTGCCACCGGGTGGCCGCTTGCTAACGTGAAACGCCGCGGCCGCCAGCGCCAGCGCCATCGTGTCCGTCAGCATGTGCCCGGCATCGGCGAGCAGTGCGAGTGAGCCTGACAGGATACCGCCCACCACCTCAACAAACATGAATGTGCCGGTAAGAACCAGCGCGATCATGACGCGTTTCAGGTTACTTTCACTCGCGGCATGAACGTGCGTGTGATCATGGTCGTGATCATGCTGATGGTGATGGTCATGCCCCATGATTAGTCGGTCTCTTCAGCCTTGCCAAGACGGTACATTAGTATCGCTGCACGCTTGATCGCGAGCGGTATGGAGAGAAGATCAATGGTCTCGTTAGGTGTGTGTCCGCCGGTACCGAGCGGCCCCAACCCGGCAATCGCATCGGTGTACGGTGACACAAAAGACACGTCCGCCGCGCCCCGCATTGATGGATCGAGTTCCTGCATCGGGCCGCGGCCCAGATCCTCGTTAACCTCAGAAAGCACTGCAAGCACGCCGCGATTGCCCTCGCTCGGGAACATGGGCGGATAGCCTTCGGAGAACTCGATCGTGGCCGTTGTGTGCGGCAGGTTCCTCGCAACGATGCCCCGCATCGCCGCCTGCGCGCGCTCGAGTTGATCCTGGGAAATCGTACGGATACCGCCGTGCACCACGGCCATCCTCGGTATGACGTTGGTCTTGCCAAATGTCGTACCGCGATTCTGGCCCGGCGAGTAATCAACGTCGGTGCCACCCAGAATCGTACCGGCATTGAACGTCAGGTGTTCCTCGCCGCGCACTTCTTCATAAAATGCGTTGAGAATGCGCGACGCTTCGAAAATCGCACCGGCACCCGTCTCAGCACCGAAGATGCCCGACGAATGCGCCTGCCGTCCTTCAACGGTCAGTATCCAGCCAGACGAACTGCGTCGCGCGACGGTGCCCCAATCGGCGTCATCATAAGTAATTGCCGACTCGAACCCCAAACCGTAGTCGGCCCACTGACCGGCCTCCACCAGGTCTTTGCGAGACACGGCGAGGGGCGTGCCCATTTTTTCTTCTTCGCCTGTGTAAGCCACCACCACCGGTATGTTCTTGAGAGCGCCAATTTCCTGCAGGGCCTTGAGCGCATAGACGATGACCACGTTCCCGCCCTTCATATCTTCAACGCCGGGGCCGGTCGCCGTATCCCCATTGCGCGAAAATGCCTGGAAATCGTCATCGGCCTCGAACACCGTGTCGAGGTGCCCGATCAGCACGAACTTCTTGCCCGAACCTGAGACTTTGCGTCCAAACAGGTGCCCTGCCCGTTCCATTTCCGGTGGCAGATCGATCCACTCGGTTTCGAGCCCAAGGGCGTCCAGTTCACGGCGCAGGACATCGCCGACCTTGCGTACGCCATCGTGATTCATCGTGCCGCTCGAGATGTTGACGGTCTCCTCAAGCAGGGCGATAGCGTCCTCGCTGTGGGCGTCGATCCAATCAACCATGCGTTGCTCTTCAGGCGACAGCGGCGACGCCATGGCGCCGGTGGCGCACCACACAGCGGCGACCCCGATGAACAGTTTCCTGGCAATTCCTGTATGCATGTCTCGCCCGCCTCCTCTTAGCTTGTGCGATTTTTCCTGGTCGCCACCGCCGCTGTAAAAACGACATCCGTAGAACTATTCAGCGCGGTTTCAGCCGAGTCCTGCAAAACACTGATCACGAACCCGACGGCAACAACCTGCATCGCAACGTCATTTGAAATGCCAAACAACCCACAGGCTAACGGAATCAGTAGTAGCGAGCCGCCGGGAACGCCCGACGCACCGCACGCGGACAAAGCCGCGACGATACTGAGCAGCAGGGCCGTGGGAAGATCCACGCTGATGCCAAGCGTATGCACAGCGGCCAGCGTCAGAACCGTAATCGTAATTGCCGCACCGCCCATATTAATCGTCGCGCCCAGCGGGATCGACACAGCATAGGTGTCTTCCTCAAGATCGAGGCGCTCACACAGCGCCAGGTTGACCGGGATGTTTGCGGCCGAACTACGTGTGAAAAATGCGACCATGCCGCTCTCACGCAGCGCCGTAAAGACGATCGGGTATGGATTTCTTCGCGTCTTGATCCCAACGATTAGTGGGTTGATCACGAGCGCAACGACGATCATGCAACCGAGCAATATCGTCAGGATACGCGCATACCCGCCAAGAACACCGAGACCGCCCTCGGCGAGATTACCGGCGACCAGACCAAAAATGCCGACCGGCGCGAGCCGTATAACGACGTGCACTATGCTGGTCACCGCATTGCTCAAATCGTGCAGCGCGGTCCTCGTCGTCTCGGCCGCGTGATGCAGAAATACGCCGAGAAGGACACCCCAAACCAGGATGCCGATGTAATTGGCATTCAGCATCGCATTAATCGGGTTATCTACGAGCTTGAGCAGCAGTGTCTCGAGAACCTCCCCAATGCCCTTTGGCGCGCTCTGGCTGACCTCTGTCACCTGCAGCACGAGCGTCGTTGGAAATATGGTACTCACAGTTACAGCAAGCAGCGCCGCCGCGACCGTACCGAGGAAATACATGATGACGATGGGCCGCATTTGCGACGTGTGGCTGGCTTTACGGTTGGCTATCGCTGATGCGACGAGCACCAGAACAAGGACCGGCGCGACAGCTTTCAGCGCAGACACAAACAAGTTGCCGAGCAACATCGAAGATTCCGCCGCGTCGGGCGAGATGAAAGCCAGCGCGATGCCGGCGGCAATGCCGATAGCGATCTGCAGCACGAGACTGCCTGACAAGATGCGATTGAGCAGGGAGTTTTTATTCATAGCGCGGGAGTATCGCTGGCGGAGCCACATGCCACAAACAAAAAAAAGCGGCTTCTTGCGAAACCGCTTTTTCCAAACCTACGTTAGCACGTGGTCCTGGCCCCCTGATTCCCCCGCCAAGTCGTACCTGAAGGTGTTTATCTTTCGCATCGCAGTCGATCTGTTGTGGAAAGACTACGCTTGCTGAGTTGAAAATTCGCAGAAATATCGCCTAATGTCAATCCTTTAGACGGTTTCCAGACCGGAATCCAACATCGCTGTTGTTTTTGTAGCGTAAATGCAACAACCCGTTCAGGTAGGCTTTTCGTGGAAAATCAACGCGTAAAGCCTGTTTACGGCCTTATTCGTCCCGTACCGGGTTGCTGAGCACCCCGACACCCGATATCTCGACCTCCACCACATCCCCGTCCCTGAGCCATACAGGCGGCTTGCGGGCCGCGCCGACGCCTCCCGGCGTTCCGGTTGCGATAATGTCGCCGGGCTGAAGTTCCGTAAACGTCGAGCAATATTCGAGAAGCGCCGGAATATCGAACACGAGATCGCCGATGCAGCCTTCCTGCATGACCTTGCCGTTCACGCGGGTCGTCAGCAGCAGCGCAGTCGGGTCCTGTATCTGGGCGGCAGGAACCATCGGCCCGATGGCTCCACTGCGCTCGAAGTTCTTGCCCGCGGTGAATTGGCCGGTATGTCGCTGCCAGTCCCTGACTGACCCATCCATAAAACAGCAATAGCCGCCGATATAGTCATACGCGTCCGCTCTCGACACATGTCTTGCCGCCTTGCCGATCACGATGGCGAGTTCCCCCTCGAAATCGTACTGCTCCGAGACGCGCGGACGGAGCATCGGCTCACCATCACCAACCAGGCTGCCAGGGAAACGCACGAAAACCACCGGGAACTCGGGAATCTCGCGCCCCATCTCTTCAATATGCGGTCGGTAATTAACGCCGACGCAGAGAATTTTTCTGTTTGCATCTGGATTCATCATGGGCTGATGTTATCGTGTGCCGCTCCACAAGACGAACGAGGCGTTGCCATGACCCTGTACAAACATTCTGCTCTGGCCCTTCTCCTACTGCTGGCATGGACCATTGCAGGCGCTGAGACAGTGTTGCACAACATTAATGGCCACACATCAACGGACGACGGCATCGTCGAGTTCACGGTGCTCGTGTTTGATAATGCAGGGCGGGTCGTGGCGACCGGCGACACCGATTTGCTGGAACAATACGCCGACGCGAGCAAGATAGATGGCCAGGGCCGATCGGTCTTGCCTGGTCTTGTCGACGCACACGCTCACGTCGCCGGACTCGGATTCCTCAAGACCAGCCTCGATCTGACCGGCGTTTCGAGTGTTGAAAATGCGGTAGCCGCTATTGCGCAGTACCGCAACGACAAGCCGCACACGCGCTGGATCACCGGCCGTGGCTGGAACCAGGTACTGTGGCCCGTCAAGGAATTTCCGACAGCCGCGCACATCGACACCGTCGTCAATGATCGCCCGGTCTGGCTGCGGCGCATTGATGGCCATGCGGGCTGGGCCAACAGCGTCACCCTGAAACTGGCCGGCATCGACGACGACACGCCCGACCCGGTCGGCGGCAAGATCATTCGGGACGACAACGGTCGCGCCACCGGCGTCCTCATCGACATGGCAATGGACCTGGTGGAAATGCACGTACCTAGGCCGAATAAGGCCGAGGGCCGTGCCGCGATCAGGGCCGCTGTCGATACGCTGCTGTCAGAAGGGATGACCAGCGTGCATGACGCGGGTATCGACATCGAAGGTGCAGAGATCTACATGTCCATGGCGGACGACGGTGACCTCGGCATGCGTATCTATGCCATGACGGGCGGCGCCGGCGAGGTACTCGATGCTATCGGCAAGCCGATCTATGCCTACGGCAACGACAGGCTGGAGATCTCGTCGGTAAAGCTCTATTCCGACGGCGCACTTGGCAGTCGAGGCGCTGCAATGATCGAGCCTTACTCGGATGACCCCGAAAACCGTGGCCTGCCGTTCTGGACCCAGAAAGAACTCGACGCCATGGTTGCGAAGGCAAATGGCATGGGCTTCCAGGTCGGCATTCACGCCATTGGCGACCTCGGCAACCGCATGTCGCTGAATGCTTTTGAGAAAGCGCAGGGTGGCAAACCGTCACCGCTGCGCAATCGGATCGAGCACTCCCAGATCGTGACGCTTGAGGACATCCCGCGATTTGCCAAACTCGGAATCATTGCGTCGATGCAGGCCACTCATGCGACCAGTGACATGAACATGGCGGAAGACCGCATCGGTCCGCAGCGAATTCTCGGTGGCTATGCCTGGCGACGCATGCTCGACGCAGGCGTAATTGTCGCGAACGGCTCGGATTTCCCGGTTGAACTCTCCAATCCCTTCCATGGCCTGTACGCGGCGGTTACGCGCCAGGGTCGTGACGGCGAACCCGAGGGCGGCTGGTACGCTGACCAGGCCCTGACGCGCGCTGAAGCATTGCATTCATTCACCCTGGACGGCGCGTACGCCGCCCGGCAGGAAGACCGGCTTGGCAGCCTCGAGCCCGGCAAGTGGGCCGACTTCATCGTTATCGATCGGGACTACTTTACGGTTCCGGCTGCAGAGATCGACGACATCGTCGTCCTCGAAACCTGGGTCGGTGGACAGCAGGTGTATGTGCGGGAGGCAACACAGGAATGATCGTTGAGCAGGTATGGACCGGTAACGCCTATCGCAATTTCAACTATCTCGTCGCGTGCGCAGAATCAGGCGAAGCGCTGGCCATCGATCCGCTGGACTTCACGAAGTGCCTCGATGTCGCTCAGGAGCGCGGCTGGACGATCACACAAATCCTCAATACTCATGAACACGCGGACCATACCGGGGGTAACAAGGGCGTGGTGAACGCGACCGGCGCAAAGATCATCGCACACAAGGATGCCCACAAACGTATACCGAATATGGACCGGGGTGTTGGCGCGGGCGACATCATCAAGGTCGGCAAGACGGTCGAACTCGAGTGCCTCGATACGCCAGGTCATACGATGTGTCACATCTGCCTGTTGTCGCATACCGATCAGCCCGCCCTGTTCTCAGGCGACACGCTTTTTAATGCCGGTGCGGGGAATTGCCACAACGGCGGTCACCCCGAGGAATTGTACGAAACCTTTTGCAAGCAACTGGACGCACTCGGAGAAAACACGCGGCTGTATCCCGGGCACGACTACCTTGTAAACAATCTCGAATTCACGCTCGATCGTGAGCCCGACAATGCGGCAGCCAAACAAATGCTGGATACCTATCGAAACCAGGATCCGGACGATGCACTCGTGACGACGCTGGCCCAGGAGCGCGAAATGAATACGTTCTTCCGGCTGCAGAGCCCGGCTGTGATCGCGAAGCTGCTTGAAGATTTTCCGGAGCTCGGCGACAGCCCGGACCCGAAGTCGGTTTTCCTGAAGCTGCGTGAGTTGCGCAATAGCTGGTAGGCGCTGTAATTCTAGCGCCGGCTCTGCTCCCAAAGGTAAAGCAGCGCATCGTAGACACCAGACTGGCGTGCCAGCTGCTCATACCAGCGTGCGCCGTTACCGTCGAAATACGCATCCAGCAGGGTAGTGCACTGCGCCTCCGACAGGTCATGGTGCGCCACGATCGTGGCGAGATCGAAGAATGGGTCGTTGTCGCACGCATACTCCCAGTCCAGGAAGCGCGTCTCGGGCGTATTGAGAATGTTGGCCACAACCAGATCGTTATGACAACAGCACAGGTTGGGCGGCAATGGCCCCGCCTCGATCTTGCGCAGGCAGTCCCTGATCTTTTCCTCGTCGCGGTTGGCTATCCTGCTCGCGTACTCTCTCGCGGCACCCGACGCGTCAAACGTCCGCCCTGTGAGCGGCAGTGAGTGAAGCCTCCGAAGGGCTGTGGCCAGCTGTTCGATGTTGCTGCTGTCTTCAAGACAATCGAGTGACCAGACGACGCCCTCGACATATTCAGTCATGAGGACCGTGTCCGTCACATGCAGCACGCGATTAGCCAGGCCCTGACTCGCGGCAATCGTCTGTATTTGCGCTTCGGCTCGCCGCGTATTGAACGGATCTTTGCGAGGCGCATCATCGATTTTCAGCACCGCTTTCCGGCCGCCAGCGTCAATGATCCAGGAGCTGAGCGTCTGCCCGCACTCGAGCCGCTCAAACGAGGCGTCTGCCCAATCGGGCAAGCCTCTTAGTACTGAGCCTGGATTTTGGGTCATGCAGCGGCCTCTTTGTAAGATCGCGTCCAGCTCGCGATGCCGATCGGAACCAGAATAATGTAGAAAAAGAACAGTCCGGCAGTCCACTTCAGGTCTCTCGACCAGTAGAGGAACACGTACACGGCGTCAATGATCAGCCAGTACCACCAGTTCTCAAGCACCTTGCGAGCAACCAGGAACGTGGCCCAGACCGCCGCCCACGTCGTCAGTGCGTCAAGATACGGGAACGCCGCGTCCGTGCGAGTATCCAGCAGGTAGCCGTTTGCCGCGCCGACTACGAAGATTACCGTAAGCGCGATGGCATGTGTCGAAACGGGCCAGACCACGACCGGCTTCTCGTGTCCGTCCCGCCGGCCCGTTGTCCAGACATACCACCCGTATGCTGCCATCGCGAAATAGAACACCTGCAGCGCGGTGTCCATGTAGAGCTTCGCAACGAACGTCAGCCACACGTAGATGGCCGTGCTGATGGCAGCACATAACCAGCACCAGATGTTCTGGCGAATGGCGAGCAGCAGGTATGCCACTGCCATAACGACCGCAAATATCTCGAGTGGAGTCAATGCTGTCCCGGGTTGTTGAACATCTTCATAACGAACACCCCTTTGGGAATCTGATCGAAGGTTTTTCCGATCTCCGTCTTCAGGGCGTCCATCACGGCATCAAAGTCACCGATCACCTGCGTGCTCATGGCATTGGTCCAGACTTCGAGATCCTCATGTGTATTGAGGCGATCGATAACGTCCTTGATCGGCGGAATGAAGTCCGCATCCAGTGGATACAGGCTAATGTCGACTGCGACTTTCATTAGTTAAATCTCCTTTCGAGCGTGACCCCAAGCTGTCGCGGGTCACCGAGACGAGTGTACAGAGTAGCCGGGAAGTCCGGCGGTTCGTTGCCAAAGTAAAAGCCACGCACTGCATACTTCTTATCCGTCAGGTTACGAGCCCAGAGCTGCGCGGCCCAGTTCTCGCCCTCATAGCCGATGCGCACATGCAATAGTTCGTAAGACTGCGATTTCTGGTCGTGGCTGACATCGAAGTAAAACTCATCGCGTGCGGTCGCATCCAGACGCGCGAAGAAACCGTTCGCGTTGCGATAAATAGTCCCGGCGGCCATTGAGTAACGAGGTGCATGCGCGAGATCGCGCCCACTGGCGCCGAGTTTCGACTGCAGTAAACCCAGAGATGCATAGATTTCCAGCGCGTCCGTCGCAAACCAGCGCAGGTCGGCCTCCAGGCCATGCGTTTCACCACCGGCGGTGTCGTTGATCGTGTAAAACACGAATGAGGCAGGATCGTTTGGATTCAACTGCTCGGAAATTCGAATCTGCTGCTCATCTCGCTGGCTGGTAAATACGGCCGCGTTGAGCAGGACACGATCATCAGCCAGCGATGCCTTCAAGCCCAGCTCCAGACTCCAAAGGATCTCATCACCGAAGGTACGCCGATCGGGTGGCACCAAGCCCAGGTTGAAGCCACCGGCTTTGTACCCGCGTGACAGTGCAAGGTAGCTCATGACACCGTCACTTAGATCCCGCGCAAGGCTCAACTCACCGCCCCACATCGACTCAGACGGATCCGCGTTCGTACCACCGGTGTCGTTGTAGTCCGTATTGCGTTGCTCAAAGCGCAAACCGGCCGACAGCGTCGTTGAATCACCTAACCGCCAGTCGCTCTGGCCGAAGGCGGCGAGATTAGTCGACTCGAATTCGCTGCTGAATTCGTCGTTCAGGGAATCTGCAAAATCGTAGAACGGGTCATAGTAGTCGCCAAGGTTGCTCGTTTGCAGGTCCTCGGAAAGATTCATGGCATATACGCCAAGCAACCAGTTGTCCGTCACGAAGCGAAATTCCTGGCTCAGTGTTTGCCTGTCGCGGTCGGTCAGCGAGACATAGTCGTAGGTAACCGGGTCCCAGCTGTCGTCATTGCCCCAGTCCGCGTCGAAACTGAATTCGATATTCGAGTTCGCAAACGATGTGATCGATGTCAGCGTTCCAGCCGCATGGCCACTCCAGTCAAATCGCAGGGACGCGCCGACACTTTCCTGTGCATCCCTGCCTGGCTTGTCGGACAACATCGTGTAACTGTTATCCAGCGAAAACGCATCGTACCCGTCATCGACATCGGTATAGAGAGTAGCCAGCTTCATTTCGAGGTCATCGCCAACGCTCGCCTGCAGGCGAGCGCGCAACGACGTCTCGTTGCGGCCATTCGTATCATCTCGATCAAGATAGGGGTTGTTGCGAAAGCCGTTGCTTTCATGATGCTGTCCGCTGACACGAAACATCACTCTTTCATCCTCGTCCAGCGAGCCGCCGAACGCGGCGCCTGCGGACAGCGCGTCATCGTCACCGACTGTCAGCTGCAGGCGTCCGTCCCGCTCCGCCGAAGGAGCCGTACTTCGCATATACACGAGTCCTGCCAGCGCATTGGCCCCGTAGCGACTGCCCTGCGGACCTCGCAGCACTTCGACGGACTCCATATCGAACAGCGTCGCGACAGTGCCGATGCCGCTGAAATCGATGTCGTCAATCAGGAAGCCGACCGACGGATTCGGGGCGCCTTCGTACTGCTCGAGTTCACCTATTCCACGAATCTGAAAATAGCGTGCCCGATGGCCGTCGCCCGACCAGTTGAGGTTCGGTATGACATTCACGAGTTCCTCGAAGTGCTGCTGGACCGCTTCGCGGATAAAGTCCCCGGACACGACGCTGACGCTGACCGGCATCTGGTCTGCCGGGCGCTCACGAAAGTCGGCCGTGACGGTAATCTCGTCAATTGCCTCGTCGGCAGCAGCTGAACCGGTGAATAAAATAAACAGAAGCGCGGCTGGTACAAGCGCGATAGACAGATGTTTCATGAATCCCTTCCTACGCCGGCATTATCCGGATCAGGTTCTAAGGGTTCCCTTGTGGATCTCAGGCCCGCTGGCCACCCCTGTGAGGGAAGGGATTCTACACTTTTTTCAGGCGAGCGATGAGACTCGATGTATCCCAGCGACTACCGCCCATTGCCTGGACTTCCGCGTAGTAGCGATCGACCAGTTCGGTCATCTCCAGCTGTGCCCCGTTCTGCCGCGCTTCATCGAGCGCGATACCCAGATCCTTACGCATCCAGTCAACCGCAAAGCCGAATTCGAACTCACCATTTACCATGGTCTGCCAACGATTCTCCATTTGCCACGATTGCGCGGCACCTTTGGAAATTGACTCGATAACGACCGCAGAATCCAGTCCCGCGCACTGGGCGAAGTGCAGCCCTTCGGACAGCCCCTGCACAATCCCGGCAATACAAATCTGGTTCACCATCTTGGCCAACTGGCCCGAACCAACCGGGCCAATCAGGGTGATCGCTTTGGCATAACAATCGATGACAGGCGCCGCACGCTCGAAAACTTCCTGGTCACCACCGACCATGACAGTCAGCTGGCCGGCTTCCGCTCCTGCCTGGCCGCCGGATACCGGTGCATCGAGGAAGCCAACGGCCTTCTCCGCCGCCGCCACATCAATCTCTCTCGAAATCGTCGCGGAGGTCGTCGTATGATCGACGATAATCCCGCCACGTCCGATACCCGCCAGGACGCCATCCGCTCCGAGAATTACTTCGCGCACGTCATCGTCGTTACCGACGCAGGAAAACACAATATCGGCACCGGCCGCCGCCATCGCAGGCGTCAACGCGCTGGAGCCATCGTGCTCGTTAATCCACTGTTCGGCTTTCGCCGACGTACGGTTGTAAACCACTGCGTCGTGACCGGCTTTAGCCAGGTAACCCGCCATGGGATAGCCCATGACGCCAAGTCCAACAAATGCAACGTGCATCAGATCAGGCCTTTTTCTTGCGCGGGTCCAGTCCGAGTGAACGCGCGATGATCTCTTTCATGATTTCGGACGAGCCGGCGTAGATTCGCGACACGCGGGCGGATGCATGTCGGCGACAGACTTCGTACTCGGTCATAAAGCCATTGCCACCATGCAGTTGCACACATTCGTCGGTAATGCGGTTCTCCATCTCACTCGTCCAGAGTTTCGCTTTTGCAGCGTCCTCGGTCGTGAGTTTACCCTTGTTGTGTTCCTCGACACAGCGGTCTACGAAGGCGTACCCCACATCCAGCTCCGTACGCATCTCAGCAAGCTTGAAACGCGTATTCTGAAAATCAGCCAGCGACTGGCCAAATAACTTACGTTCCTGGACATACTCGACGGTCGCGTCGAAAGCCGCATGTGCATTGGCCATAAATCCGCAGGCCACGATGAGCCGCTCCTCTGCGAGCCCATGCATCATGTGGTGGAAACCGCGGTTCAACTCTCCCAGCAGGTTCTCTTTGGGAACCTTGACGTTATTGAAGAATAGCTCGGCGGTATCCTGCGTCTTCATGCCCATCTTGCTCATGTTGCTGCCGCGTTCGAAACCGTCCATGCCGCGCTCCACAACAAGCAGGGAAATTCCATGCTTACTGGTCGTATCGGTCCTCGCGGCGACGACGACGATGTCGGCCAGGATACCGTTGGAGATAAACGTCTTCGATCCATTGAGGAGGAAATGATCACCTTTGTCTTCCGCCTTGCAACGAATACCTGAAAGGTCACTGCCCGCCCCTGGCTCGGTCATGGCGACAGCGAGAATGTTCTCACCCGATACGCACTTCGGCAGCCAGCGCGCTTTCTGCTCATCGGTCCCGAACGTTCCAATATAGGGTGCGACGAGTCGACTGTGGAGCGTGAAGAAGACGCCGGGATCGCCGAAGCGCGTGGTCTCCTCCATTACGATTTGCTCGTAGCGAAAATCGGACATGCCGATGCCGCCGTATTCCTCAGGCACCCACATGCAAAGCAGCCCCATTTCGCCGGCTTTGAGGAATGCCTCGCGATCGACAATGCCCTGTTCGCTCCAGCGTTCCGCGTGCGGCCCGATCTCTTTTTTCATAAAGCTCCGCACCGAATCACGGAACATCTCATGGTCTTCATCGAATAGGCTGCGATCCATAGCTACTTACCCTTGAACGCCGGTGCGCGTTTCTCGAGAAAAGCCTGAATGCCCTCTCGATTATCCTCGCTACCGAGAAGCTCACCCTGCAGTTTCGCCTCGAGATCATAAGAGTCGGACCAGTTGTTATCCGCAGCAAAGCGCATGATCTTCTTGGTCGCAGTAAGCGACAGCGGCGCACGTTTCGATAGCGCCTGCGCCCACTCCATCGCCGAGCTCAACAACGATTCGGCAGGCACCGCCTTGTTGGCAAGTCCGAGTTCCACGCAGCGTGAAGCGGGAATCCGTTCAGATTCGACACTCAACTGGAACGCCTGCCGATATCCGAGCTGCCGCACCAGCAGCCAGTTGAGACCGCCGTCGGGCACCAGCGAGATCGTCGTAAACGGCGATAACAGGAACGCATTGTCAGCCATTATCAGCAGGTCACACTGCAGTGCCATCGACAGGCCAATGCCAGCCGCCGACCCTGGTACCGCAGCTATGACCGGCTTGGGAATGTTGGCGATCGCCTCCTGAATTGGACGATATTCCGACTGCAGAATTTCCTCGACATCCCGGTCGATGCCGGCTTTTAAATCAGCCCCGGCTGAAAAACAGCGCCCTTCACCGGTAAAAATCACAACACGTACCGAGTCATCTTGGTGTGCTTTGGCAAAGGCTGCGGCAACATCCGCCCGCAGCGCGGTATCGAACGCATTCATGCTTTCCGGACGATGCAGCGTAATAACCGCTACCGCATCGCGTTGTTCATACTTGACGATCTCGCTCACTCGGGGCTCCTGTTTCTACATATTGCGACGGTATTCACCGCCGACTTCATATAGCGCACCGGAGATTTGTCCCAACGAACTGGATTTGACGGTTTCCATTAGTTCGGCGAACACGTTGCCGCGATCGCGCGCAACCTGTTGCAATCTCCGCAGCGCCTCGGCGCTGGCGTCAGCATGCGTCGCCTGGAAAGCCCGGACATGACGAATCTGGTTTTGCTTCTCGGCGTCTGTTGAACGGATGAGTTCCAGCTCATGGACCTCGTCCTCCTGGCCCTCCTTCGGCAGGAATGTATTAACGCCCACGAGCGGCAGCGAACCATCGTGCTTCTTATGCTCGTAGTACATGCTCTCTTCCTGGATCTTGCCGCGCTGGTACATCGTATCCATCGCACCCAGCACACCACCGCGTTCGGAAATGCGCTCAAACTCCTGGTAGACGGCTTCCTCAACAAGGTCGGTCAGCTCGCTCACTACAAACGAACCCTGCCATGGGTTCTCGCAGAAGTTGAGGCCAAGTTCGCGCGAAATGATCAGCTGAATCGCGACCGCGCGCCGCACCGACTGCTCGGTTGGCGTGGTAATAGCTTCATCGAACGCGTTGGTGTGCAGACTGTTGCAGTTATCGAACAGCGCGTACATCGCCTGCAGTGTCGTACGAATATCGTTGAAGCTGATTTCCTGAGCATGCAGGCTGCGGCCGGATGTCTGCACGTGATACTTGAGCATCTGTGATCGTGAACTGGCGCCGTAACGCTCCTTCAT
>JAHEGH010000084.1 GCA_024639825.1 Gammaproteobacteria bacterium
CAGATCCGCCTCGATATCGGCGATGATCGACTTGAACTCATCGCTGTCCCGAATGGCGTCGAGATGATGTGAAAGAAGCCCATAGAACTTCCAACTCATGCGCCAGCCATCCTCATACAGACGACGTAGCTCTGACAAAGCCTGCTCGCGGCGATCCAGCAAGGCGAGCGCCTCAACCTTGGAAATACCCAGCGGGAAATTCGCTGACCCCAGCGTGTATTCTGCGTCGAAGGTCTCAACAACCGCTTCCAGCAAGTAGCGTGCTTTCGCCTCCCTGCCAGATGCGAGCAGCAGGTGACCCAGGTCAACTGCTTTCACGATGTTGGTCGAATCAACCTGGGGAAGCTCACCGAGCAGTTCAGGAACTTTCTGCTCAAACCACGCCAGCGCTTCCTCGTATTGCCCGGTGGCAAGCGCATCGTCTGCAACCAGCCGGAGGAAAATTACGTCCGAGCCCCAGCGATCGTCGAGTCCCTTCGCCAAGGAGGCCCTGGCAATATCGATTGCCTTCTCCCTCTCACCAGCATGCAAGAGAAAGTAGGCCTGGACCGATAAGGGATAGGGTTCCGCAGGTCCAAGCTCGAGAGCTTCCAGCATTCGACGCTCTGCCATTTCCATGTTTCCGGCACTAACGTAGACGACTACAGCTGTTGCAGGATTCTCATAGTCGGCCGGGTCCATCTTCGCTGCTTCATCTGACCAGTAACCCGCCTCGACCAGTTGTCCACTGAGGATAGTAGCCATACCGGCCCCGTGGGCGGCATAAGGGTTACCCGGATTGATTTGCGATATGCGCCTGAACGCCGTGAGCGCGGACTCAAAATTTCCCATCCACAAGTTCACACGACCGAGATCGTGATACAGCATGACGGAGAGCGGATCCAGATCCAGCGCCCGCTCGAGTATAGGTAGCGCTTCTTCGCTGCGACGCGCGGTACGCAGATAGGTAGCATAGATACTCAGTACATCGACATCGTTCGGTGCCAACTCAATGGCATGCAGGAACAACGCTTCCCCGGCCGAAGCGTCTTCCACCGCCACGAAACGCGCGAGTACTGCCTGCACATAAGCATTGTCCGGATCGAGTTCGACGGCTTTGTCAATGTAGCCACGACCCTGTGCGACCATCTCGGCTACTGAAATTGCGCCGGTACCGGCCATCGACGCATAGGAGTTCGCAAGCGCTGCATGCGCAAGAACATACTCCGGGTCGAGATTGATAGCGGCCTCAAAATGCGCGACTGCATCGTTCAACGCGTCGAAGGAGGCAAGCGCCATGTCCTGTTTGCCCCGCGCAAACTCACGAAACGCCTCGAGGTTGTCGGTACGATCGCGGCGTATGCGGTTGCGCTCTTGCGGCGATAATGTGGCTGCAAGCTGTGTGGCGATGGTCTCCACAATTTCGCTCTGTATATCGAAAATATTTTCTATAGAGAGTCGTCGATCGTAGGTATGCGCCCACAGATGTTCGTCTGTTTCGGCATCGATCAGCTGCACGTTGATGCGTACATTATCTCCTGCCTGCTGCACACCGCCTTCGAGGACGTTGGCAACACCCAGCTCGCGTCCGATCTCACGGATCTTCTTGCTCGTTTCACGGTATTCGAGCACCGAAGTTCGCGAAATGACCTTTAGCGCAGCAACCTTCGACAGGGTTGTAAGAAGATCGTCGTGGATACCATCCGCAAAGAACGCTGTGTCGTCGACGTTGCTACGCGTCGCGAATGGCAATACGGCAATAGAAAGCGGATCGATATTGCGTTGCGGGAGATTGTCCATCGCCGGCGCAGGCGTTTCGTCCGAAATCCTGCCCGCCAGCAACCAGCCGCTGGCAACAAGTACTGTCAGAAACGCAACGAGCACGACGTAGTCCGCCGCTTTGAGAGAAAGGTCTTCATTACCGGAGGCTGCTGACGTACGGATGACCCCTTCCGGCGTGATGTCATAGCGCCAGCCGAAAATCAGGGCGAGCGGAAACAGCACAATTGCCGCAATCCAGACGAAGCGCAAGGTCGTATCAGGGAGCCCCCAGGACGCAAACGCCAGATCGAACACCTGCAGTACCACCCAGGCGCCAACGACGTAGAGGCCAGCCACCCTGAAAACGCGCCTACGCCGAAGTTCGCTGACTATTGAGCTAACTGTAACCATGGACCTGCCGGTTCAACTGAGTAATCCATTCTAGTTTAAATTACGACTACTCCGGTGGAACACACGACCGTCATTAAACAGTATGGTGCCCGCACCCCAGATGCTGACGACATCGCGGATATTGTTCCAGACCGTGCGCAAGCGCTTCCTCATGACCCGGCCTTCAGCGTGACATCCATGCGCACGCTGTCGTCGTCTTCAGCCTTGACTGCCTGCAGCTGGCCGGCACGAATGCGGTCTGCGAGCGTTGCGTTGGTGGCCGTCATCGCCGCCCTGACAATATCGACCCGCGTCCTGGCAAGCGCGATGAGCTCTTCTTCCGTCACAATTTGCTGGTCAATCAGCTGCCGTCGCAGTTCTGCGGTGTAGGCCAGCGCATCGAATTGCGACGTCGGGCGGCCGCTCTCAGCATCCGTCGTCTGGGTCGTAAATCGGGCCCTGAGCTCATCGAGCACACTGCTTTGGTCTTTACCGGCCTCGCGATACAGCGCTTCGATAACAGCGGAGCGTCGTTCCGCGTACATCGCAGCTGACGCGCCCGCATTGAGGGCAGTTTCAATACGCGCCTCAACAAGTTCGTCCAGCCTTGCCGTGCGAAGCGCCAGTCCGTCTGCCTCCCGATCCACGACGCCACTAATCTCGAGCATGAGTTCTGGTCTCAGTCCGAGCGCTTCTGAAATTTTGGCGATGCGTTCCTGTTCGGGCGGCGTCAGGTCGGAGCGTCCTACCAAGAACGAAATATGATCGAGCTCGTCAGCCTCTGCGCCAACGAGTTTCCCGAGCAGGGCGAAGGGTGACGCCACGGCTTTGACGATGAGATTCACAAGCGCTGTGCCCAGGACCCGGCCATAGCCGAACTCCGGGTCGGCGACATCGCCACGCACAGGCAGATCGATATCGATAGTGCCGTCGGGCCCCTTCAACAGGGCAACGGCCAGGCCGAGCGGGAGGCTCATTGCACCCGGATGCTCGATCTTGTCGCCGAGCATGAAGTCACGCAGCACGACCCGGTTTTCACCGACCAGCTCGCCATCGTTAACTTTGTAACCCAGGTCGAGATCGAGCTTGCCGCTGGCAATTTCACGGCCGGCAAATGCAACCGTGTAGGCCGAAAACTTGGGTATCTCAACATTCTGGAACCGCAGCTGAATGTCGGTTTTCTTCGTGACATCAAGCGGTGTAATCGTACCGGACACCCGAAGCAGGCCAAACTCGTCCACCTTGCCTTCCATCCTGACGTCGGACGGTTCGGTACTTGTCGTTGCAATGGTGGTCAGCTCACCGCCAAGTTCTGCAATGCTGGCCTCGAACGGCAAGGGCAACGAGAAGTCCGCAAATTGGGCCGCTGCATCGGCGATGACAACGCGACCAATCGTAATTTCGAACGGCGGGTCCGACGGCGACGTGTCACCGGCTTCCCGTTCGGCTTCGGGTGGTTCTTCAACAGCCTCTGCCGATTCTTGCTCTCCCGGCTCGATGCGCCCGAGATTGATACTGCCGTCCTCGGCGATAAACACGTCGGCGTAGGGCTTTTCGAAGCGCACTTCAGACACCGCGAGTTTGCGGCTGCCAAGACTCACCACGACCTGGTCCAGCGCCAATCGATCCCAGCTTCCCAACCGGGATCCTTCGTCCGTCTCGGTAATCATGAGGTCAGTGATCGCGATGTTGCCTGAGTACGCCAGCACATCGTCAGGCCCGCTCGACACGGTGGCATCCATGCTGAGCTGGCCCGAGTCGAGATTTACGTCCGCGAGCGGTTTCAGGTATGGGTGGGATTCCGCGAGTGACAGGCCCTCTGCGCGCAGCGACAACTCCGCGAAGGCATCCGGCAGGATGCCAATCTCACCAGACACGCTTATCGTGCCGCCGGTCCGCGTTACGATCGAGATTTCTGTCGGAAACCGGGCCTCGGCCGCTGTGGAAATGTCAGTCATTGCCAGCGTGAGGTCGTCGACACCGATTTGTGCCTGAGGCTGAAGGCTGTCATCTGTGAGACCGACTGACATGCCGTTGATGGCGAAGCGCCCAAGCGACACGCTCCAGTCGTTGCTGGCGTCCGGGCCGGACTGTTCCGGCGCTGCGGAGGCGTCTGCGTCTTTAGGGCGTGGCGCGATATTTACGAGCCCGGCCGCATCGCGATGAACCGACAGTTCGGCATCAGTGATCGCGACTTCGCTGACTGTCACTGATTGATCCGGCCAGCGCAGCGTACCGCCTCGGATATTGAATGCCGGCACGGCCAGGACATCGCGATCGTCGGGCGTACCGTCTGCTGTCACGGCCCCGAATGTCCTTACCAGAATGTCGCCCAGCGCGAATTCGAAATTATCTACCTGCGCCATCAGCTTGCCGTCGGCCCGTGTATCAATCTCGTAGTCAAAACCGACGTTGGCGTGGCCACGAACCAGATCAAATCCACTCGTATGGCGGATGTATGCCGATATGAGCTCCATGTGCGAGCCCAGTATCTCCGCGTGTCCGGCCGAACGCAGCGGATTGAGCTGGAGTGTGCCCGTCCAGCCCAGGGTTCCCGAGGTTTCCGTCGTGATGACGACGTCCTGCTGCCCTTCACGCTGCGGCAGCGTATTGAGATTCCGGATGACAATGTTGACCGGCCCGAGTGTCGTCTCGACCGGCTGCGGTGGCACCGCGTCACGCCAGTACAGCGCCGCCTCATTAACTGCGAATTCGTACACGATCAGCCGTGGCGGTTCCGTCCCGGCGGGCTCGGGCCGGGGCGCAGGCTCCGCGTTGGCTGGCTGCGCGAGAAACGCCGCGTTGAGTGCGCCGTCGGCACCACGTACCAGGTGCACTTCGGGTGCATCAAGCCGAATTTCGGCAAAGGTCGGGGCAAGCCGAAACAGTGAGCTCAGCTGCAGGTTCACATAGATCTGCCGCACTCCAGCGAGGGGCTTGCCTTCCGGGTCCTGCATTGCCAGCCCATCGATACGCAGACCCAGCACATAGGGATTGAACGCGACTTTCTCGATGCTCAGTTCTGAAGCATAGCGCTCGCGCACCGTGTCAACGGCCAGATTCTCGACAAGCCAGGGAACGAGGAAGAACCCGAGTACGGTATACAAGGCAACAGCGGCACCCGACACCCAGAGCTTCCTGCGATGCTGGGCCGCAATCCGGCGGAGTCGGTCGGTAACAGATTGGCCAGAATGAGTGCTCACTGAAGGTTTCCTTACGGCATCGGGCGCAGAATTAGTACCCATATTACAGGGGTAACGCGTCGTGCGGCGCGTATTGAATTCCCCCGAAGCTCTCGTACTTCTTGTCAGTGTCTGGATCGCCTTATTGACTGCCGGCGCCCTTAATCGGCTAAAGTAGGCTCTGAATGTCCCCCGGCTGATAATCCGACACAGGAATCCATCATGCGTCCATTTTCGATCCTCTCCCTCGTCGTGCTCTCCAGTCTCGCCGGCTGTGCGCCGGAACAGCCGACCGCGACACTGGCCGTCACAGGCGCGCACATCTGGACCGGGGACGATGCACAACCATGGGCGGAAGCCATGGCCGTCAGCGGCGAGCGCATTCTTGCCGTAGGTTCCAACACGGACATTGCGCCTTACGTCACGTCATCAACCGAGCTCGTCGATGGGGGCGCGCTGGTCGTGCCTGGCTTCATCGACAGCCACGTACACTTTCTCGACGGTGGCGAGGCGCTGGAGTCCGTACAGCTTCGCGACGTCACGAGCCGCGAGCAGTTCCGGCAGCGTTTCGCTGACTACGTTGAGACGATTGAACCCGGCGAATGGATCCTCGGCGGCACCTGGGATCACGAGGCCTGGGGAGGCGAGCTGCCGACGCGCGACTGGGTCGACGACCTGACTCCCGAGAACCCGGTCTGGGTCTTCCGGCTCGACGGGCACATGGCGCTCGCGAATTCGCTCGCCCTTGCGGCTGCTGGCGTAGATGCCGACTCCCCCGATATCTCAGGAGGGGAGATTATTCGCGACGCCAACGGAAGACCCACAGGGTTGCTCAAGGACAACGCCATGAACCCGGTCTACGCTGCCGTACCGCCCGCGCCAGACGCGCGCCGCGACCGGCAGTTGCGCGCTGCGCTCAACTACCTCGCAGCGAACGGCGTGACGACCGTGCACGACATGGGCAATTTCGACAATCTCGCCGTGTTTCGCCGGGCGCATGCACGCGATGAGTTGACGGTACGCATTTACGCTGCTGTGCCACTTGCCGAGTGGCAGAACCTGGCCACCGATATTGAGCGCAACGGGCGTGGCGACGAGATGCTGACAACGGGCATCCTCAAAGGCTTCATGGACGGCTCCCTGGGCTCGCACACGGCGGCCATGCTCGAGCCCTTCACTGATGCGCCGGACGACCGCGGCATGCTGATCAACCCGGTCGACGATATGCGGACCTGGGTGACCGCCGCCGACGCCGCGGGCCTGCACGTCGTCGTACACGCCATTGGCGACAGTGCTATCCGCGACCTGCTCGATATCTTCCTCGATGCATCTGAGGCCAACGGTCCGCGCGATCGCCGCTTCCGCATGGAACATGCACAGCACATCCATCCCGACGACCTGCACCGCTTCGCGGCGCAAGACATTATTGCGAGCATGCAGCCCTATCATGCGATCGATGACGGCCGCTGGGCAGAGCGCGTCATCGGCCCGGAGCGCGCCTCCACCACGTACGCGTTTCGTTCGCTCGTTGATGGCGGTGCGCGCGTTGCCTTCGGTAGCGACTGGTACGTCGCGCCGGCGTCCGTCATCGACGGAATACATGCCGCGGTCACGCGACGCACCCTCGACGGCGCGCACCCGGAGGGCTGGGTGCCGAAGCAAAAAATCACGGTTGAGGAAGCACTGCGCGCCTACACCATTGCCGGCGCCTACGCCTCCTACGATGAAGACAACCGCGGCAGACTCAAGGCAGGCATGCTTGCCGACTTCGTCGTCCTCGATCGCGATCTGACCACCATCGAGGTCGACGACATCCGGGATACGCGTGTGCTGCGTACCGTCGTAGGTGGACGTAGCGTATTCGAGGCCGGACAATAAAAAAGGGGGCCAAAGCCCCATCTTAAAACCCTGTCTTTAATCTCGCGCCGCAGCGTCACGCGATAGCTCCACAATGAGCGCCTCGGTGTCGGCCAGCTCTGCTGCAATCGCCGGGTCAGAGACATGATTTCCGGCGATCGAAAGTTCCTCCATCGCTTCCGCATAGCGGCCCTGCCTGGCCAGGGCAATTGCAAGGTTATTTCGCACCGCCACGGACTTCGCATCGAGCTCCACGATCGCACGGAAGTACGCCTCAGCCTCGAGGTCGTTGCCCAGCGATAATTCGATATTGCCGAGGCCAAACAACGCGACCGGGTTGCCCGGCCACTGATTGATTGCCATCTTCCAGGCCACGGCGGCCCCCTCCGTGTGGCCCGCTTTTTCCAGCGCAGCAACCGCCTTCTGGTAGCGCTGCCGATCGACGTCGACCGGCAGTTCTTCAGGCCGGAGGACGATAAATCCCCAGTAGTCGCTGCGCCGCCAGGTGTGCAGAAAAGTCTTGAGCAACGTGACCCTGCGTTGCTCGACGCCGGAACGAAGCAGGATTGCGTCACGTTCGGTATCAATACCGACGACGACGGCGAAATGCCACCTGGGTATGACCGCCACACCGAGGTTTTGCAAAACGACGACGGGGCGACCCGCGGCCAGTTCATTCCATAAGGCCTGAAGAGTTCCATCGATCACATAAGGAAGCCGGCCGACGGACCTCGTTGCAGCCAGCATTTCGACCTGCAGACTGCCTTGCCTGCCAGGCAGATAGACGCGATCGACAAGATCCTGCAAGTCGACCGCGATCCCGCTGCTGCTTATAGCCGTCGCTAGCGCCGCCGGCCCGCACTGGTATCTCTCTTGTGGAAAAAACGGTGTGTCGACAAGTTCAACAGACGCTGGACTCGCCTCAAGCTCGGCGATATGGGGCGGTATCGAAGCGCAGCCCGAAAGAAAAATAAAAAGGGCTGGCAAAACCCAGCCCTTCCGAAGCGATTGCCTGTTCAGCGCATTTCTCGCTCGTCAGATACTCTTGAAGATATCCGTCACACCGACGAGTTCGAGGATCAGCAATACGAGGAACACCGTACCGATCACGGCCAGCGCATCGCCGCCCGCAACCTGCTGATCCATCTGCTCCTCGAGCAGCAGCAACTCGGTATTGCTAAGCGTCTGGATACGCTGCGCTACCAGCGCCTGGTCCACGCCCAGCTTCTCGAACTGCCTCGCAACTTCTGCTGAGGCCAGCAGCACCTCCACTCGCGCAATGCTCGTGGCGCGGTCTTCCTGGTCCGCTAGAACGCTGGTCTCAATGACACCGGCATGAGAAACCTGGGCAAATCCGGTGCAAATGATGGCCAGCGACACGACCTGCAACAGGCTCTGGCGCAAACAGTTGAATTTCATAATGCTCATTCCTTTTGGTACGACAAGGTGAAACTATACCAGCTACGGATGTAGGACCAACGTACGTATGTCGGGGCGCGCCCCGCATAAATCTGATAGGAAGACGCGTCAGCTTATGTCTAAGTTCATGCCGAGCAGCGGCTCGACTCACAGTTCCACCATGAGCTTGCCGGTGTTGCCTCCGGTGAACAACAGGTTGATGCCCTCGATCGCGCTCTCCAACCCCTGAAGCTTGTGCGCACGATATTTGAGTTTGCCCGCAGCGAGGTAGGTCGCGAGCTCCTGCATCATGCGCGGCACGTCATCCCAGTGATCCGGCATCGTGAAACCCGTGATCGTTAGCCGGCGCTTGATAATGTTGATCCAACTAGGTCCGGGGGCGGGCGTTGCCGTGTTGTAGTCGGCAATCATGCCGCAAACGATGATCCTGCCATGCGCGTTCATACGGTTGAACACGACGTGCTGGACCGGGCCACCCGTATTTTCGAAATAGAGATCGATGCCGTTCGGCGTCGCCCCGGCCATCTGCTCGGCCAGATCGTCCGACTTGTAATTGATCGCACTATCGAAACCCAGTTCGTCCTCGAGCCAGCGGCATTTGTCGTCGCTGCCGGCCGTTCCGATAACCGTCAGGCCTTCGGCCTTCGCGAGTTGCCCCACCATGCTGCCGACCGAGCCTGCGGCACCGGATACCACGAGCGTTTCGCCGGCCTTTGGCTTGCCGATCTCGATGAGCCCCTGGTATGCCGTCAGTCCGGGCAGCGCCAGAACACACAGGACGGCTTCGGCCGAAACGCCAGGAGGAAGTTTGTTCAAGCCCTGGCCGTCGCTCACTGCGTACTCAGTCCAACCGATCATGCCAACGACGCGATCACCAACGGCAAAACTTTCATGCTTCGATTCAACAACTTCTGCAACCCCGCTCGAACGCATGATCTCGCCAAGCTCCACGGGCGGGATGTAGCTTTTCCGGTCATCGGTCATCCAGCCCTTCATCGCCGGGTCGAGTGACATGTGTGTCTGCTTCAGCAGGATCTGCCCATCCACAATGGCCGGCGTTTCCAGCGTTACGGTTTCAAATAAATCCGGCGTGATGCGTAGCTCCGGGCGTTTGACGAGTTTGATGGCCTTGTATTGCATGATCTGGAGCTTTCCCTGTGCGAGTGAATGGCTACTGATGCCTACGGACGCTTCGTGGATCGTATTCTACGGGGTTGCTGACTTCTTGCCAGCGCGCTTTGCAAGCCTGCTCACATCTCGTACAGTGGTAGTCGCTGTGTTTTGGGGGTTACCAGATGAAGCGAAAAATCACTCGCCGGGATTTTCTGAACGGCACACAGGTCGCAG
>JAHEGH010000029.1 GCA_024639825.1 Gammaproteobacteria bacterium
CGGCTGAGGTGTTTTCAAAAACACCGACAATTTTCGGCACAACGGTCGCGAGCATGAAGCTGATGATGCCGACGGCCATAACGATCAGCGCAATCGGGTAAACGAGGGCGTTGGTAATGCGCTGTCGCAACTCCTGGCGTGCCTCGGTGTAATCCGCCAATCGCTCAAGTACGACATCGAGGTGCCCGGACTGTTCACCGGCAGCGACGGTCGCCCGGTAGAGCTCCGGAAATGCCTGGGGAAAGTCGCCAAAGCCATCGGCGAGGGAATGGCCTTCCATGACCTTGGCGCGAACACCCAGAAGAATGCTCTTGGTGCGCGGCTGATCGTTTTGTTGCGCGACTGCGAGCAGCGCTTCCTCTAGCGGCAGGCCTGACTGAGACAGGGAGGCAAGCTGTCGTGTTATCAGCGCCAGTTCGGACGATGACAGCCCCCTGCGAATTGAAAAGCTGCTCTGCCGATGCGCCTCTTTCTTCGCGACCTCGGTAACACTGACAGGAAACAGGTTGCGATCGCGCAATATCTGGCGAACGTGTTTGGGTGTGTCGCCTTCAAGCAGGCCCTTGGCCTGCTTGCCGGACTGATCCATCGCGACATATTCAAAGGCACCCATGGTCCAGGCTAATCCTCGCGGGTAACGCGCAGAACCTCTTCGACCGTCGTGCGGCCGGCCAGGACCTGACGACGACCGTCGGCACGGATACTCGGACTGGTCTTGCGTGCGTGCCGATCCAGTTCCTGCTCACTGACACCGGTGTGGATCATTTCTCGCATTTCATCATCGACCGTAATGAGTTCGTATATTCCGGCGCGTCCCAGGAACCCTCCGCTGGGTACATCGCCAGCGTGATAGAGCGTCGGTGGATTATCTGCATCGAGGCCAAGCAGGTCGCACTCGTATTCGCGCGCCGTGTACGGGACCTTGGAGTCATCTTCGAGGACGCGCACAAGGCGTTGCGCCAGGACGCCAAGCAAACTGGATGCCAGCAGGAAGGGTTCAACTCCCATGTCGCGCAGGCGCGTGACGGCGCCTGCGGCGGTATTGGTGTGAAGGGTAGAGAGGACGAGGTGACCGGTCAGGCTGGCCTGAACTGCAATCTCCGCCGTCTCAAGGTCACGAATCTCGCCGACCATAACAACGTCCGGATCCTGACGCAGAATAGCGCGGAGACCGCGCGCAAACGTCATTTGGACCTTGGTGTTGACCTGTGTCTGGCCGATACCGTCGATGAAATATTCGATCGGATCCTCAACCGTCATGATGTTACGGCTGTTGTCGTTTATGCGCTCAAGCGCGGCATACAATGTTGTCGTTTTACCGGAGCCGGTCGGGCCGGTAACAAGAATGATGCCGTGCGGTTTGTGGATGAGGTCGTCGACCTTTTTTTCCGTTGCCATATCCATGCCGAGCGACTTCAGGTCAAGTCGACCAGCCTGTTTGTCGAGCAGTCGCAACACGACGCGTTCGCCATGCCCGGATGGCATCGTCGAGACGCGCACATCGACCGCGCGCCCCGCAATACGCAGGGAGATACGACCGTCCTGTGGCAGACGTTTCTCGGCAATATCCAGTTTCGACATGACCTTGATGCGTGACACAACCAGCGGCGCAAGCCCGCGCCTCGTTTTCAGTACCTCGCGTAGTACCCCGTCGACTCGAAACCGCACGCCGAGCCGATTCTCATACGGCTCGATATGCACGTCGGACGCATTTTCCTTGATGGCCTGGGTGAGCACCGCGTTGATGAATCGGATGATCGGTGCGTCGTCATCGCTATCCAGCAGATCGGACGGTTCCTGCAACTCCTGCGCAACCTGCGTCAGGTCGAAATCCTCATCGAGACCGGAGACCATTTGAGAGGCCTGCCCCGAGTCCTGCTCATAGAATTCCTGCAACAGGGTGTCGAACACTTCAGCTGACACGCGCGACATGGTGAGTGGCACGCCGACGAAACGCCGAGCTTCGGCGAGGCTCAGCGGTGATGCGCCGCTGCGATAAACCGCTTTGCCCTCGGATGGGGTGAGTTCCTGGATTAATACGCCATGCCGCTTGGCAAACGTGAAGGGCAGGTTATGTCGCGGTGCCGCTACTTCGGGAACCTCGGCCCCCAGGACGATATTGGTTTCAGCTTCCATGACGATTACTGCTGGGATTCCTCTGGCGTTTTGGGTTTCTGGTACTGTTCGATCGGCGGCAACATCGGGCGCACCTGATCCGGCATCATCTGTACATCAGTGCCTTCGCGGCCCTGCTGGACATCCCGGATCAAGTTGTATTTCTGGTTCGTTTCGAAGGCGGTTTGGGCCGCATCGCGCAAGATCGTGGCACGGATAAAGACCATCAGGTTAGTTTTGAGCTTTTCGGTCTTGCGTGAACGAAACAGGACGCCAAGAAGCGGAATGCGCCCGAGAACAGGCACGCGCTGGTCACTCTCGCGCAGCACGTCCTCGAGTAATCCGCCAAGGACGAGGATCTCTCCATCATCGACGATCACCGTGGTGTCGATGGTCCGCTTGTTGATAATCAGATCCACCGCACCTGCAGCCGACTGCGCGATGCTCGAAATTTCCTGGGAAACAGTGAGTACCATCGAGTCGCCTTCGTTAATCTGCGGTGTGATGGCGAGTTTGACGCCTACCGCCTCGCGGTTAACGGTCTGGAATGGGTTAACAGCGCCAGATCCTCCCGTATTGGAGAATGAACCGCTGACCAGCGGGACATCCTGCCCGACATTGAGCTGTGCTTCCTCGTTATCCGTTGTGACGATCGACGGTGTCGATATCAGGTTCGTATCGGCAGCGCCTTCGACGGCACGTAGAATGGCCGCGAAGCTGACCCCGTCATCGGTTATACGGCCCACACCAATCGTGCCGCCTTCACCGATCAGGCCTGTCGGGTCGACCACACCGCCACCGCTTGCACTGCCTAACTGCACGATACCGGCCAGGAAGTCAGGGAAGTTGGTGACGGCAATTGGGGCATCAGTTCCACTTCCTTCCACAGCCACAGAAACGCCCAGTTCCTTGGACTTGTCAATGATGACTTCGACAATAATCGCCTCAACGAGAACCTGGGCGCGCCGAATGTCGAGTTTGTCGATGATCTGCATGGTCGCGCGCATGATCTTCGGCGGCGCATTTATGACCAGTGCGTTGGTTTGTGTATCCGCCCACACACTGACGTCGCCCGCCGCGGCGCCTGCCGCCGCCTGGCCTGCCGGGGACTGCGTCTGGCTGGTGAAATTTTGTTGTAGCTTGGTCGCCATTTCCTCGGCGTTCGCATAGCGCAGGTAGCGGACCTGTGTGTCACCGCCATCTTCCAGCGGCGTATCAAGATGCGCGATGAGCGTTCTGAGTCGCAGGCGCTCCTTCATGTCGCCACCAATGAGTACGCTGTTAGTGCGGGCATCCGCGACAAGACTTGTCGTGACGGGTGCACCGTCCGCGCGAGGTGTGGAGGTCAGAGCAGTCATGATACGCACGATTTCACCGGCGGACGCATGTTGCAGGGAGACCACCTCGATGTCCTCATCGCTGGCCTGGTCAATACGGCGAATGATGCTGACCACGCGCGCGACATTTGCCGCTCTGTCGGAAATAACCAGCATGTTCGAGCCCGCATGGGCGACCAGGTGTCCGTACTGCGGCAGCAGTGGCCGCAGCAACGACACGAGCTGCGTGGCACCCACATTGCGCAATTGAACGACCTGCGTGGTGAGATCGTCAGGGCCGTAGGCGCCACCAGGGCCAATCGCCGTGGGCAACTGTCGCGCCGTTGCGTCCGGAACGATCTTGACGAGGTTATCGCTTTCAATCGCGACGTAACCATGTACCTGGAGAATTGACAGAAACGCTGCGTACATCGCGTCGGGACCCAGTGGCGTAGGCGACAGCAATGTGACCTTACCCGTAACCCTGGGATCCAGGATGACGTTCTTGCCGGTGACGGCGGACACCGCTTCAACGACCTGCCGAATGTCGGCGTCCTTCCAGTTGACCGTTGCGGCAGGCTGCTGCGCCCATGCCAGTGCCGTCAGGGACAACAGGCTTGAAGCGCATAGCAGCCGCAGTGGGCGGGAAATTGTGATTATTGATTTTTTCGTCATTGGGTTTGCTCACCGCTCATATCGAGCTGGCTGGTCTTGAGGACAATAGTTTGCTGTTCGCCATTGCGTTCGAGAGTGACAGTCACCTGTTCGGCGGTGCCGAGAGATTGAAAGACCTGCATGGCCTGGGTCGGATCCGTCAGCGGCTGGCCATCAATATCCATGATCAGGTCACCAGGACGCAGGCCGAGCGCCGCGAACTGCTGCCTGTTTCGTCCGGGATACACCCGGTAACCGGTTTGCTGGCCATCGACCGTGTACGGCGTTGGCCGAATCACATCAGAGAGGCTTGCCAGGTTCTGGGACACGACGCTCTGAATGCTTTGGGCATTGTCGTTGTTTGCTGCCCGGCGCGTGGTATTCGTCGTTCGCCGCGACGCTGAGGCCGCGCCCTGCGGGAAGTCCGATGGAATTCGAAGGTTTGTCAGCGACCCACTCTCGTTGAGTACCACACGTTCGCGATAGACAGCGTGCAGCGTGGCACCGGAGGCCACCGTGTCGCCGATAACGTAGACTTTTTGCTCCGCATTGCGGTCGGCAATGACGGCAACCGAGAATTCAGGAATGGTCGACGCGATCGTGCCCTTAAGGACGAGGTTCGTCAGCTGGGTGTCGCTCAGGTTGTCGTCGACAGCGGCAACCGGTGCGGGAGCGGCTTCCGCATCAGCTTGGCCGAACATATGGTTGTCAGCGATGGCCTGAACGTCGGCCGCTGTACCCGACGGTACAGACATTGCCTGCATGCCGGTCGGCGCCACGATGATATCCCCGGTCGCTGGGGCCGGTACCAGCATCCAGATGATTTTGGCGATTTGCCAGCCGATCGCAATAGCCAGGAACAGGCTGACCCAGGGGGGCAGAGTCCTGTTGAGGTTGGTGAGCGCTTTGCTTCCAGCGACGCCCGAAAAATCCGTCCAGTTTGCTTTGCTTATCATGTCCTGCCGAGCCAGCTTCCGTTGCCATACGCCATATAAACGCAGGAACCCGATGATACGGGTTGAGACCGAGGAGCTACAAGGAGGAATAACCCGAAAATGCGTTATTTGGCAATAATATAACGGTGTGGCCATGGGGGCATATATACTGGATGCGCAGTTGCCCAGTGGCGACTTCCCGCTATTGACATACTCAGAATTGACCGTATATCCGCTAACTGATTATGAATGACCACCCCGAAAAACATGAGCAACCCGGCGGCTATGATCTGGCCGTTGAAGAATCGCGCCCGCAGATCAAGCAGCCGCCATTGTATCGAGTAGTGCTGATCAACGATGATTTCACGCCGATGGAGTTCGTCGTGGAGATTCTGGAATCGGTGTTCGGTATGGAAAGAACGCGCGCAACGCAGGTCATGCTGGAGGTCCACACGAAAGGCAAGGGGGTCTGTGGCGTATACAGTCACGAAATCGCTGAAACCAAGGTTGCGCAGGTCATGGGTATTGCGGAGCAGCACCAGCACCCCTTACTTTGTACTATGGAAGAATCGTGAAAGGAGTCCTCGACTATGCTCAGTAGTGAGCTTGAATTTTGCCTGAATGAGGCCTTTCAAAGGGCCCGCGATCGCCGCCATGAATACATGACGGTCGAGCACTTGTTGCTCGCGATGCTCGATATTCCGAGGGTTCACGAAATTCTGAAGGGCTGTGAGTGCAACATTACGGAATTGCGCCGGCAGCTGATTGAGTGCATCGACGAACAGACGCCGCTTCTGCCAGACGACGATGAGGCCGATGTGCAGCCTACGCTTGGCTTCCAGCGCGTGCTGCAGAGAGCCGTGTTCCATGTTCAGTCGAGCGGGAAGAAGGAAGTTACGGGCAGTAACGTCCTCGTGGCGATATTTAGTGAAAAGCAGTCGCAGGCCGTGTATTTCCTGAACTTGCAGGATGTGACGCGACTCGATGTGGTCAACATCATCTCGCATGGCATGCCACAGCTGTCAGGCGAAACGGGCGAGGACGGGGAGACGCAGGTCGAGGCCGAGGCAGAGGTCGAGGCTTCACCGCTGGAGCTGTATGCGACCAACCTCAACCAGCGCGCTATCGAGGGCAAGATCGACCCGCTGATCGGGCGTGAACTCGAAATTGAGCGGACGGTCCAGATCCTGTGCCGGCGCCGCAAGAACAACCCGCTGTACGTGGGTGAGGCCGGTGTCGGCAAGACGGCGCTGGCCGAGGGGCTGGCTCGTTTGATTACAGAAGAACGCGTTCCGGAAGTACTTCAGGACAGCACGGTCTATGCGCTGGACATGGGATCACTGATCGCTGGCACGAAATACCGGGGTGACTTTGAAAAGCGCCTGAAGGGCGTCATCGCCGAGATTCAGAAGGATCCGGGCGCCGTGTTATTTATCGACGAAATTCACACAGTGATCGGCGCGGGCGCGGCTTCGGGTGGTGTGATGGACGCCAGCAATCTGATCAAGCCGGTGTTGGCGAATGGCGAAATTCGCTGCATTGGCTCCACGACCTACTCAGAATACCGAGGGATTTTTGAGAAAGATCATGCACTTGCACGACGTTTCCAGAAAATAGATGTACCTGAGCCAACGATTCCCGAAACGATCGCGATACTGAATGGCCTCAAGTCGCGTTTCGAGGAACATCATGGCATTCGCTACGAACCGGCGGCGCTTGAAGCGGCTGTCGAGCTGTCGGCACGGCATATTAACGACCGCCATTTGCCGGACAAGGCGATCGATGTGATGGACGAGGCGGGCGCCAACCTGCGCCTGATCCCGGTCGCCAATCGTGGCGAAACGGTGACCGTGGAGTTGGTCGAGAATATTGTGGCAAAGATGGCACGGATTCCGGCGAAGAGTGTGTCCGCATCGGATCGCGACGCGTTGCGCACGCTCGAGCGCGACCTGAAACTGACGATTTTTGGTCAGGATCGGGCGATTGAGGCGCTGGGCGGGGCCATCAAGATGGCACGCTCGGGTTTGCGCGAAGAGGAAAAACCCATCGGAGCCTTCCTGTTTGCGGGTCCAACGGGTGTTGGCAAGACCGAGGTTACTCGGCAGCTGGCCATGCTCATGGGAGTCGAACTGATTCGCTTTGACATGTCGGAGTACATGGAAAAGCACACCGTCTCCCGCCTGATCGGTGCACCCCCGGGCTATGTCGGATTTGACCAGGGCGGCTTACTGACCGAGGCAGTCACGAGAAACCCGCACGCCGTTGTGCTGCTGGACGAAATCGAAAAAGCGGATCCCGAGGTATTCAACCTGCTGCTGCAGGTTATGGATCACGGCACGCTGACTGATAACAACGGCCGCAAGGCAGATTTCCGCAACGTGATCATCGTCATGACGACCAATGCGGGCGCGCAGGAAATGAGCCGTACGTCGATCGGCTTCACGCAGCAGGACAACACGACGGATGGTCTGGAGATCATCAAGAAAAAGTTCTCGCCCGAGTTTCGCAACCGTCTCGATGCGATCATTCAGTTCGCCTCGCTCGAACTCGACTCTGTTATTCGGGTCGTCGACAAACTCGTGGTCGAACTCGAGGCCAAACTCGAGAACAATAACGTCACGCTGGAACTCGACGACAGGGCACGAGCCTGGATTGCGGAGCGTGGCTACGATCCCATGATGGGTGCGCGCCCTATGGCACGTATCATCCAGGAAGAGATCAAACGGCCGCTCGCCGAGGAGCTGCTGTTCGGCAGCCTCGAAGCAGGCGGACACGTGAAAATCACCGTGGGTGAAGACGGTAAGCTGGAGTTGATTGCGGAGCCGGTGCTGAAAGAGCTGGCGCACCTGCCAGAATAAGGGTCAGGGCGCGGGGCTAACGACCACGGTAGACAATACGGCCCTTGGAGAGGTCGTAAGGTGTCAATTCCACGGTGACTTTGTCACCCGTGAGAATGCGAATGTAGTTCTTGCGCATTTTTCCGGAGATATGTGCCGTCACCACGTGACCGTTCTCGAGTTCAACTCGAAACATTGTGTTGGGTAGCGTCTCTGTTACGACGCCTTCCATCTGAATGGCTTCTTCTTTCGCCAAGGGTCTGTAAGTCCTGTACTGCTAAAAGGCTGGCGAATTGTGCAGAAACGCCTCCGGTATTGCAATGAGCAACAGCCACAGGCCTCATTGCTGCACCCATTCACTCACACGGATCGGGTGTTTCGGCCAGCTTTTGAAGGCACTGGGTGTGTTGCACAGCCTGCCCAGCGTCTCGATAAAGCTGGAACGAGGAATCTCCGCAGCGCCCATGCTGAGCAGGTGGCTGGATCGCACCTGGCAATCAATAATGCCAAAGGTGCCGTCTGACAACATTCTATCCAGCGTTAGCAAGGCGATCTTGGACGCATTTGAGCGCAGGCTGAACATCGATTCGCCGAATACGGCGCGGCCAATAATAAGGCCGTACAACCCGCCAATCAGCGCGTCGTCCTGCCAGACTTCGATCGAATGCGCCCAGCCTGTCCGGTGCAGGCGCTCGTAGGCGTCGATCATATCGTCCGTAATCCAGGTCCCCTGTCCGTAGTGGCGCGGTGCGGCGCAGGCTCGAATGATATCGGCGAACGCCGTATTAAAGCGCACCTCTGCCGTGGAACGACGCAGCTCACGGCGCAGGCGGCGAGAGACATGAAAATCGCCTTTCCGGAACACGCACCGCGGATCGGGTGACCACCACAGCAGCGGTTGCCCGTCTTCGTACCAGGGAAATATCCCCTGTTGATAGGCAGCGAGCAGCCGCTCGGGACTGAGGTCGCCTCCGGCAGCCAGCAGACCATTGGGCTCGCGCAAGGCGGTTTCGGCGGGCGGGAACAACGTCGGCGGGTCGTCAGCGGTCAGCCACACAACACGATTGTTGCTCATTCCTCATCCTTGTAGGGCGTGTGCTGATCAACGGCGTCGATGTAGCGCTCTATATGCCGTCCTTCCTCGTCGAGATAGCGACTGATCGCATTGGCGAATTCGGGATGTGCCAGCCAGTGGGCGGACCAGGTCGTGACCGGCGAAAAGCCGCGGCTGATCTTGTGCTCGCCCTGGGTGCCGGGTTCGAACAATTGCTTGCCCGTTTCGATGCAATACTCGATGCCCTGGTAGTAGCAGGTCTCAAAATGCAATGCGTCGAAATGCCCGTCGCTGCCCCAGTAGCGTCCATACAGCGTCGTCTGGCTCTCAAAAAAGACGGCAGCAGCAACGGATTTATCACCCTGTTCCGCGAGAATGACGAGGATGTTCTCCGGCAGTTGCTCGCTGAGTCCTTCGAAGAAGGCCTGGTTAAAGTAGGGTAGCGAGCCACGCATCATGAAGGTGCGGGCGATAAGCGCGTACACCGTAGACCAGGTGTCGGCGTCGAGTTCGGCTCCCCGCAGGCGTCTGAAGCGGATGCCGTTTTCATGAACACGGCGGCGGTCTCTGCGGGCTTTCTTGCGTTTTGCTGATGTGAACGTAGACAGAAAATCATCGAAGCTGCCGTAGCCGCGGTTGTGCCAGTGAAACTGGCAGTCTTTCCTGAGCAGCAGGCCGCTGTCTTCAAACAGGCTCACTTCCTGCTCCGCCGGAAACAGGAAGTGGACGGACGAGCATTCGGTTTCGACAGCGAGTTGCGTGGCCGCTGCAATCAGCGCCTGGGCAGCTGCCGTATCGTCCTTATCTGCCAGCAGGATGCGGGTACTTGGCGCCGGCGTAAATGGTACGGCTGATACCAGTTTTGGGTAATAGGCGAGGCCAGCGTCCTCGTAAGCGCGCGCCCATGCCCAGTCGAATACGAACTCGCCCCAGGAATGACTCTTCTCGTAAAGTGGCAGCGCGGCGCGCAACTTCCCGTCTTTTTCAAGCGTGAGGTGTCGCGGTGCCCAGCCCGCATTCGGTGCAACACTACCCGTAGTTTCGGCCAGTTCCAGGAACGCGTGGTCAAGAAACGGAAACGTATCTCCGGCAAGAGCATTCCAGTCGGCGCGGGCAATGGCCGAAATACTGTCGTGGACGGTGACCTTCAAGAGGGCACTGTCACCTTAAGCTGCCGCGTGGTCTGCAGCCTGCTGTGAGTCGATCGCGTCGATATACTTCTCGGCGTCCAGGGCAGCCATGCATCCGGCACCCGCCGATGTGATCGCCTGACGATACACCTGGTCAGCAACGTCGCCGGCCGCATAGACGCCCGGCACGCTTGTCGCCGTCGCATCGCCCTCAATCCCGGACTTGACGATGATGTAGCCGTTTTTCATGTCCAGTTGTCCATCGAACAGCCCCGTATTCGGCTTGTGACCGATGGCAATGAAGACCCCATCGAGGTCGACATCGGTCGTCTTCGCATCGTCCCTCGTGCTGCGTATGCGCATGCCGGTCACGCCCGCGCTATCGCCAAGGACCTCATCAAGGACGTGGTCCCATTTGATTTCGACCTTGCCTTCACGTTCTTTTTCGAACAGATGGTCCTGCAGGATCTTCTCGGCGCGCAATTCGTCGCGGCGGTGTACCAGCGTCACCTTGGAGGCAATGTTGCTGAGGTAGAGCGCTTCCTCGACGGCCGTGTTGCCACCGCCAATCACTGCAACAGGCTTGCCGCGGTAGAAAAATCCGTCGCACGTTGCGCAGGCCGATACGCCGCGGCCTTTGAATGCTTCTTCGGACTCGAGTCCGAGATACATAGCTGTGGCGCCTGTCGCAATAATGAGGGCATCACAGGTGTAATGGCCCGCATCGCCTTCGAGACGGAAGGGCCGTTGGGTAACATCGGCCTTGTGAATATGATCGTTAACGATCTCGGTGTTGAAGCGTTGCGCATGGCGCAGCATACGATCCATGAGTTCCGGACCCTGCAGGCCCTCTACATCGCCGGGCCAGTTATCCACATCGGTGGTCGTCATCAGCTGGCCACCCTGCTCGATGCCCGTAATGATGACCGGGTTCAGATTGGCGCGCGCCGCATAGACCGCAGCCGAGTAGCCTGCCGGGCCGGAACCCAGGATCAGAACCCGGTAATGTTTTGAGTCACTCATGTATAATTTGTCCGTAATATGACGTTGCACTGATCTGCCCGCGCAGAGCTCCGAAATGCGGTCCCAGGGACTACTTTCAAGGGCTTGTGGTGCGGGCAAGCTTTATGTGGATCGGCGCGTTATCGATTTATCGCCAGGCAAGTGTAGGGAAAACAGATTCTTTATGGCAAGAGCCGCTAAAGCCAAGCAGCCCGAATCGCGATTGTCATCGCAGGTTCATCGGTCATTGCGTGAGGGCGCGCTGTACGTTTTCGGCGCGCTTGCGCTGATTCTCTGGTACGCGCTGTTCACTTACGATGCAGCCGATCCGAGCTTTAATCTCGCCACGACCGACGAGACGGTGCGCAATGGGGTGGGGCGTGTGGGCGCTTACACCGCCGACCTCCTGTTCAGCGCCTTTGGTCGACCGGCGTATCTTTTCACGCTCATGGTGTTCTATCTCGGCTGGATGCTGTATCGGGAGCAGAAGACTCAGATAGAACTGACCAAGCTGGATTTTGGACTGCGGGTAAGCGGTTTCGTGGCGACGCTGATCACCAGCTGCGCGCTGTCAACGCTGCATTTTTCTCCGGATGGATTTACGAACTCCGCGGGCGGCGTACTTGGCAAGATTGTTGGTGAGAGCCTTCAGGGGGTCATGAAGCTGCTGGGGGCCAGTACTCTGTTGTTCTGTCTTTGGGTCGCTTCGCTGTCGCTGTTCCTTGGCATTTCGTGGATCAACGTAATGGACAGGATCGGGCGCTGGTGCCTGATTGCTTATGAAAAGGTCGTGTTCAAGTTCGGCGAATTGCGAGATAGGGCCGAGGGCCGTAAGCAGGCCGCGGCCCGTCAGGACATCGTCAAAGTTGAGAAGAAACTGAAGGCGAATCGCGCGAAGCCGCGAATCGAGCCGGTGTTGCCATCGCTCGAACCGAGCGCACGCGCGGAGAAAGAGCGCCAGGTGCCGTTGTTCGAGCCGGCCACGGCGGGCGAGTTGCCGCCGTTGTCGCTGCTGGACAATCCGCCCGAGCAGAAACAGGGGTATTCGAAGGACTCGCTCGAGGCCATGTCGCGGCTCGTGGAGCTCAAGCTCAAGGACTTCGGGATCGATGTCGAGGTGAAGTCGGTTTCCCCGGGGCCGGTAATCACACGCTTCGAACTCGATCCGGCACCGGGCGTGAAGGTCAGCCAGATTGCGAATCTCTCGAAAGACCTGGCGCGTTCGCTGTCCGTCGTCAGCGTGCGCATTGTGGAAGTGATCCCCGGTAAGTCATTCGTCGGTCTCGAAATTCCGAACGAAAATCGGCAGCTTGTGACGCTTGGCGAGATTCTCAAGTCGCGCGTCTACGATGACATGGCATCGCCGCTCACGCTGGCGCTGGGCAAGGACATCGGCGGCAACTCGGTTGTCGCAGACCTGGCTCGCATGCCGCATCTTCTTATCGCTGGCACGACCGGCTCGGGTAAGTCGGTCGGTATCAATGCCATGGTGCTGAGTATCCTCTATAAGTCGCAGCCCGAGAACGTACGCCTGATTATGATCGACCCAAAGATGCTGGAGCTGTCGGTTTACGAAGGTATCCCGCACCTGCTGGCGCCGGTCGTGACGGACATGAAGGAAGCATCAAACTCCTTGCGCTGGTGTGTGGCCGAGATGGACCGGCGTTATGCGCTCATGTCCAAACTGGGTGTGCGCAACATTGGGGGCTACAACCGCAAGGTCAGGGACGCTATCAGCGCCGGCGAGCCGATCAAGGACCCGATTTTCAGGCCGCCCGAGATTTTCGACGAAGACAAACCCATTGAGCATCCCACGCTCGTGCCGCTGCCGTTCATTGTCGTCGTTATCGATGAGCTGGCGGACATGATGATGATCGTGGGCAAGAAGGTCGAAGAACTGATCGCGAGGCTCGCACAGAAAGCGCGTGCATCGGGAATTCACATGATCCTCGCGACCCAGCGTCCTTCCGTCGACGTCATCACCGGCCTGATCAAGGCCAATGTACCGACCCGCATCGCATTCCAGGTGTCGGCCAGGGTGGATTCACGGACGATTCTCGACCAGCAGGGTGCAGAGAACCTGTTGGGCCACGGCGACATGCTGTACCTGCCGCCCGGTACTTCGCTGCCGGTGCGCGTACACGGGGCGTTTGTGGCCGACAACGAGGTGCATGCGGTGGTCCGGCATCTCAAGAAAACCGGCGCGCCGCGCTATATTGATGAAATTCTTGAGGGTCCGTCGGGTCCAACTCCAGGACTGGTTGGAATCGACAAGCCGTCGGCTGACAGCGCAGACGCCGAGCAGGACCCGCTGTACGATCAGGCCGTGCAGGTTGTCCTGGATACTCGCAAAGCGTCGATCTCGGGCGTCCAGCGGCGTCTCAAGATCGGCTACAACCGTGCGGCGCGGATGGTCGAGTCGATGGAAGCAGCCGGGATGGTCGGGCCTCTGCAGCCGAATGGATCGCGCGAGATTCTCGTACCGACGAATACGGCTGAAGAATAGACGGATGTGTAACAGCTCAAGGATTAGCGTGTGACCAAAAATACAATTGTGCTCTTAGCCGTTCTTGCGATCGGCCTGCCAGGTACGACAGCGCTGGCGCAGGCGAGGACTGACGATGTTGGTGAGAAACTCGTTAACGATTTCGTGACCGATGTCATCACATTGCAGGGCCGCTTCGAGCAGTCGCTGATCGACGCGGGCGGCGCAGTCGTCGAACGGTCGAGCGGCACGCTCGAGATTGAGCGACCCGGGCGGTTCCACTGGGCCTACTCGGAGCCCTACGAGCAGCTTCTTGTTGCTGATGGCCTCAATATCTGGAGTTACGACGTCGATCTTGCCCAGGTGACCGTCAAGCCTCAGGAACAGGCTCTGGCGAATACGCCGGCTTTGCTGCTGGGTGGTGATAAAGACGCCATCGCGCAATTTCGTTTCGATGGTTCTATGGTCGAGAAGGGAACGACCTGGGTCCGCATGATTCCGGTGGATACGAAGAGCGGCTTTGAACGTATGGAACTCGGTTTTATCGGGGGCGAGCTCACCCGGATGGTCTTCTTCGACAATCTGGATCAGAAAACGCTGGTGTCACTTTACGATGTGACGACCAATGAGCCGATCGACGCGGAGAGGTTCGAGTTTTCGGTACCTGACGACGCCGACCTGGTCGGTGCACCGGCCGTCGCAGCAGAAACGTCTCCCTGATGTTACCGCTCAGGCACGCCCGCTGGTGGCGGGTCCTTAGTGTCCTGATCCTGGTGCTTGTCCTGATCGCGGCGATGTCTCGCACATTCTGGTTTTTCGACGATCTCGGCAGGGCGCTGTCGCGGTTTCAGAACGCTGACAAGTGGGTGCACGGATTTACATTCGTGGTCCTCTCGGTGTGGTTCTCTGGCATCGTCGAGAAACGCCGCTACTGGCTGATTGCCATTGGCCTGATGCTGTTCGGCCTCCTGATTGAGTTCTGCCAGCTCCAGGTCAGCTACCGTGCGGCGGACTGGGTCGACATGCTCGCCAATACACTCGGTATCATTGTTGGCCTCACGATTGCGGTTGCGGGCCTGGGTGGCTGGGGTCCGCGCTTTGAAGACTGGTTCTCGAGAAGACACTCGCATTGACCGATCTATTTGCTACTGACGTTGTGGCCGCGAACGATCGGCCGTTGGCGGACCGGATGCGGCCGGCGACACTGGCTGAGTTTTCCGGGCAAAGGCACCTGCTTGAAGCGGGCAAACCGCTGCTACGCGCTATCGAACAGGGTCGCGCGCATTCGATGATTTTCTGGGGGCCACCCGGTACCGGCAAGACGACGCTTGCCCGGATGATTGCTGCGACGACCGACTCACACTTTATTGCACTGTCCGCGGTTATGGCGGGCGTCAAGGACATCCGCGCCGCTGTCGCCGAAGCGGAGCAGCACCGGCACATGAGTCAGCGCGGCACGGTTCTGTTTCTCGATGAGGTGCATCGCTTCAACAAATCCCAGCAGGATGCGTTTCTGCCATTCGTCGAAGACGGCACCTTGACATTCATTGGCGCGACGACGGAAAACCCATCGTTCGAGCTGAATAACGCATTGCTCTCACGCGCCCGCGTTTACGTCCTCAAGTCGCTGACAGAGGATGATTTACTGGCCGTGCTGCGGCGCGCACTGGCCGATACGGAACGCGGGCTTGGCGGTGCGTTTACCGTCGACGACGAATCCCTGCGGTCGATAGCCTCGGCAGCGGATGGTGACGCGCGTCGCTCCCTGAATCTCCTCGAACTTGCCGCAGATCTTGCGACCGACGGCGTGATCTCCACTGAGATTGTTGCCGAAGTGGCCTCGGGAAGCCGCCGGCGCTTTGATAAGCAGGGCGAGTATTTCTACGACCAGATTTCGGCGCTGCACAAGTCGATACGCGGGACCGATCCCGATGCGTCGCTGTACTGGCTGGCGCGCATGCTCGACGGTGGTTGTGATCCACTCTACATCGCACGACGCCTGGTTCGGGTTGCCTCGGAGGATATTGGCAACGCCGATCCGCGCAGTTTGCAGATCACGCTGGATGCATGGAGCGTGTATGAACGCCTCGGCTCGCCGGAGGGCGAACTGGCGATCGGCCATGCCGTGGCCTATCTCGCATGTGCGCCGAAGAGCAATGCCGTGTACACCGCGTTTAAGGCCGCCATGGCGGATGCGCAGGAGAAGGGCTCGCTCGAGGTACCGATGCACCTGCGTAATGCGCCCACGAACCTGATGAAGGACCTGGGATACGGGGAGAAATATCGGTACGCACATGATGAAGACGGCGGCGTTGCGCTTGGCGAATCCTACTTTCCCGACGACATGAGACCGGTTAAGTATTATCATCCCGTGCCTCGCGGACTCGAGATTCGTATTAAGGAAAAACTCGAGGACATCGAGCGTCGTGCACGCGAAAAAAACAAGCAGAACTGACCAATGATTGATCCCAAACTACTTCGCAATTCAGCGGCCGATGTTGCCGCCAACCTCGCCCGGCGTGGCTTCGAGTTCGACGCCGCGGCCTACCTTGCACTCGAGGAGCGCCGCAAGGCGCTGCAGGTCGAGACCGAGCAGCTTCAAAGTGAGCGCAATACCAGTGCCAAGAGTATTGGCAAGGCCAAGGCCCAGGGTGAGGACATTGAACCATTACTGGCTGCGGTGAAAGATCTCGGCGAGCGTCTTGAGGCGAGCGAATCATCGTTGCAGGCCGTGCAGGGCGAGCTCAGTGATATTGAGCTGGGCCTGCCAAACCTGCTGGCGGATGATGTGCCGGCTGGAACCAGCGAGGAAGATAATTTCGAGGTGCGGCGCTGGGGTGAACCCGTCGAACTCGGATTCACAGCGCGTGACCATATTGAGCTCGGGGAGAGCCTGGGACAACTGGACTTTGATGCAGCAAGCCGTATCTCCGGCGCTCGCTTCGCCGTGATGACCGGGCCACTGGCGCGGCTGCAGCGAGCGCTGATCCAGTTCATGCTGGACACGCATACGAGTGAACACGGGTACACCGAAGCCTACGTGCCGTACCTGGTACGCAGCCAGGCCCTGGTCGGTACCGGGCAGCTGCCCAAGTTTGAGGCGGACCTGTTTAAAACGGCGACGGAAACGACCGACGAGTCCGAAGCGGAAGCACCGTTTTTTCTGATTCCGACAGCGGAAGTGCCGGTAACCAATCTCGCGCGCGACACGATTTTCGCCGCGGACGAGCTGCCGGTGAGGCACGTCGCCCACACACCCTGTTTCCGCTCGGAAGCAGGATCGCACGGCCGGGACACACGCGGCATGATCCGCCAGCACCAGTTTGAAAAAGTGGAGCTCGTGCAGTTTGTGGCGCCTGGTGCTTCGATGCAGGCGCTAGAAGAGCTGACCGGCCATGCGGAAGTGATTCTGCAGAAGCTGGAGCTGCCGTACCGTGTTGTAACGTTGTGCTCCGGCGACATCGGATTCGGCTCAACCAAGACCTACGACATTGAGGTCTGGTTGCCCGGACAGGACAAGTATCGCGAAATCTCGTCCTGCAGCAATTACAACGATTTCCAGGCACGACGGATGAAAGCACGCCGCCGTAATCCCGATACCGGAAAGCCCGAGCTGATTCATACGCTCAATGGCTCTGGCGTCGCAGCAGGCAGGGCACTCATCGCCGTCATGGAGAACTACCAGGAGGCCGACGGCAGCATCCGGATTCCCGACGTGTTACTGCCCTACATGGGTGGCCTCGAGCGCATCGAGGCAGCAAAAGCCTGAATAAAAAAAAGGGGCCGCAGGGCCCCTTTTTCATAGTACAGCTTGTTGCGTATCAGTCACGGTTCATGAACAGACGCAGGATGTAGAAGAACATCATCGCAATAGAGGCGAACAGTGCCATCGATGCGGCGACGTACTTGTTTTCCGGGTAGTGGTGCATGATGTTGGACGTATCGTACAGGACGGCGACGCCAGCAAAGCCGATCATGCCGACCGAGAACCAGGTACCAAGATTCCAGCCAAACGCCCAGGAAGCCGCGATCAGGCCGATGGCGATGAAAAAGCCCCAGACCAGGACGCCGCGCAGGAACGAAAAGTCCTTGCGAGTGATCATGACCGTGGCGATCAGGCCCACGCAGCCGGCAACCGTGGTAATGGCCGCGCTTTCGATCATGTTGCCGCCGCTTCGTGCATCCATCTGCAGCGCGATAGCAAGAATCGGCACAAACATGACGGCCCACAGGAACACAAATGCGGCAAACGCGGCGTATTGAGCCATAGTGGATTCAAGCCGATGAGCGACGTGGCCCGCGCCCCAGCTTAGCGCGACGAAACCGATCAGCACGATCATCGGGCTCTGCATCATGGCGTTGGCGATCGGCGCCGCAGCGCCTGAACTGAACAGGTAGGTCTCAATGGCTACCAGGGCCAGGATTGCGCCAACAACATGGGCATAGCACTTCCAGATGAATGATGCTCTGTCTTCAGTTGCGAGCGCCGAAACCGGCGCCATGGTGTTCAGGTTATCTTGCATGCGAACAACTCCAGTATGTTCAAAAGTGGACGAATCTTAGCAGTTATCAGGCAACGATCTGGTGACAAAGTTCCCGATATTCAAGGCCTCACCAGGGCAGAGTGTAGCCTTCGGCATGCCAGAACCCGCCAGTATTCTCCATGGTGAGTTCGTCGATGCGCGCGATCAGGCCGCGCGCGGACTCTGCCGTCGAGATTCCGGTATTACCGGTCATATCGGTGGCAACGAGTCCCGGGTGAAGGAGCGCGACGGCGATGCCGCGCGGCCGTAGTTCGTGCATCAGGTTGGTCCCGATCATATTGACCGCGGTTTTGGAGGCACGATAGCCCCAGTTGCCGCCGGAGCCGTTGTCTTCGATCGAGCCGACCCGACTGCTTACGATAGCGACCTTTGAGCCGTCCTGAAGATTGCCGGCAAGGGCTTCCGTGACCCGCAACGGGCCCAGTGCATTCACTGCGTACTGCTCGAGCATACTGTCGTAGTCGAGCTCACCAAATGCGTCGCGCCGCAGAATGCCGGCGTTGTTGATGAGAACATCGATGACCTCGTCGCCCAGTTGGGCTTTGAGCTTCGCGACGGATTCGCCGCTGGACACATCGATGCCGTCAATAATGCGGATACCTGACAGGCGGAGCTCGCTGCTGGCATGGCGACAAACACCAATGACGTCGTCGCCGCGGGCGTGCAGCTGGGTGACGATCTGCAGGCCGATACCGCGGTTGCAGCCAGTGACAAGAGTGGTGGGCATTGCTGGATTCCGTCTGGTTGCCGGGAAGATTGGCGGAGAGGGTGGGATTCGAACCCACGATAGGCTACAAACCTATGCTGGTTTTCAAGACCAGTGCATTCAACCGCTCTGCCACCTCTCCGGCTTTGCGACGGCGCATTGTGCTGGCAGAGCCGTGACGATTCAACCTTTTCGGGTCAATGCTTGCCGGAAATGAGAACCTGCTGCAGGATCGACGGTCTTAAGCCTGAGAGACCACGGTGGAGAACCTTTATGTCATTTCTAGAAAAGTTGTATAAAGTCATAATATTAATGCTTTTATCAGCTTCTTCGATGGCGGACTCCCCACCGCCGCCTGATGGCAGCGGCTGGTACCAGAGTGCCCAGGCCGCCAGAGAGACAAACGATTATCCGGCGGCGCATGAGGCGCTGAAGATGGCAGAACAGCTCGAATTTTCTCCGGTCCGCATCAGTTTTGAGCGCGCGCGTCTGCATACACTGGCGGCTGACCGTGATCTGGCCTTGGCCGAACTGGAGGCGATCGCTGCTACCGGGTTTACGCGTGTTGGCTTAATCGTGAACGACCCCATATTGGGGACTTTGGCAGGCAACGAACGCTACGAAGCGCTCGTTGCGACGATGTCGAGATCGGCGTATCCCTGTGAGCATGATGAGGCGTTTGCCGAGTTCGATTTCTGGGTTGGGGACTGGGTGGTTCACGGCCCGGGCGGCGGCTTGGCCGGAACAAACTCAATTACCAAAGAGGAGCGGGGCTGTGTCCTTCTCGAGCATTGGGAGAACACGGCAGGCGGAACTGGACAGAGCATCAATTATGTCGACAAGATGACGGGTGAGTGGGTGCAGGTCTGGAACGCCGAAGGCGGCAGCCAGATCAATATTCGAGGTGGAATGACTGACGACGGCATGCTCCTGGCTGGTACGCTGCACACAATTGGCAATGACACCACCATTCCGTTTCGAGCACTATGGACGTTATTGCCGGATGGCCGGGTTCGACAGTTCTTTGAGCAGTCGACGGACGGCGGAGAGACCTGGACCACGTGGTTTGAAGGGTTCTACACAAGGAAAGAATGAAATATTCGTCACTTAATCGCGGCATTCCCGCGGGGAATCCGATCGCAAATGCGCTCGTTGTTATTGTTGGAGCGCTGGCCATCGGCGCGTCCATCGTTTTGGGCTTCTTTGCGTTCGTCGTTCTCGGCAGCATCATCCTGGTGCTCGGGGCAATCATCGCGTTACGCGTATGGTGGTTTAACCGGCGGCTCGCCAAACAGGCGAACGGGCCGGCCCAGCCGCAGCAGCAGCCCAAGGGCGGCGTGATTGAAGGCGAATATCACGTGGTCAAGGACGACAAAAACTCGTAAAGTCGCTTCCCATGGCAAATCCAATTTCCGATATCGAGCGTCGTAAACGCCGCCAGCGGCGGCGCATCCTGGTCATCGTCATCTATACAGCGCTGGCCTTCGGCCTTGCATGGTTTCTTGAGTCCCAGGCGACAACGACCGTAATTTTCGTGCGCCATGCGGAAAAGATGACGACGCCCGAGAACGATCCCGGGCTAAGTCCCGCCGGGCAGCGCCGGGTTGCTGAACTGACCAGGCAGCTGGTTGATGCGGATGTTGTCGCCGGTATCGATGCGGTATATGCCACGCCTTTCCGTCGTACCGAAGAGACAGCTCGTCCTTTGGCCGACGCACTGGGGTTGCCGCTGAACTCCTATGATCCAGCCGATACCGAGGCGATCATGGAGCATATTGTCAGTGTGCATAAGGGCAAGATTATCCTGGTTGTTGGCCACAGCAACACGTTGCCTGCGCTGATCGGCAACATGGGTGCCAGCAAAAAGGTGCCAAAGATTGACGAAAACGAGTACGACAATATCTATATCGTCTCCATACCCTGGTTCGGGAAGACCAAGACCATACGGCTGCGTTACGGCGAGCCCTATATTCCGTGATCGCGCAATCTGAAGTCCGGGTTTCTACCCGGGGTCGGGGAACCTACGACCTCAGCCGCGACGTGCAGGCTGCCGTTCGAGCCTCGGGCATACACACCGGTCTCTGTCACGTTTTTGTCTGTCATACGAGTGCATCGCTGATGCTGTGCGAGAATGCGGATCCCAGTGTCATGCGCGATATGGAAGCCTTCATGTCGGCGCAGGTTCCGGACGGCGACCCGATGTTTACGCACACGGCGGAGGGACCTGATGACATGGCAGCCCACGTGCGCAGTGTTCTCACGGGATCCGACCTGAACGTCCCCGTTCGCGAGGGCCGCTGTGCGTTGGGCACCTGGCAGGGTGTGTACCTTTGGGAACACCGTTACTCGCCGCACGAGCGGCGCGTGGTGGTAACGGTGCAGGGCGAAGCCTAGTCTTCGGTACGTTTACCTGCGGTTTCCCGCAGAATTACCGCCTTCTCGATGAACTCCTGGTGACGTCCGATAAGCACGTCAGCCATTACCGCATCCTGGATCTTGCGGTTCCGGTTGATGAGGAACGTTGCGCGCCGCACGCCGACGCCGAACGGGCCGTCAACGTCGTACATCTTTATTGCCACTTTCTCCGGATCGCTCAGCAGGGTAAATGGCAGGTCATGCTCCTCGCGGAAGCGCCTGTGGCTGTCTTCGTCCTGTGGACTGATGCCGGCGACCTGCAGTCCGACGGACTGAATGTCATTGTGTATGTCGCGGATCGAACAGGCCTCCTTGGTACAACCTGGCGTGAAATCAGCCGGGTAGAAATAGAGGATCAGGGGGCCATCCGCTAACAGGTCAGTCAGCGATACGTCGACGCCTTCGTCGTTGGGTAAAACGAACTCGGGCGCGCGCGATCCGACATCCAGCATCAGTTTTCTCCGTTTGTGTGTTGTGATCTGATGGCCAGCAGGCTTTCCATCACGAGATAGCCGGGTCTCTTCATTCCGAGTGCCTCATAGGTCTGCTGTGCCTTGTTGTTGTTCTCTTCGACGTACAGCCGCAGGCCGATAACGCTCGGTTCGGCAGCCGCCAGTGATTCTACATGGCTATAGAGTGCGCTGAACACACCTTTGCGTCGCCAGTCCGGATGAACATAGACGCTCTGGATCCACCAGATTGTGCCATTGCGCCAGTCACTCCACTCATACGTGACCATGAGCTGACCAATAGCTCTGCCATCAGCCTCTGCGAGCCAGTACCGCCCCTTGGTCCGGTCCTTCAGGAGCGCCTCCACACCTGGACCAATGATGTCAGCGGGTAGTTCCTTGCCTTCCGTCTCCATGGCCATGTGGCTGTTGAACGTGGCGATGATGTCGCCATCCGCTTGTTCCGCAGTCCGAATCTCGAATGTCATGGAATGTGTCATCCTGGTTGATGAGCTAATCCTCACAGAACGCCATCATAAACGTAGTTCCGGCTCATCCGCACCGAATACTCGGTATGTTCGTATGACAATTATCGGTCGATTCCGTATAAGTCGTCTCAGTGAAATATCTTCGACTTATCGGCCTGTTGGTTTCATTCGGTCTGGCGTCAAGCGCCGGGGCATCCGAGCGTAATCCACTGTTTCAGAACCATGCGGTGCTGAAAGCCGTGCTGACCGCACCGATTGCACAGACCTACGCGCAACGTAACTCGGAGGTGCGGCTGTACCATCCTGGACAGTGGACCTATATCGACGAATACGGGACGACACAACGCCTCGATGTTTCCATTCGAATTCGCGGTAATTTTCGGCGGCAATACTGTGAACTGCCGCCGCTGCGCCTGAATTTCAGAAAGTCTCAGGTAAAAGGCACGCTCTTCAAGGGACAGGATAAGCTGAAGCTGGTTGCGCCCTGCCAGCACGGCCTGGAGTCGCAGCAAAAACTGCTCCTCGAATACCTGGCCTATCGCACCTACGAAATCCTGACAGACCAGAGTTTCGGCACACGCCTGATTCGCCTGAGCTATGTTGATAGTGACGAAGCCATGCGCTCCTGGACCGATCTTGCCTTCGTGATCGAAGATGAAGCAGATATCGGTAAGCGCCTTGGTCTCGATAAAACGCACGTCCAGGAAAATCGATTTGATGAACTCGACCAGCCGTCGACCGCACTGGTCGAGTTGTTTCAGTTGCTTATTTCCAATCACGACTATTCGGTAATGCAGGGGGCGGAGGGCGAGTACTGCTGTCACAACTCCGTGATGTATGTCCGTGAGGAAGCGGCGGGCAAGCGCATTCCGATTCCCTACGATTTCGATATGTCGGGTCTCGTGAATGCGCGCTATGCAGCACCGCCCGAGCATCTGCCAATTCGCCTGGTTCGAACACGGTACTACCGTGGGCTTTGTCAGCCGCCCGCAGTGATGGACGAGGCGCTCGCACACGTACTATCCAAAAAGGACGAGATCATAGCGCTGTATCGGGACATGCCCGAACTCAGTCGGCTGTCGAGAAACCGGACACTGGGCTACATAAAGAACTACTTCGCTATTCTCGAGGACGAAGCCAAATTCAAGACGCTAGTGCTTGATCGCTGTCGTGGACGGGAACAGCTCGAAGAGATGATGGCTGCAGAAGAAGCGGCGGCTATAGATCCGACATAGGGCGTATTGGGTTTTCGCGAGCTTCTTTTTCCCTGGCTTTCGCTGCCTTGGCGCTCTTACGCCGGATCTTGCTGCGAGCCTCGTATTGTGACTCGAGCCCATCTCCAAAGGCACAAACAGCCAGTGACGCGTAGTTAAAAAAGACGGTGATCACGACGGCGATCTCTATTGATTTAACACCGGCGGAAATTCCTACTCCGATCGATGCGAGAATGAACAACGTGTCAAACGTATCGCTCAGCGCGCGTCGGAACCGGACGCCAGCAACAATACCGGCGAGACTAAATGCCAGTGCCAGGCTGTGTTGAACGACCGTGACTATGCCCGCGACGACGGCAGGAAGTACGAGGGCCGTTGTATCGATCGAATGATCGTAGACGCTGCCATCATGAATGGCCCGGTACACCCACGACACAGGAAGCATCAATAACAGGGTCGACGTCATGGCGTAAACCAGTGACATAGCCTCCAGAAACCAGGCGGGGCCGCGCGCCAGGCGAGCGCGGGTATTTTCCGTGACGATGTCTTCGATCTGCTCGTCGTCGGCACTGAGAAGTGCCTCCTCCAGGTCGTAAATGCTCGACGAGCCAAAGTCTGCAATTTCGCCAACGCCGCCCAGCGGTAGCTGGTCGATAAATCCAGGCGCCATGGCGGCGGCGAGTGCGAGTGCCGAGCCGAGTATGACGTAGTACACCGTTATCCTTAGCATCATGCGCAGCAGCAGATTCCGATGCTCGGAGATCATTGAGTCGATCCGTAGCTCTTCGTTCATGGGGGAACCATAGGATGTATTACTGATAATGGCAATCGTGCATACCGGTCGCGCGTGAGTGACGAGGAATACGATGCAGCGCCTCGCGAGAACGGAAATACAAACATAAATGGCGCGCCCGAGAGGATTCGAACCTCTGGCCCCCAGATTAGGAATCTGGTGCTCTATCCGACTGAGCTACGGGCGCGGAACAAGGATTCTAGCAGACCGGAGAAACGCTGCAATTTGAGTATAATGGCCCGATGCAGGGAATACTTCTTCGGACACTTATCGCGATGCTTGGCCTGTTCCTCGCATCGCGCATCATTCCTGGCGTCTCTATTGTGGGCACCGGTACATTTGTCCTGGCGGCACTGTTACTGGGCGTGGTCAATGCCCTCGTCAGGCCCATCGCCTTCCTGATGACGTTGCCACTAACCATCATAACGCTAGGCCTGTTCCTGCTCGTACTGAATGCCGCGATGTTCGGTCTGGTCGCCGCCGTCCTTGACGATTTCACCGTGTCGGGCTTCTGGGCGGCCTTCTTCGGCGCTATCGTGGTGAGTATTTCCAGCACAATCGCGTCCTGGTTCATCGGCCCCAGTGGCCGTTACGAAGTCTTCGTAGTCCGTCGTCGCTGAATGCGGTCCTGGCGGGCAATAACAAATTTTCTTGATGAAGTGTTTAACGGGTGGATGCCCGGGAGAATGAATGTGAAAAAAATCCAACTGACTCTTGTTACGGTATTCGCCGCTGTCCTGGGTGCATGCTCAGCGGAGGAGGCGCCACAGAAGGAGGCTGTTTCCGGCACGGCCGAGACCACATCGGCGGTTGTTGCAGAGGCAGCCGGCGGCAATCCGGCAGCAGAGCAGGCCGCTCTTGAGATTACGGGTGACTACATGCGTGGCATCGTCGTTGAGATCAGCGATGACCGGTATGAGGGCCGCGGTCCCGGTAGTGCCGGCGACGCAGCAGCCCGAAAGTATCTGGCGGGGCGGATGCAGGAACTGGGCCTGGAGCCGGGAGCAGAGGACGGCAGCTGGGAGCAATCGTTCGATCTCGTCGGCGTGAATTCGGCGCAGCCGGATTCCTGGACTTTTGACGGTCATGGCAAGTCGCTGACGTTCCAGCAATGGGACCAGTTTATTGCCGGTAGCGGGTTGCAGGAGCCGCGCGCAGAGATCAGTGACGCAGAAATCGTGTTCGTCGGTTACGGTATCCAGGCGCCGGAGTATGACTGGGACGATTACAAAGGTGTGGATCTCGAAGGCAAGGTCTTGCTGATGATGAACAACGATCCGGACTGGGATGCGGATTTGTTCGGCGGTGAGACTCGGCTTTGGTATGGCCGTTGGGATTACAAATACCTGAGCGCGGCGCGCCAGGGGGCGGCAGGGGCGATCATCATTCACACGCCGCCATCGGCCGGCTACCCATGGCAGGTTGTGCAGACCTCGTGGACGGGCGTGCAGTTTGAACTCCCTGCAGGTGGCGAACCACGCAGCCAGGTAAATGCGTGGCTTACCGAAGACACGGCACGCGACCTTGTCGCCATGGCGGGCCTGGATCTGGACGAACTGCGTGAGGCGGCCTTTAACCGCGACTTCCAGCCCGTGCCGCTGGGTATAACGACATCGCTTGCCATGGATGTTGAGATTCAGCGCGTGCAGTCTGCCAATGTGCTTGGCCTGATTCCTGGCAGTGACCCGGAACTCAAGGATGAGGTTGTTGTGTATACGGCACATCACGACCACCTGGGCATAGGTACACCGAACGAAGACGGCGATGTGATCTACAACGGTGCGATGGACAACGCGACTGGCGTGGCACAGGTTATGGCGATCGCGAAAGCGATCAAGGCGATGCCCGAGGCACCGCGACGGTCAATTCTTGTCAACCTTGTCGGTGCCGAGGAGCAGGGCCTGCTCGGTTCGGAATATTACGCAGCCAATCCGACGTTTGCGCCGGGGAAGATCGCGGCCAACCTGAACTATGATGGCGGCAATATCTGGGGCCACACTCACGACGTGACGTTCGTTGGCCTTGGTAAGTCAACGGTCGATGAAATTGTAACGCTGATCGCCGGCGAACAAGGGCGTGTCGTCAAGCCCGATCAGTTTGCTGACAAAGGTTATTTCTATCGGTCCGACCAGTTCAGTTTCGCGAAAATAGGCGTTCCGGCCATGTATCTCGATACCGGTACTGACTTCGTGGATCGGCCACCTGAGTGGGGCCGCGAGCAACAGGAACACTACACCGAAGTGAATTATCACCAGCCCACAGATGAGTACAGTCCTGCGTGGTCGTTTGACGGCATGGTCGACGATGCGTTGCTGGGGTTCTGGACCGGGCTCGCTATTGCGAACGCCGATGAGAAACCGACCTGGAATCCTGGTGATGAGTTTGAAGCGGCCCGCATCGAAGCGCTTAAGGCGCTGGAGGAATAGCGGGGTTACCTAGTCAGAGATGCTGGTCGAGTTTCGGCCAGCATCCTTGGCTCGATACAACGCCTCGTCGGCACGGTGCAGCCAGTCGTTACCGTTCTCACCTTTTTTGAGTTCGGCAACGCCCAGGGAAATAGTGACCGCGTGATCCGGGACGAGTTCGTTGGCGTAGACCAGCGTCCGAAGCTGTTCCGCGAGGTGTACAGCCCGGCTCAGGTCAGCGCCCTCAAGGACGACGACAAACTCCTCACCGCCGATCCGGTACAAGCTGTCGGTCACGCGGATACGCAGGTCTATGATGGTCGTAACGCGTTTAAGGATCTGGTCGCCAACAGCGTGTCCGTGAACATCATTTACTTTCTTGAAATGATCGAGGTCAATCAGCACCAGAGTCGCGGCGGTTCCGGAGCGCCGATGTGCGTTCACTACCTCAGAAAGCTTCGCGTCGAGCGCACGACGATTGCCCGCGCCGGTCAGCGGATCTTTCGTTGCCAGGACGAGAAGCTGCTCTCGTTGTCGGCTCGTTATCAGTGAAAAAGCGAATGCAAATGCGCTGGTCACGATGATCGTAATTAAGACAGTGGCGGTCTCTTGCGTTTCGCTCGCCGGCAAAACCGCAGGTAACAGCGCTGCGACTGTAACCAAAGCGCCGAGCGCAGCTTCGTGAGGTTGAATTAAATAAAAGACGGCCACGAGGGCTGGAAATATCCAGTAGATCTGGACAGCTCCGTTGACGTAGACGCTTGAGACGACACCGCCCATGCACAGCAGGGCGATCGCCACACTCGCGACCCTCACACGCCGTGTGCGATATACATACGTTCCCAGCGCGATAAAACCGGTGATGATGACCGTGTCGATAATCGCGGCAGTCCACTCCTGCTGCATAAATCGGTTGATCGCAAACGGCAATACACCGAGGGCACCGGCCGCGCTCAGAATAAGTGGCAGGTACGTTTCAACGGATCGGTTTTTTTGCTCAGCCCGGACTATGTATCGCCAGGCATCCATTCCTGAGTGCAGTCTTTTCATGCCAGTGAGAGTAACTCACGAACGCTTGAAGCGGCTGAAAAATCCACCCTTTTTTTGTTCCTCATCGTCGTCATCGAGCGAACCGGGTGCGTCGCGATCCGAAGTTGGGGGGCGAACGTTCAGGGCTTTGAGCGTTTGGGTCATTGAAATGTTGATCTGGTCCTCAATGGGCTGCGGCGCCGGCGGCGGTTCGGAAGAGCCGTTTGCTGGCTCACGCAACGAAGGATGCAGGTCCGCATTCAGCGCGCGCACGGTTTTCAGGCGCTGTGACGCTGAAAGATCCAGTCCGGCTTCACCGCCGCGCTCGCGTGTCTCTAAACTGACTTCGAAGTCGGGCTCTTCGGACGCCACGGTCGACGTATGCGGTGTGCCCACCGCCTGTGACAGGGTAGCGGCAGACGTATCGAACAGCGCGAGTTCACCGTCATTTGCGGGCTCACCTGCGGCGCCGGCCGCGACGACCTGCGAGGCGATGAGGTTGATCTCTTCGCCGAACAGCGTTTCAGCAAGCCTGTCGTCCACGTCCTCGATGGTCTTGGCTTTGGCCAGTTCGGCCGCAATTTTCTCGAGTTCGGCGTCCGCCTTTTTTGCTTTCTGCGGGGCGATGCGAACTTCGGGAAGCGTGCCTGTCGATGAGTGTTCAGACTCTGTCGGGCTGATCTGGCCTGGCTCATCAATCAAATGGTTCTCAACGCGTGCCTGGATGGCGTTGTCGAGCGTAATTTCGGGAATCTCGTCGACATTGTTCAGGACTTTTGGTGCCGCCGGGACCGGGACAGCATTCGCTTCCGGTTCGGGCATCGGCTCGTCGTCCGCGTCGCCGTGAGCGAAAGCCATGGCTTTTTCCAGCGCGTCCAGATCGGGTACCAGCTCCGCGAGTGTCGGATCACGCTCCCACTCAGGGATGACCTCAGCCGCGTCGTCGAGGGTTGGCAAAATTTCGGGCTCAGGCTCAGGTTCAGGCTCGGGCTCGGGCTCAGGAACCGGTTCGGGTTCCGGCTCGGGTTCAGCGACGAGAACCGGCTCCGGTTCAGCTCGCGGCGCGATCTCGGCGACGGGCTGCAAGTCGGGCAGTTCGGGCAGTTCGGGCAAATCGGCTAGTTCTGGCAGCTCCGGCAGGCTATCCGGTTCAGGGATGTCCTCGCTGTGAAGCTCCGGAATGTTGTCTTCCGAACCCGCCTCGATTGTCGCGGTAACGAACTCTGGGGCAAGTATCTCCAGATCCGGGAGCGTGTCCTGGATCAATTCCGGAATGTCATCGATGGATGGCAGGGATTCGTCCGGTGACTCGTCCGAAAATACGATAACCGGCTCAGGGGCAGGCTCAGGTTCAGCTGCGAGCTCTGGCTCTGGCTCCGGCTCTGGCTCCGGCTCTGGCTGCGGATCAGGCACAGCCGCGGTGACCACAGGCGCGGTATCGAAATTCCCGGCTTCAAGTCCAAATTCATTCCTGGCGATCTCGGCGACGTAGGCAGCCGGCACCTTCTGGATGCCATCCGCGGCGGCAGCCGTGAGGGAAGCCTCGACAATGTTATTGGCGATGCGGGGGACACCGCCGCTCAGCTGATGAACCAGCGCGGCGCAGCGAGAATCGAATATGAACTCGAAATCGGCGCCGGCGAGTCGGAAGCAGTGCATCAGGTAGCCTCGAAGCTCAGCGCCGCTAAGCGGTGCGACAGTGAGCCGCTGGCGAGAACGTTGGTCCAGACGCGCGAGCTGCGGGTCCTTGCAGAACGTCGGCAGGCGCTCGTCGCCCATGAGAATGACAGCCGCGCCGCCTGAATCGCCGGCATCAGCCGCCGTCAGGGCTTCGAGTTCAGACAGTGCTTCGGCGCCGGCCCGGAGCGCGTCTTCAACCACCACGACCAGCCGCATGTTCTGCGTTTCGAGGTGTTGCAGTTGTTCCCGCAGTGCGGCGAACTGACGAATCGGCCCTTTCGGGGGCTCAGCAACGCCAAGCTCTTCGAGCAGGAATTCCAGTGCATCCGTACCCTGAAGGTGAATCCGGCCAATACGCACCATCTTGTGGCTGCTGGACATCCCATTCAGCGCTTTGGTGACGACCGTGGTCTTGCCGGAACCGGCCGGACCGGATACGGCGATTACAGCGTCCTGCGAGGCAAGTCCCTTCTTCAGGGCAGACATCGCATACGCGGTTTGCGGTCCCACGAAGACGTTGGTGCCCGTGGCCTTGGCCAGGAAAGGGCGTTTGGTCAGTCCAAAATGTTGTTCGTACATAACGGTCCGGTCGGCAAGACTACGGGCAGTAAAACAGTCACGGCCCTAACAGACGGCTAGTTTGTGGGCTACTGCGCTCAATTTCATGGGGTTATGTCACAAATTTGATTCTTCGAAGGGGCTCTGCGGCGCCTGGGCCCGACGGCCTCCACACGAATAAACCACTGAATTCCGGGTCAAAACCGTTCAGAATACGCCAAAGCTCGCGCAGCAAGAAGAAGGCATAAGGAAGCAGGAATACATGCGTAAGTTATTGATTTTTGGGATTCTGGCAGCATCAGTCGCGGGTGTTATCGCCATGACCAGCCTGCGTCCTGAATCGCCGAAGAAAGAGCGCGTGGAGCTCGATCCCCTGGTGGAAGTGCAGGTGCTCGAAGCGATGGATGCGAAGTTCGAGATTCGCAGTCAGGGGACAGTCTGGCCCGGGATCGAGACGATCCTGAGTGCGGAGGTGTCCGGAACGATTACCTCCCTCTCACCGCAGTTCGTCGCCGGCGGTGTCTTCGATGAGAACGAGGTGCTGATGAGAATTGACCCGACGAACTACGATGTCGCGGTCAAACAGGCCGCAGCGCTGGTCAAGCAGCGGCAGATCGAATTTGACGGTGCGCAGCAGCTTCGCAGCCAGGGTTATCGCGCCGAGGCCGAGCTCGCGGCGGCGGCCGCGGCACTCGCGACCGCTGAAGCGGACGTCGTCAGGGCGCGTCGGAATCTTGAACGCACCTATATCCGACTGCCTTATGCCGGCATCGTGCGCGCGAAAGAAGCGGACCTCGGGCAGTTCGTCACCCCAGGCGCGCGGCTGGGCGTGGTGTTCTCCACCGATTACGCTGAAGTTCGCTTACCGCTGACCGACACTGATCTCGCTTTCATCGACTTGCCCGATACCAGCGCCGCGTCGTCTCCTGAAGCCGTAACAGGGCCATCGGTGGTTTTGTCGGCCGTTCAGAGGGGCCGTATGGCGCAATGGCAGGCGACGATTGTCAGGACAGAAGGTGTTGTCGACGAAAAAAGTCGTATGACCTATGCGGTCGCACGCATCGACGACCCGTATCGCAGGCGCAGCGATGGGAATGAGCTGCCAGTCGGTACGTTTGTACAAGCCTCAATCGAAGGCACCCTCGCTGAAGATGTCGTACGGATTCCGCGTGCAGTTGTACGTGGTTCCGACAAAATTGTCTTTGTGGACGATGACAACAAGCTTCTGATCAGGTCTGTCGATGTAGCTCGATCCGACGCGAATTATCTGTATGTCCGCGGTGGGGCCGCAGCGGGCGAGCGGATCGTCCTGACCGCGCTGGAATCGCCGATAAACGGGATGTCGGTGAGAACTCAGGAAAGCGGGGACTAGATCATGCGTGGACCCGGAGTCACACAGGAAAAAGGCCTTATCGCGTGGTTTGCGTCAAATCATGTCGCGGCCAACCTGTTGATGATCATGATCATTGTCGGCGGCCTGATCACCGTCGGTACGATTCGGAAGGAAACGAATCCCGATCTCGAACTCAATATGATCCAGGTTCGGGTGCCGTACCTCGGCGCGGCGCCACAGGAAGTGGAGGAGGGCGTCATCCTGAAGGTCGAAGATGCCATCCAGGACCTTGTCGGCATCAAGAAAATTCGTTCGACCGCGGTTGAGGGTTCCGGGAATGTGGCTATTGAGGTTTACCCGGACGCCGACCTCAACCAGCTGCTCAGTGATGTCAAGACGCGTATCGATGCAATTTCGACGTTTCCGGCCCTTACCGAAAAGCCGATCATCTACAAACTGGAACGCAACAGACCCGTCATCATGGTGGCGCTGCATGGCGATCTGGATCGCTTTGGCCGCAAAGCGCTTGGCAATGAAATTCGCAATGAGTTGTTGCGAATGCCGGAGGTCAACAACGTTATTTACCACGGCGACACGCCGTACGAAATTAGCGTGGAGGTTTCTGAACAGACGCTGCGCCAGTATGGGCTGACAATGAGCGAGGTTTCTCTGGCGATCAGGAACTCGGCCGTCGATATGCCCGGTGGCACGATCAAGTCGGATGGTGGCGATATCCTGTTGCGAACGAAGGGTCAGGTTTATACCGGCAGCGAATTCGGCCAGATTGTTTTGCGGACGTTTGCTGATGGCACTCGACTAACGCTTGATGATATTGCAAATATTGAAGACGGTTTCGTTGAGAGCGACCGCTTCAGTCGCTTCAACGGCGAGCCCAATTCGACATTGCAGGTTGTGGCAGGATCAAACCAGAACGAAATTGAAACAGCACGCGTTGTAAAAGATTACGTCGCCGACAAGCGTGCGATGTTGCCGGACGGCGTCTACCTCGATACGTGGATCGACTTGCCGAAGTACCTGCAGAACAGTCTCGATCGCATGCTAGGCAATATGGTCTCCGGAGCAGTACTGGTCTTTATTGTCCTGTCACTATTCCTGCGTATGAAAGTCGCGTTCTGGGTGATCGTGGGCCTGCCAGTTTCGTTCCTTGGCGCGTTGTGGTTCATGCCAACCTGGCCTGTGTCGATCAATACAATAAGTCTCTTCGGTTTTATTATCGTGCTGGGTATTGTTGTCGATGATGCGATCATTATCGGTGAGAGCGTGTATACCAAGATACGTGCTGACGGGCACACGCTCGACAATGTCATTCAGGGTGCGCATCGGGTTGCAATTCCCGCGACGTTTGGTGTTCTGACGACAATTGCGGCATTTGCTCCGATGATGTTCATTGGTGGTGTCGTAGGTCCGTTCTTTGAGGCAATGGCGTTTGTCGTCATCCTGTGTCTCGCGTTTTCACTTGTAGAATCAAAACTGGTCCTGCCGGCGCATCTTGTGCAGGCCAATATTCCTCCCATCGACGAAGAAGACCTGTTTAATCCGCAGCGCCAAATTGGCTTTTTTGAACGGTTCCCGCGGTTCTTCCTGAAGATCCAGCGGCACGTGCAGCATGGTTTGCAAAAACTTATCTACGACGTTTACAAGCCATGGCTGGAGCGCGCGGTTGATAACCGCGGACTAACGGTAACGATCTTCTCGGCGATACTGATTCTCACCATCGGACTAATGACCAGCGGCATTGCGCGTGTTGTGGTCTTCCCGGAATTCGCATCTGACTTCATCCAGGTCAGGATGGAGATGCACGCGGGTACACCGCCGGCTGCTCGTGATAAGGCTGCAGAAAAAATTCAGAAGGCCCTGCTTGAGCTGAACGAAGAATACGTCCGCGAGCATCCGGATTCTCTGCCAATCATGCAGCATATCGGCATGTGGACGCCCAGCGATACCACCATGACAGCGTTTGTCGAACTTCCTTCTGATGAGAAGCGCCCGTACGAAATGACTGAGGTTACGGAGCTATGGCGTGAGCGGGTCGGCGAGGTGCCGGGCGTGAAGGAGTTGAAGTTCATCGGAACCGGACACATCGGCGGCGGCGCGCCGTTGAGTTTCCGTCTGGATGGCAACAACATGGATATGCTCGAGTCGGCTGCAGCCGACCTCGCAGCCGAGCTGCAGAATTACGAGGGTGTTTTCGACATCGTGAACTCGGCGACATCCGGCACCGAAGAGATCAAGCTGAAAATCAAACCCGAGGCTGAGGCGCTTGGGCTTACGATGTCTTCGCTGGGCCGGCAAGTGCGCCAGGCGTTCTATGGCGAGGAGGCACAGCGCATCCAGCGTGGCAAGGACGAGCTAAGGGTGATGGTGCGCTATCCTATTGAGGAACGCCGTTCTATTGCCGATCTCGAAAACATGCGCATCCGGACCCCGGCTGGGGACGAGGTTCCATTTGCGTCGGTAGCTGAGGTGTCTTTCGGTAAAGGCTATTCCAGGATCCAGCGACTCGATCGCTCCCGGACAATAACCGTATCAGCGGACATCGATCCTGATGTCGTTGAGCCGGGACAGGTGATTCGTGAGATGTCTTCCGG
>JAHEGH010000085.1 GCA_024639825.1 Gammaproteobacteria bacterium
GTCCGTCAACGGTTGCATAGGCGTTGCATGCAATGCCTTTTGCCTTGGCTTCGATAGCAAACAGCGTAATACCATCTTCATCAGCGGTTGCGCCGGCCGTGCGTGCCGGAACGATGAGCAGTTCGGCGGTACCGCCGTTTGGTACCAGGCCCTTGGTGCCATTCAGTACCCAGTTATCACCGTCCGGTGTTGCTGTTGTGTGCACACTCGCGAGATCGTAGCGTGCCTGCGGCTCATTGAAGGCGAGCGTTGCCTGCAGCTCACCGCTAATGATCGCCTGCAGCCACCGTTCTTTCTGGTCGGGAGTGGCGGCGCGACTCAGGATACCGCCGGCGAGAATGATGTTGGCAAGGTAGGGTTCAACCACCAGGCCGGGTGCGAGGCTTTGCATCAGGACCATGACATCGGTCGGTCCACCACCGAAGCCACCCTCTTCTTCGGAGAAGGGTACGGCGGTCCAGCCGAGTTCGGCGAATGTCGACCAGACTTCTTCGCTGTATCCCTTGTCGCTGCCGGCGTAGGTTTGGCGGGTGTCGAAATCGTATTCATTGTCGATGAACTTACTGACACTGTCGGCCAGCATCGTCTGTATTTCGGTGTACCTAAAATCCATGAGGCTACCTACAGTCCAAGCACATGCTTGGCGATAATGTTTTTCTGAATCTCGTTCGATCCTGCAAAAATCGTTACCTTCCGGTTATTGAAATAGGTGAGGGCGCTTTGTGTCTCGGCACCTTCTCCGACAGACGGTTCGGCCCTGAAGGGCAACGCATAGTAGCCTGCGGCTTCCATGGTCAGTTCGTCGATAGCCTGCACGATTTCCGTGCCCTTGATCTTGAGAAAGGATGATTCAGGTCCGGGCGCTCTACCGGACGCCACCGCGGCCAGTGTTCTTAGCTCGATATATTCCAGTGATTTAAGGTCAACTTCGATGGCGGCGAGTTTCCGCATGAAGTTCCTGTCGTCGGCCAATGGCGGAGCACCCCGAACCGGACGGGCGGCCTGTGCCCGAAGTTTCCGGAGCGCATATTCCGAGCGGAAAGTGTGCGCCGAATTGGTTCGTTCATGCTGCAACAACACTTTGCCGTAGGTCCAGCCTTTGCCTTCCTCACCGACGAGGTTCTCGACCGGAACCTTAACGTTGTCGAAGTGGATCTCGTTCACTTCGTGCTTGCCGTCGAGGAGGATAATTGGCGTTACGGTTATACCGGGCGTTTTCATGTCGATGAGCAGAAAACTGATCCCTTCCTGGCGTCTGGCGACATCGGTGCTCGTCCTGACCAGGCAGAAAATCCAGTCGGCATGCTGTCCGAGCGTGGTCCACGTCTTGGTGCCATTTGCGACATAGTGATCGCCTGCAAGGTCGGCCCGCATTTTTAGCGACGCCAGGTCGGAGCCTGCGCCTGGTTCAGAGTATCCCTGCGCCCACCATACCTTGCTGGCCAGGATGTCCGGCAGGAAGCGCTGCTTTTGCTCATCGCTGCCAAAGGTGTAAATGACCGGGCCGACCATGCGCAGTCCGAAGGGAATGACAATGGGTGCATTGGCGAATGCCTCTTCACGGGCAAAGATATACTTCTGCACGGGGCTCCAGTCAGTACCGCCGTACTCGATCGGCCAGTTCACGCCAGCCCAGCCCTTGCGATACAGGATCTGCTGCCAGCGAATCTGCATTTCCGGCTGCATCTCGACGCCGGAATCCATGGCTTCGCGAATATCATCGGGCAGTTCGTCGCGGAAAAATGCCCGGACTTCATCCTGAAACGCGAGGTCTTTATCGCTAAAGGTGACGTGCATACGGTTAATCCCTCCAAACCCAAGCAGCGTAGCCTACCAAAGACCGTGGTAGTCGTCTGTTGCTGTTTGTATCAGCGGTCGTTTGCGGCAGAATGCGTCCATGAGTTCTGACCTGATTCCCGGTGATGATCCTGCGAAAAATGTTGCAGTTATGCGCGATGCCTTGCGCAGGCCTCTGCATGACCTGCGTATCTCGGTCCTCGATCAGTGCAATTTTCGCTGCCCTTATTGCATGCCCGAGGACGAATTCCACGCAGACTACGAGTTTCTGAGGAAGCAGCAGCGCCTCAGCTATGAGGAGATTCTGAAGATTGCGCGCGTGGCTGCGCGGCTGGGCGTGAGCAAGATGCGCCTGACGGGTGGCGAACCGCTGCTGGACAAGCACCTCAGCACACTGGTTTCGGGCCTGGCAGCGATTTCGGGCGTCGCGGACCTGGCCCTGACCACGAATGCCATGTTGCTTGCGCCGGTTGCGAAGCCATTGGCTGATGCGGGCTTACACCGCGTGACGGTCAGTCTGGACAGTCTGGATGAGGGGGTGTTTCGACGTATGAGCGGCGGGCGCGGCAATCTCGCCCAGGTGCTGGAGGGTATCGACGCTGCACAGGAGGCCGGGCTCGCGCCTATCAAGATCAACGTCGTCGTGCAGCGGGGCGTGAACGACCACACGGTACTTGATCTTCTCGAGCATTTTCGCGGTACCGGGCACATCGTCCGGCTTATCGAATTCATGGATGTGGGTAATCGCAACGGCTGGCGCCTCGACCAGGTTGTGCCGTCGCGGCAGCTACTTGAGCTCGTGCAGACGCGTTGGCCGCTCAGGCGGGTCGACCAGAGCTACCCGGGCGAGGTGGCAAGGCGCTACGAGTATGTCGACGGGGAGGGCGAAATTGGCTTCATCTCATCCGTAACTGAACCATTTTGCGGTGCCTGCAGCCGAGCGCGCCTGTCAGCCGATGGGATGCTTTATACTTGCCTGTTCGCTAACCAGGGTACTGATCTGCGCCAGTCGCTCAGGAACGATGCCGATGACGAAGAGCTCACGGACATCCTGTCGCAAATCTGGCTGCAGCGTGCGGATCGCTACAGCGAGCTGCGCCGTCCTGAAATGGCAGAAGCGCACGTGCTGCGCAAAGTGGAAATGTACCGAATCGGGGGATAAGCATTGGGCAAGCTAAGTCATATAGATACGCAGAACCGGCCGACCATGGTCGACGTAAGTGACAAGCGGGCGACCGATCGCACCGCGCTGGCGCGGTCTCGTGTTCGCCTGCCTGACGAGATTGCGGCGCATATCTCAGGTGACGAGATAAGCACCAAGAAAGGACCTGTATTCGCGACCGCGATCATCGCCGGTGTCATGGCGGCGAAAAAAACCCACGAGCTGATTCCGTTCTGTCACCCGCTGGGACTGAGTCATTGCAAAGTGGCTATTGAGTTGCAGGAAAACGATGTCATCATCGACTGCTTGTGCAAAGTGCATCACAAGACCGGCGTGGAAATGGAAGCGCTTACAGGTGCCAGCGTCGCGGCGCTGACCGTCTATGACATGCTAAAGGCGATGTCGCACGACATCGTAATCAGCGAAACAAAGCTCCTGTCAAAGACAGGCGGCAAGCAGGATTTCAAGCGCGATGAGTAAGCAGACATTGTACGGCCTCGTCTTATCAGGCGGCAAAGGCAGGCGAATGGGGGCCGACAAGGCGTTGCTTGAACGCAGTGGACAGTCGCAGCTTGCCTTCATCGTCGGCTTAATGAGACAGCACGTCGACCGCGTCTTCGTATCGACACGAGAGGACCAGCAAAACGAACCCGAACGTGCCCGCTACGACCTGGTTGTGGATCATTATGATGATATGGGTCCGTTGGCAGGCATTCTTTCAGCGATGGACGATCATCCCGACGCCGACTGGCTTGTTATCGCCTGCGATTTGCCAAACATCAGCGATGCAACGCTCAAATTCCTTCTCGAAAACCGTTCCGCGGCGCATCCTTTTACGGCATATATAAGCAGTCACGACGGACTGCCGGAACCGTTGTGTACAATCTACCGCGCGGACAGCGCGGCGCGGGTCCGCCAATTTGCCGACGAGGGAATTCACTGTCCTCGCAAAATCCTGATCCGGTCGGATACGCATTTGCTCGAGCAGATCGACCCGGCGTCACTCGACAACGTCAATACGCCTGACGACCTTGCGCAGAGCGTGCTCGGGGCAGTGGCGTGAAGACAATAACCGTGCGTTATTTCGCGATGTTCCGCGAGCACGCCGGAGTGGCGGAGGAAACCCTGAGCCTCAATGCTGCAACGGCGAAAGACGTGTTCGAGTTTACGCGGGACCGTCATGGGTCGACGGAGCCCAACGGTCATTGCAAGGTCGCAATCAACGATCATATGGCCGACTGGGATACGGCTGTGAGTGACGGTGATACGGTGCTGCTGTTTCCGCCGGTCGCGGGCGGTTGACGTGATCGAAGTCACCAAGTCTGTCATCGACACCGCGGCTTTGCAGCGCTCACTCAAAAACCCTGCGGCGGGCGGCTACTGTGCGTTCGAGGGCTGGGTGCGCAATGAGAATGAAGGCCATGTGGTCGAGCGTCTCGAGTACGAGGCGTACGAGCCGCTGGTCATCGTCGAAGGGGAGAAAGTTCTGGCAGAGGCCAGGGAGCTTTTTCCATTCCTGGAAGCGCGTTGCGTGCATCGCGTCGGCTTGCTGGAGCTGGGCGAGTGCGCCGTGTGGATCGGGGTTGCTTCCGCACATCGTGATGAGGCCTTCAAAGCATGTCGCTACATCATCGACAAGATCAAGGTGCGTTTGCCTATCTGGAAGAAGGAGCACTATGCCAATGGTGACTCCGGCTGGGTGAACTGCGAGCGCTGTGCGGCGCACGGGATTGCGGATTGAGTCTGCATCAGGTATCACTGGCCGCTGGTTTGCGGAAAGCTCAGTTCGCAGGGGAACAGGTTTGAAGGTAATACGGTCGATTGACGATGCGAAGGCGCTGGAAGGCGAAGAAGTCGGGCTTTCCGACTGGATCGTCATCGATCAGCATCGTATTGACCAGTTTGCCGAGGCAACGGCTGACTACCAGTGGATTCACGTCGACACTGAGCGGGCCGCAAGAGAAATGCCAAACGGCAAGACGATTGCGCATGGCTACCTGACACTCGCCCTGATTCCGGCGCTTACCGGTAATTTTGTCGAAGTTGTCAATCTTGAAAGGGCGATCAACTTTGGCCTGAACAAGGTGCGTTTTTACTCGCCGGTTCCGGTGGGCGCCAAGTTACGTGCTCGTGCGACGGTGCTGCAGGCGCGCCGCAGGGCCGGTGCGCTGTTGCTGACGTCGGAAGTGCGAATCGAAATCGAGGGCGAGCGCAAACCGGCCTGCGTAGCCGAGACTCTCGGCATGTATTTCTTTAAGGAAGAAGTCGGGCTTTAGCCGCGAATTACCTCTTGTGCAGCCACTTCGGCAGGAAGGAATAGGGGTCCTGGTCCGCGCTCTTGTTCCACGTCACATTGTTGGCTTCGAGCAGCTGCGCCATCGTGCCGTCTTTGGCCGCATCGAACAGATCCGTCGCACCACCGACATGCTTGCCACCGATGTAGATCTGCGGGATCGTCTTCAGGCCCGTCTGAGCTTCGATCGCCTTGCGAATGTTGCCGCCTTTATTGCCTTCCTGGTACGCCACCGAGTCAAGGTCGACTGCCTTGTAGGGAACCTCGTAGTGCGCCAGCATTTTCCGTACTGACCAGCAGAACTCGCACCATTCGAGGGCAAACAGGACGACCGGGTTGTCGCTGTCGTGGGTTGTTTCATCGAGAAACGCAACAGCGTCGTCCGGGGCCACAACGGGAGCTTCTTCAATTTCTTCAGCTGGAGCCGGAGGTGGCGGGGGTGGCGCCCCAAAGCAGAAATTCGGCGTGGAACGCATGATGGTTTGCTCTTCTTCAGACATCTCGACCGGAATGTCATCGAATAGCGGCGTACTCAGGTAGCGTTCTCCCGTATCCGGCAACATGCACAGCACAGTCGAACCTGGAGCGGCTTTCTCGGCGATGGCAAGAGCACCAGCCAATGTTGCGCCGCCAGATGTGCCGACGAAAATCCCTTCCTTTTGTGCGAGTTCTCGCGACAGGCGCAACGCAGTGTTGCCATCAATGGGCACGATGCCGTCGATGAGCTTTGCGTCGACAACATCTTCTGTGAGTTTCGGAATGAAATCCGGCGTCCAGCCCTGCATCAGGTGCGGCCGAAACAGCGGATGGCTTTCCTTGGGCGAGCCGTCGGCAAGTCGTTCCTGAGGAATTCCACTGGCCAGGATCTGGGCGTTATCAGGCTCACAAACGATGATCTTGGTATCCGGACTTTCAGCTTTGAGGTAACGCGACACGCCCTTGAGCGTGCCGCCCGTGCCAAACCCGGATACCCAGTAGTCGAGTTTCTGGTCGCCAAACGCCGCGAGGATCTCGGGTGCTGTGGTGCGAGTGTGTGCGTCGGCATTCGCTTCGTTTTCGAACTGGCGCACCAGGAACCAGCCGTGCTTCTCAGCGAGCTCGGTCGCCTTGGCCAGCATGCCACTACCTTTAAGCTCGGCAGGCGTCAGGACAACCTTCGCGCCGAGGAAGCGCATCATGCGTCGCCGCTCGACGCTAAAGCTCTCAGCCATCGTGACGACGAGGGGATAGCCTTTCTGGGCGCAAACGATGGCCAGGCCGATGCCCGTGTTGCCTGAGGTTGCCTCGATGACCGTCTGTCCGGGCTTGAGGGAGCCGTCTTTCTCGGCAGCCTCGATGACGGACAGTGCCAGCCGGTCCTTGATCGAGCCGCCGGGATTGAAGGACTCGACCTTGACGTACACGTTGACGTCCTTTGGTCCGAGCTTGTTGAGTTTGACGATCGGCGTATTGCCGATCGTTTCGAGGATGTTGTTGTACAGCTTGTTCATGAGATGTTGCCTCTGTCGCAGTATTCAGATGGCGTTAGGGTACGGCTGGCGTGGCTTGCAGACATGACCATCGCATGTCCATGTAGCTACCTAGTCGTCGTCAGAAAACTCGGCCGTTGTCTGGCGTTTGCGGTTGACGACGAGGCGCGTCACGTCCGGTCGCGAATAGTGCCCGACTACGTCCAGGCTGTGGCGCTCCTCAAGTACACGAGCATGATCGATTTCGACGACGTTCAGTGACTCGGAACCTTTGACGGGCTCGAGCAGCCATTCGCCATCGGGACCCGCCACGCAGGAACCGCCGTTGGCCATGATGTCGTCTGCGGTCTCGATCAGCAGCCTGGCGTGAGGTAGCGATGCGTTGATATCTTCGCGACGCATCAGTCCAGAGACAGAGACGACGAACGAACGACTCTCGCGGGCGATAAATCGGGTTATATCTTCGGTATTGCGTACATTGCCGGGCCAGATGGCCACGTGCAGGTCCTCGCCCTGCGCATAGAGTGCAGCGCGGGGGAGCGGCAACCAGTTCTCCCAGCAATTGAGACCGCCCACCGTGAATGGGCCGAGCTTGTGCGTGCGCAGGCCATTGCCGTCGCCGATGGCCCAGACGAGGCGTTCCTCATGCGTCGGCATGAGCTTGCGATGCACGGAGCCGACATTGCCAGACCGGTCGATATAGACCATCGAACAATACAGGCTGTGGCCGCCACGATCGGCTGCGCGTTCCATGACACCGACATAGACCGCGATATCATTTTGGCGTGCCGCATCGCATACGGGATCGAGATCGCCATCTTCGATGCAGACGCCCTGGCTAACGTAGTGAGCGAACAGTTCCTTTTGCAACGCCGATTCGAAGGCGGCGCCGCCCGTGCGCTCCACCCAGAATGGGTAACCCGGCACCAGTGCCTCGCCGAAAGCGACGAGGTCGCAGCCCTGGCTTGCAGCGTCGTTGATCCATGCGACGACCTTGTCGATGGTCGCCGCGCGATCAAGCCACGCGGGCGCGATTTGCGCGAGGCCGACTGTGATTTTGCCGTGGGGCATTGGTTGCTCCAGATTTCAGGGTCAAAAAAAGGGCGGCAGGTTCTCCTGCCGCCCCTGATTTTCCCCGCTACTAATCCCAGTTCTTGCGGAAAGTGATGCCGTAAGTTGCGGGTTCGGACGGGTAAGAGTTCATGCGGCCCGGGTCCTGCAACGGCGGATCAAACGACCCTACGTAGTAGCGTTCGTCCGTCACATTGCGGCCCCAAAGCGTGACAGTCGAGTTCCAGTCTGCGAGGTAGACGCCAACGCGCAGGTTGAGAATGCCGAAGTCGTCCTGGATCGTCAGCGGATCGTTGTCGCCGTCGGTCGTAGCCTCAGAAGTCCATGCATACTCGACGCGCAGGGACATCTCGTCGCCGCCGTTCATCGGGATGTTCTGCGTGATGCCGATATTGAAGCGGTCTTCGGGATTGTACGGAATGGGCTCGCCGTTACGGTTGCAGGCTCCCGTCACCGGATCAAAGCCCGGATCTTGAGAAAGCGTATGCCACGGGTATGCGTCCTGGCAGGTTGCGCCCTCGAAGGAGATGTATTCACCCTCATTGTGCGCGTAGTAACCCGAGATGCTCGTGTTGTCCATGACTTGCCAGAGGTACTCGAGTTCAAGGCCCTTGATTTCCAGATCACCCGCGTTGCGCAGGTTGAAGCCCGTGCCCGTGAAGGAGTTGGCCTGGAAGTCCTCGAAATCTGTTTGGTAAATGTTTCCCGCCAGTCGGAAGCGGTCAAATTCACCCTTGAAGCCGATCTCCATCGACTTGGACAATTCGGCGTTAAAGGTCTGGGGCAGGAATTCAAAAATACGATCCGTATTGGTGCCGCCGGACTTGAATCCCGTGGAATAGGAGCCGTAGAACATCATCGTGTCGTTGGCGAACCAGCTTAGCTTGGCGGTGCCTGTAACCTGGTCGTCCTCGATCGAATCGAGCACGTCCGCGCGTGGCGCAAACGGCGCCAGCGTCCAGGCGAACCAACCTTCATTTGGCTGCGCGACGGCCAGCAATGGTGATAGATCAGGCGGCGGCCCGACCTGGCCACCGGCCACCCATTGCTCGAACAGGAAGAAGGTCGTTCCGATTGCGGTTAGGTCAGGCGGTCCTCCCGTACCTGGATTCGTCTGCGTATACGTTGCCGAGATGTCTTTCGTTTCATCGGTATAGCGAGCGCCCAGCGAGAGTTCGAGGGTTTCGGACAGAGCCCAGTCGATCTGCCCGAATACGGCGAATCCATCGTGCTCCTGCAGGACCCTGTCATCCGCAAACATGCCGTTCGGGATGGCAACCGCTCCCAGCGGAATCGCGCCGCCTGTCCCGATGGAAATGGCGCTGACGCCATTGGTGACATCTGTCAAGGTGGGCTGCCCTGCCGCTGCCTGGCCCACATCGGCGAATGCCTGCAATTGCGGTCCAGCGGTCGTTATAGTGTTGCTCTTGATGTCCTGAGCGAAATAGTAGGCGCCAACTACCCAACGACTGTTGTCGCCAAACGACCCTGCGAGGCGAAGTTCCTGCGATATGGAATCCTGTTCCGCATCGTTAACACGGACGGCCATATCGGTGTCGGTAAAGTCGACGTCGATAAAGTCATAGGTATCGAAGGCCCGAAACGCCGTGACCGATGTCAGTGTGGCGCCGTTGCTGAAGTCCTTGTTGAATTCGACCGACAAGCCCATGTCCGTATTTTCGGACCTCGGGGCTTCATTAACGGACGTGATAAAATCATCCCAGCTGACGCCCATGATAACGTTCGGCGGGCGTGGGATATTGACGCCAAGGAACGGGGCCGTCGGCAGAATATCCGGATAGTTGAAATCCGTGAAGACAATGCTGCCGAGCGACATACGGACAAAGTCAGTTCCCGGTATGCCAATACCGGCGTCTATGCCGCCGTGCGCGAACAGATTGTCGACACGATTCGTGCCGATGCAACAGACTTCATCGATCTCGGAATAATCACCGATGATGCGCAGATCGAAGTCATCACCTTCGTAACCCAATTGCGCCCGCAGGCCCAGCCTGTCGCGATCATTAAACGCGTCTTCCTGGACGCTGACAAAAGGCT
>JAHEGH010000157.1 GCA_024639825.1 Gammaproteobacteria bacterium
TGTAGATTGACAGCGGGGCGCCGTTTTCTTAAAGTGCGCCCCCCGCATGAGCTGCAATTGTACGCGGTTCAGCCTGCCCAGGTGGCGGAATTGGTAGACGCGCTAGCTTCAGGTGCTAGTGTCCTTAAGGATGTGCGAGTTCGAGTCTCGCCCTGGGCACCAAATATCGAAAGGCCCGCCACAATGAGCGGGCTTTTTTTGCCTGCGCAATCTGTCCATCCTGTGTAGGTACGATCGCGAATTGACTGAAGCATTCATTGTGTTCTCATTGTGTGGGGTGGATTCGCAATGAGCTCCGAGTGGCTGAGACGGGCAATCCGGGATTTTCTCATACGAGAACCTCGGCAGTTTGTCTTCGAGCCGCGGCGCGCTCTCGAATTACCTCCGGTCCCGTCCGCTGACCTCTATATCCATGTTCCATTCTGCAAGAGCCTGTGCCCTTACTGCCCCTACAACAGGGTGCTTTATGACGCGGCACTCGTACCGCGCTATGTCAAGGCGATGCATGCCGAGATCGACCGCTACTTCAGCTTGCTTGGCGCAGTTGAAGTCGACTCGATCTATATCGGAGGCGGCACGCCCACGACAATACTCGATGAACTCGGGCCCATTCTCGAGCACATCCGTAGACGCTTCAGGCACAAGGGCATAATCGCCGTCGAGACTACTCCGGATGACCTGGATCCCGAGAACCTGTGCAAGCTCCGAGCGCTTGGCGTGAACCTGCTCAGCATCGGAGTGCAAAGCTTCGATGACCGCTATTTGAAACTCATCGGACGAAAATACCGGGCGAGCATCTTGGGGCCTGTGATATCAAGCGCATTGTCGGCCGGCTTCGATACGGTGAACCTGGACCTGATGTTTGCACTTCCGGGACAAACGACGGGCGAAGCACTTGCTGATCTCGATACAGCCCTCGACCTGGGAGCAGAACAGGTAACGGTCTATCCGTTGTTCACATTTCCTTACGCAGCCGTCGGCAAGCATCTGAAGTTGAAACAGGTCGCCTTTCCAAAGCTGGGCGCTCGACGCCAGATGTACAAGGCGATCCACAGTAACGGCATCGCGCACGGGTTCGATCGTGTTTCGGTCTGGGGATTCAAGAAAAATCACGTAGCTCGCTTCTCTTCAGTGACTCGCAACCACTATATCGGCCTTGGGGCTGGCGCGGGCACGCATTTACCCGGGCTGTTTTACTTCAATACCTTCTCAGTTGCCGAGTACATTCGCAGCTGTTCCGAGAATGACCTTCCGGTCGCACTGCAAATGAGCATGAGTTCCGCAATGGAGCGGTTCTTCTGGTTGTATTGGCGTCTCTATGAAACCTGCATACCAAAGGATGGATTCGCGCGGCTTTTCGCAACCGACCTGCGTCTGAAGTCGTTGCTCAGCCTGGCACTGGGACTGCACCTGTTAACCGATAACGGCGACAGCTATGTCCTGACCGAACGTGGGTCGTTCTGGATCCATTTATTGCAGAACTACTACATTCTCAATTACATCGACAAAGTCTGGGCCACGTCCATGCGGGACGCCTGGCCCGCGAGGGTCGAACTGTGAATACACGCCTGCAGCGGACGATGAATTACGTTTCTTTTGGTATCGATTTCTTCATCCTGCGAACGGACAGACCACATATCCTCGGCCTCGTGACCAACGATACGTGCAACCTGAAGTGCATCAACTGCCGCGTCGCCAATGTGAATCGTGCCGTAATGAGCATGAGCCAGATTAAGGCCGTCATGACAAAGTACTACGATAACGGCGCTCGCATGATGTACCTCACGGGTGGAGAGCCTTACCTGTGGCGTGACGGAAAGTATCGCCTGCCCGACATCGTCCAACTCGCTCACGAGACAGGATTCCTCAGGGTTCACGTCTATACGAACGGCACTGTCCCACTGAATGCGGCCCCTGACTTCACGTGGGTCAGCATCGATGGCCTGGGCGAAACATTTGAACGAATTCGTGGCATACCCGCTGAGCGGGTGCTGCGAAATGTCCGCAAATTCAGCGGCCAGCACGCCGTCATCTTTACAATCAATACCATCAACTACAGAGAGATCCGCGAGACGCTCGAAATTTTTCAGCACGAATTACCGGGGCGCAAGACAATGTTCTTCTTCCACACACCCTACTACGGCGTCGACGCGCTGCACCTTTCAGACGCACAGAGAAGAACCGCCGTAGCAACCTTGCTCGACTGCAAGAGAAGCGGTTTACCGGTGCTCAATTCCAAAGCCGCACTCAAGGCCTACCTGGCCAGAACTGACGGCCCTCCCCTGGAGTACTCCTGGATCGTTGACTCGGAAGGCGAATATCGCTGTTGCCGGGTCGAAGGAGACCCGGACGTCTGCAAAGATTGTGGCTACTCCACGGGCTTTGAAATCGCACTTGCCCGCAACTGGAACCCGGGCGCGATAACCGCACTGCTCAGAACACACTGATCAGCGTTGATCCAAAGCGCGTTATGACTTTGGTTTCGACATCCAGAACCACCAGACGATCCATAGAATGACGGCAAGACCAGCAAGATTCACCAGCACGATGTTCACGGCTTAACTCCTCGCCTTCAGGAATCGCAGGCGATTCGCATTGCTAACGACTGTCAACGAAGACATCGCCATAGCACCACCGGCAATCATCGGGTTGAGTAATATGCCAATAAACGGAAACAGCACGCCCGCTGCTACAGGGATACCGAGCGTGTTGTAGATAAATGCGCCAAACAGGTTCTGCTTGATGTTGCGCACCGTCATCCTGGAAATTCTGATCGTGTCTGACACGCCATGCAGCGAACCACCCATCAACGTGACATCCGCGCTTTCGATGGCCACGTCAGTACCAGTGCCGATGGCGAAGCCGACATCTGCGCGCGCAAGAGCCGGCGCATCGTTGATACCGTCGCCGACCATTCCGACCAGTTCCCCCTGTTGCTGCAGACTGGCCACCATATCGGCCTTGTCTTTTGGCAGCACTTCGGCGAATACCTGATCGATACCAACCTGCCTGGCTACCGCCTTGGCCGT
>JAHEGH010000158.1 GCA_024639825.1 Gammaproteobacteria bacterium
CGATAGCGGCCGTACCTCTGGGTAGTGGCGCGATCGGGGCGCTCGCCTTTGGCATCATGCTGAGAGCTTGGTGGCTCTTTCGCGCACACCAGACGGCCATCTGTCCGACGACCGAGTCGAAAACACTTGTCACCGACGATGTGTATCGCCTGACGCGCAATCCGATGTATCTCGGCATCTTGCTAATGCTGCTTGGCGTGGCACTCGGCACGGGTGGATTGCCATTCTATATTGCTGCGCTCGCGTTTTTCCTCATTATCGATTTCGCTTTTTGTCCCTACGAGGAAAGCAAGCTCGAAAAGCGATTTGGCGCCACGTTCACGGCGCACAGGGGGCACGTTCGACGCTGGCTATGAACGGCGCTTGCCCTGTAGTTCGAGAATGCGCTCGTAGAGCGCGTTCTTTTTTTGTCCCGTTAGCTCGGCGGTGATTCGCGCCGCTTCTTTCGCACTCAGGTGCACGCTCAGCAAACGGAGCATTCGATCGACGCCGATATCCGAGTCGCCACCGGACTCGGCACCTGAAATGACAATCACGAATTCGCCCTTGCTTACAATGTCGCCCCCGTCGACCTGGCGTTGCAGTTCACTAAGCGTTCCCTGAACGCACTGTTCATGAAGCTTCGTGAGTTCGCGACCAATAAATGCATTTCGATCGGCGCCGAATATTTCCACCAGGTCTGCAAGGCACTCACTGATTCGGTGAACAGACTCGTAGAGGACTATCGTGCGTACTTCGTCTGCGAGTTTGCCCAGCCACTTTCTGCGTGCAGCGCGCTTCGGCGGCGCAAATCCCTCGAAACAGAATCGATCCGTCGGCAGTCCCGCAGCCGAAAGTGCCGCAGTCACTGCGCTTGCACCAGGCAATGGCACGACCTTGATTCTCTGTTTATGCGCGTCCCTTACGAGCCGAAAGCCCGGGTCGCTTACCAATGGCGTTCCGGCGTCGCTGACAAGCGCCACATCTTTGCCACTTTCAAGTGCGTTAATTACAGTGTGTGCAGCTTTTTCTTCGTTGTGGTCATGTAGCGCCATTAGTGCCGGTTTCGCACCGATATTGGATAGCAATCGCATGGTGTGCCGGGTATCCTCGGCAGCAATGAGATCCACTGACGCGAGCGTCTGGCGTGCGCGCGGTGTCAGGTCTTCAAGGTTACCTATTGGCGTCGCAACAACGAACAAAGTGCCACTCATTTGGCCAAGGATCCATATCCGGTTTTGACAATATGATTACTACTTTTCTACATCCTGCACGCGAAAGACGCTCACTGGCAAGCGTCATTATTCTGACTATGGGTCTGTTTGCGCTGAGTGCTTGTGACACTCCCACCATCGGCGGCGTCGGCGACTCCGCGGAAAGTCGCGCAGAACGCTTGGCACGCAACGGTGATCATGACGACGCGGCCGGCGCGTACATGGGACTTGCCGTGAATGCGGTGGACAGCGAGCGGGATCGCTATACATTACTTGCAGTCGAACAATTTCTGGATGCGGGAGACGTTAGGCGTGCGCGTAGCGCGTTTAGCGGTGTAGAACGACCGGTATCCGGCAACCTTTTGCCGCTGTGGAATACCGATAGGGCTGCGCTGTATCTATATGATGGCGATGCCGATGCCGCGCTGGCGTTGTTAGAGCCTATGAGCCGGCAATCACTGTCAAATCGCGACCGACTGCGCGTCGAAGCGCTGCGGGCTGATGCCTGGATACAGAAACAGAAACCGGCACGTGCTGTCGAATTGATGACTCAACGCGAGACCTGGATCCAAGATCGCCGCGGTATTGAACAGAATCGCATGCGCCTCTGGCAGGGCCTGCTGCTCAGCAGCCCGACCGTGCTGCGCGGCGCAGCCGACAACACGACGGACCCAATCGTGCGTGCTTGGTTGACGATCGGCTCAATTGCCGCATCGACCGGTCAGCAGGGTGCAGGCTGGAACAATGGTGTGGTTCGCTGGCGCGACGAAAACCCGACGCATCCGGCCATGACGATCCTCGGCAACCTCGACCTACCAGAACTCTTGTTACTCGAGTACCCCCGCCAGATCGCACTACTGTTGCCATTATCCGGGAGTGCTTCCAGCGCGGGCAAAGCCATACAAAACGGATTCCTTGGGGCCTATTTCGCGACAGCATCGGGGCTTGATGATCGACAAATCGTTCGGGTCTATGACGTAAATAGCGAAGGTGGCGCCAGCGCTGCGTACACGGCGGCAGTTGCCGATGGTGCCGAATTCGTCGTTGGTCCATTGCTCAAACGTAACGTCACCGAACTGGCCAACGATATTCTCGTTCCTGTACCGGTATTAACTCTGAATTATCTGGCTGACGACACGCTCGCTCCTCCTGGGCTTTACCAGTTCGCACTTGCGCCCGAAGACGAGGCCATGTCGGCGGCGCAGCGAGCAATCGGCGACGGCCACGAACAGGGCGTAGCGTTAATACCCAACAATGACTGGGGACGACGGCTGCTTAGCACATTTGCGACTGAGTTCGAAGGACTCGGAGGAAAAGTTCTCGACTTTCGAACCTATATGCCCGGCAACCAGGACTTCTCAAAAGAGATCGAGAACCTCATGGGCCTGACAGGTAGCGTTCATCGCTACGAGCGCTTGCGCGCGAATATTGGCGGTCCATTACAATTTGACCCGCGCCGCCGTCAAGATACGGAGTTTATTTTTCTGGCGACGGACGCCCAGGCAGGTCGTCTTCTCAAGGCACAGCTCAAGTTTCACTATTCCGGCGACATCCCCGTGTACTCGACATCGTCCGTCAATTCGCTGGACGGTCGCTCCAACGCCGACATGAACGGCATTATGTTTGCCGATACGCCCTGGGTCATTGACCCACAGCCGTGGATAGAGCATCTTCCCGGACAGTTTGCCGAGTATTGGCCCGAAGAGCGCCGCCTGGCTCGCTTGCATGCAATGGGGTATGACGCTTACAACCTGATCGCATCGCTGTACGCCGCACGCGGCGGCTCGATGGGT
>JAHEGH010000163.1 GCA_024639825.1 Gammaproteobacteria bacterium
GCATGCTCCATCAGGACGCCCTGCCAGAGATTCGAGCGCTCCTGCCACTCCTGTGGCTGACCTTCGCGCGGGGCGCCCAGCATGCCGGTTTCGTGGCAGCCCGCGCAGTGTTCTTTGTAGGCAGCTTCGCCGTCGATCGCTGCAACGGATTCCGTCCCGGATGACGCAGCGTTGTCGCCGCCATTGTATGCACAGGACGCCACTACGAATCCGGCGGCGATCAGGAAAGCGGTCTGTCTCATAAGGTCACCTCTGTGTTTACTATGCTGGTCTTTCGGTTTGTTGCCAACAATACGCATTCCTGCCTACGATGGGCATCGAGTGAGCGGTATCGCGGAGTCACACCGGGCCCTGCTCTCGCAGAAACGTTCCCAGCAAGCGAAACTCCTCGCTACGCCTGCTGCCCTTGCGCCATACGAGTCCGATCGTTCGATAGCTGCGTTCTCCCAGCGGCCAGAGCTTGACCGAGGTGTTTCGCAACAACGCAGAATCACGCGCCATCTCGGGAAGAAACGTGATGCCAAGATCGGCGTCCACCATTTCAATCAGCGTCAGCAGACTGCTTGCGCCAAAACGACGGACTTTCTGGGTGTCGCGAAGGCGGCATGCGGCCAGTGCGTGTTCTCGCAGACAATGACCGTCCTCGAGCAGCAGGATGCTGTCAGAATCCAGCCGGTTGTAACGATAGTTCTCAGGGTCGACGCGGTCCGTACCCTCTCGGCAGGCAAGACAGAACTCGTCCTTGAACAGCGGTAACTCCTCGACGCCCTGCATCTGCCAGGGCAGTGCGAGCAGCAGCAGATCGAGTTCGCCATCCATCAGGCGGCGATAGATGCGTTCGGTCTGGTCTTCCGCAAGCAGGAGTTCAAGCTTTGGGAAGCGCTTGCGCAGTCGGGGTAACGCATCGGGCAACACGAAGGGTGCAATGGTCGGGATGACGCCGAGCCGTAATTGTCCGGTTAGCGGTTCGCTGCGCCCCCTGGCGATTTCGACGAGACTCTCTACATCACCTATCACCAGGCGTGCCTGAACCGCGACCTCCTGCCCGGTAGCGGTGATGGTGACGTTCCGATTGGTGCGGTCGACCAGTTGCGTACCAAGATTGGCCTCAAGTTCCTGGATCGCGTTGCTGAAGGCAGATTGGGAGACAAAGCACCGACTCGCGGCCCGCCCGAAATGTTCTGTCTCGGTCAGAGCGATGAAGTATTGAAGCTGTTTGAGTGTGGGTGTCCGCATAATCGACAAAATCGAATAGTATGACCTAATTAAACCATTTTATATTTATAATGAAAAGCCTCAGAATGCGTCTCGTAGACATTAACGAGAGGACCAATGGAACTCAATACAGGAATCAGTCAGACCGATAGGGAAAGCATCGCGGCAGGATTGTCGAGACTGCTGGCAGACAGCTATACGTTGTACCTGAAAACGCACAACTACCACTGGAATGTCACTGGGCCACAGTTCAATACCTTGCATCTGATGTTTGAAGGACAATATACGGAACTCGCGGCAGCGGTTGATCAGATTGCCGAGCGCATCCGGGCGCTGGGTATCAGGGCACCCGGGTCGTATCTGGAATTCTCGGATTTGACCTCCATACAAGAGGGATCTGGCGACGAGTCTGCCGAAGATATGATCCGGCAGCTGGCAATCGGCCAGGAAACGGTTGTCCGCACGGCGAGAGAGATCTTTCCGGCAGCCGATGCAGCACATGATGAACCTACAGCGGATCTGCTGACACAGCGCATGCAGATCCATGAAAAGAACGCCTGGATGCTTCGCAGCATGCTGGCGTAACCTGAAACAGCCAAGGAAAAGGAAATAATTATGTTCAAGAATCTTGAAGGCAAACGTATCCCCGATGTTACGTTTCGCACACGTCAGAATCACGAGTGGGTAGATCTCACCAGCGAAGAGATTTTCGCCGGCAAGTCGGTTGTCATCTTCTCTCTGCCGGGTGCATTTACACCGACCTGCTCGTCGTCGCATGTGCCTCGCTACAACCAGCTCGTCCCGAAATTCAAGGAACAGGGCATTGACGAGGTAGTGTGCATCTCGGTCAACGACGCTTTCGTTATGAACGAGTGGAAGCGCTCGCAGAACGCCGATCGCGTGACCTTCCTGCCCGACGGTAACGGTGAGTTTTCTAACGGCATGGGCCTGCTGGTCGGCAAGGAAGACCTCGGCTTCGGTCGTCGCTCGTGGCGCTATTCGATGCTGGTTCGAGATGGCGTCATCGAAAAGATGTTCATCGAGCCCGAAGAGCCGGGCGATCCGTTCCAGGTATCCGATGCAGATACGATGCTCAAGTACCTGAACCCGAGCTGCGAATTTCCGTATGACGTCGCCGTATTCTCGCGTGAAGGTTGCCCGTTCTGCGTTCGCGCAAAGGGTCTCCTGGCAGACGCGGGCATCGAATTCGAAGAGCTGGTCCTGAACCGCGATTACACCGACAGGACCCTGCGAGCTATCTCGACAAAGACGTCGTATCCGCAGGTGTTCATCAATGGGCAGCTGATCGGTGGGTCGGACGAGCTTGCTGACTGGTTAACCAAGCGCGCAACGCGCAACGCTGCATAATTCCTCCCCTGATTATGCTTGCGGGCCGGGCGGGTGCAAACCCGCCCGGCTTTCTTGTTTGCGGTCGAGAACCCGTTCGGCTTCCATAGAGGTCCGATTCTGGCTATTTTGAGCCGGGCCCGGGCGTATACTTTGCGTCATGGACAGCACCGCGATAAGCACCGACATTTACGAGCGAGCGCGATTATCCCGGGACGTGCGCTTCGATGGTCGCTTCTACGTTGGCGTCCGGACGACCGGGATCTACTGCCGGCCGATTTGTCCGGCGACACCCCCCAAGAGTGAGAACGTCACTTTCTATCCTACTGCGGCGGCGGCCAGCGAGGCTGGTTATCGACCCTGCCTGCGCTGCAGGCCCGAGTGTGCACCCGGAACACCCGCCTGGGCTGGCACATCCACCACGGTGCAAAGGGGATTGCGCCTGATCGCGGACGGCGCGCTTGACGACGGCAATGTTGAACATCTTGCTGACAGACTCGGCGTCACCAGCCGTCACCTGCGTCGCCTGTTCACACAGCACGTCGGCGCCAGCCCGCTGGCAGTGGCGCATACGCAGCGACTGCATTTCGCGAAGCGGCTCATCGACCAGACATCACTATCTATGCAGGAGATTTCGGTTGCCGCAGGGTTTGGGAGCGTTCGCCGCTTCAACGACACGTTTCGCAAGACTTACGGGCGCACGCCGCGCGAACTACGCCGCGGCCGCGAATCGACTGTCACGTCAACGTCGCTGAGTGTGTTGCTGTTCTATCGGCAACCCTACGGTTGGCGGGAGTTACTCGATTTCTTTGCCGGGCGGGCGACACCTGGAGTGGAAGTCGTTGCGGACGGCCGCTATCTGCGGTCTATCGAGGTCGGTGGGGAGCGGGGCCTTATCGACGTGAGCGAGAGAGACGGTGCGCTGTCGCTGACTGTGCATGGCATTGGGACTGCGTCGTTGTTCTCGGTCGTACAGCGATGTCGTGGCCTGTTTGACCTCGATGCCCCGGTCGACGACATCAGCAAGACCCTGTCAGGCGACGCTGTCCTGCGGGGCTGGCTGCAGACGTGCCCGGGACTCAGGGTGCCGGGCGCATGGGACGGCTTTGAACTGACAGTCCGTGCAATTCTCGGTCAGCAGGTTTCGGTCAAGGCGGCTACGACATTTGCGGGCCGTATCGCTGCGCGGTATGGAGAGCGCATTGACGTGCCCGTTGATGGTCTGCCTAACGCGCCAGACCGCTTATTTCCTGAACCGCGCAAACTTATGCGGGCGCGGCTCGAAAATCTGGGCGTCATTCGTAGCCGCGCACAGACGATTCGGAACCTGGCACGCGCGGTGGTCGATGGCTCGCTCAGTTTCGACCTGGCGCAGGACCTGAATGAGCATCGCGCAGCATTGCTGTCGATAAAAGGCATCGGCGAATGGACCGCCGAGTATGTCGCGATGCGCGCGCTGAAGAACCCGGATGCGTTTCCCGCATCGGACCTGGGGTTGTTGCGGGCGTTTGACAGTCCTGACGGCGTGCGACTACGTCCGACGAAATTGCATGCGCGTGCAGAAGCGTGGCGTCCGTGGCGTGCGTATGCGGCATTATTGATTTGGGGTTCTGAAAAGGGAGCCGGAGACTGACTATGTACTACTGCTATCTGGATACGCCGATTGGCGAATTGCTGCTGGCTGGCGAGGAGGGCGCGCTTTCAATGATCGGGTTCCCCAAGGGTTCCATGCGCCGCGAGCCGGAGGCCGACTGGATCTTCAATGAAAAACCCCTGGCCAACGCCTGCACACAGTTGAGTGAGTACTTTGCCGGTCGTCGCAAGGCGTTCGACCTGCCGTTGAAACTTGACGGGACCGAATTTCAGGTCAGCGTACTCAAGGCACTGCAGGATATTCCGTACGGGCAAACCACAAGCTACGGCGAGATTGCGAAGCGCATCGGCAGACCCAAAGCCGTACGCGCGGTCGGCGCTGCGAACGGCCGCAACCCCATTCCGATTGTCGTACCGTGCCACCGGGTTATCGGCAGCACGGGTGATCTCACCGGCTTTGGAGGTGGTCTCGATACCAAGGAAGCACTACTCAGGCTTGAAGCCGAGCACACGCACGACCTGCTATAGCGTCTTGTTCTCCAGCGCCCTGAGCGCGTCCGAAGGTTCAACGCCCGCCTGAACGAGGCTGTCGGGCTGCAACGTCGTGAATCGCGATTCGAGCGGCAGCACGCCGGCCCAGACCGGGGTGTCGAGATCGCAGGGTTCGTCTGCCGGCATCTTGTTGGAGACCTTGGCCGATGCGGACTCAATATCGACGGCAATGACGCCGGTCATCTTCAGCTCATTCTCCAACGGCTCTCTCAGTTCGGCGCTGCGTCCCGGCATGGCGTATTCGTTGATGACGTGCAGCGCCCGTTTCTTTTCTTCCACTTCATCGACGAGCCGCGCGCGGCCGAAGACCGTGACGGAACGGTAGTTCATGGAGGACGCAAACGCGGAGCGGGCGAATACCAGCCCATCCAGCAGCGTGACATTGATGCAGGCTTTGCCAGTGCCCTCAAGCATACGAATTACGCGTGCCTTGCGAGCGCCATGCAGGAACAGTGTTTCACCTTCGCGGCCATACAACATGGGAACAACAACCGGGTCACCATCCTGGACGATGGCAACATGCGCGACCAGTCCCGCGTCGAGAATCGCATGCACGGTATCGGTGTCATACGCGGCTTTCTCGCGCAACTGACGCACCTTGTTTTGTTTACTGACATTGTATTCGGTGGACAACGGAATTCTCCCTACAGGAATTTTGGTGCGAGAAACAGCGCGACCAGCGATACGAGAAATATGCCGACGATGTTAAGCATCATGCCGGCTCTTACCATTTTTGGAATGGTCAACATTCCGGACCCGAAGACGATCGCATTTGGCGGTGTCGCAACAGGCAGCATGAACGCACAGCTCGCGGCAAACGTAACGGGAACGGTTAGTACGATTGGATCAAATCCGGACTCAATCGCAATCGCGCCGACCACGGGCAGAAACGTCGCAGTCGTCGCGATATTGCTGGTGAGTTCGGTGAGAAAAATAATCATCGCCGCTGCGATTATTACAATTGCGGCGAGCGGTAATGCACCAATAGCCTGCAGACTTCCACCCAGCCACTCGGCCAGGCCGGTACGCGAGACAGCGCTTGCCAGTGTGAGGCCGCCACCAAACAGTATCAGCACGCTCCATGGAAGTTGTTCGGCATACGTCCATCGCAACAGCAACGGATCACTCTTGTCGCCACTCGGCATCAGGAACAACGCGACGCCACCGGCCATGGCAATGCCGGAGTCGTCGAGGGCCTCAAGGCCAGGAACGGTGACGAGCAATGGCCGGCTTATCCAGGTCAGCGCCATCAAAACAAACACTGTTGCGACACGCTTTTCCGGGACGGTTATGACACCCAGCTCTTCCTTGAGGTGACGCAGTGTCGCGCGGCCTTCATCGGATGTCTTGAAATCGACCTTGAAGGCGAGGCGCGTGAGAACGAGCCAGGCAAGCGGCAGCATCATGGCAGACAGCGGAAGGCCCACCAGCATCCATCTCGAAAAATCGATCTCGGTGCCGTAGGTCTCCTGCATGAAGGCCGCCAGCATGGCGTTGGGTGCAGTACCCACCAGCGTGGCCATGCCGCCGATTGTGGCCCCGTAGGCGACGCCAAGTAACAAAGAATACTGGAAGTCGTCCTTGCGCTTGTCGTCCAGTCCGCCAACGGTCTTATGGATGACAGCAATGATAGAGACAGCGATTGGTAACAGCATCATGGTTGTCGATGTGTTCATCACCCACATACTGATCACGGCGCTCGCGAGCATGAAGCCGCCGACCAGGGATCGGCCATTGCCGCCCACATGCTGCAGCACTGTTAATGCGATGCGTCGATGCAGGTTCCAGCGCTGCATGGCAAACGCCACGATGAAGCCACCCAGGAACAGGTAAATTACTTTGTTCGCATAGGGTGCTGTTGTGTCCTGGATCGTTGCGATGCCGAGCAGTGGAAAGACGACGATCGGCAGCAGGGCGGTTACGGCGATTGGCACGGCCTCCGTTGCCCACCACACGGCCATGAGAATGCCGACAGACGCAGTCATCCATCCCGCTTCAGATAATCCGGTCGGCGCGCCGACAGTACTCATGGTGATCGCCAGCAGCGGACCGAGGAACAAGCCAACAACCTGGTGCTTCGATCGGCCTTCATTTTGCGTATCGGTCAAGACAGTAACTCCACAAGCTTGTTCGTTGCAGCAAGCCTACCTGTTTCGATCAGAATCGTCGTCGCTTTTGCGAATACAGGCTAGATATAGTGTATTACTCGCCTTCCCATACAAGATGTAGTAGCATTCCGTGCGTACCAACTCGGTACGCACGGAGATGAGATGTAACAAGGCAAGGTGGGCGGTCGGCCATGCCGGACGCGTGAATCAAAGGCGGGCTTTGCGTGAAACCTCTCAACACGCCACCCGAATGACCGAAATCCTGCAATTGGTCAGTGCCTGTGATGAAGCGGATCGCAAACCGGGGAATGAACAACGCCGAATGCATGCAACACTGATGTTCAAGTCATTCGAATGCGAACTGAACCCAGCTGGATACATCTTCTGCTTACTGTGCCGCCCAGATTCTGGGCGGCCTTTTTTATTCAAGGACGTATTGGTGCCGCGGAGCACACCGGTGTGTGGGAGCCGCGTCTTACAGGAACTACATCGATGAGAAGATTCGTACTGCTCAGTGCGCTGATGTTACTTGCAGCCTGTGCAAGCGGTCCTCCCAAACTTCCCTACCCCGCGTTTATCCAGGCCGATGAACTTTCAGACATGTTTATGGCCACGCTGCCTGGCGTTCGTGGCAAGCAACTGGCAGGTGACCCACAGACTCGGCGAACAAGTAATCGCATCGACCTGCCGCCTGCGTGGAAAGGTACCAGCGGTGGTGTGCCAGGCCGCTCAATGGAAATTTTCGTCGTCGAGGGTTTGCTGACTATTGCCGATATTGAGCTGCCGCCTGGCGGCTACGCGTTCCTGCCGGCGGGGTCACTGGGATTCAATATGCAGTCTGAAGAGGGTGCCCGCATCCTGTATTTCGTTAATGACGCCGATCCCGAATCGATCATTCGTTCGCCGATTATCATTGATGCTGGCCTGCTCGACTGGGAGCCTACAGCTATGTCAGGGATTGCGACCAAGGTACTGCGCAGCGACCCTGGCAACGGCGCCAAAACATGGCTGCTGCGGATCGAGTCAGGATCCTCCGTGCCATGGCAGAGGTCGTCCGCACTCCGCGAAGGCTACCTTCTTCGCGGCAACTATCAGCACAGCGAATGCGTGCTTGGCGTAGTGCAAACCGGACAGTACATGCAGGGCGGGTACTTTTACCGGCCCGCAGATACAGTCAATGGAGGGCCAATGTCAGGCGGTGAGACTGATGCAGTCTGGTTCCTGCGCGAAACCCAACTCGGAAAAGAGACCATCGTACCCGCGTGTGAAGCCGCGCCTATTTCCTGACGAGCTTCGTTATCTTCTTGCCGAGTCCCATGAGTTTGGTCAGCGTACTGGTCGGGATATCGCTGATTTCTTCGTACCAGTTGCTCGTGGTCTCAACAAACTTCAGCATGTTGCGAATACGTTCCTTGGTAACCGGATCGGTTTCTTCTTCATTATCGACCTCATCCACGCAGCCGCGCAGCATGGCGAGCGTCGGATTCAGTTCTCGCTGCTTGCGCTGCTCGATGATGGCGCGAAACAGATCCCAGACATCGTGCAGGGATTCAAAATAGTCACGCCGGTCCCCGAGCACGTGGGTCATGCGCACCAGGCCATAGCTCTGCAGTTCGCGAATACTTGTGCTGACGTTGGAGCGCGCTACGGACAACAGTTCGACGATCTCATCGGCGCGCAGGGGCTTGGGTGACAGGTAGAGCAGGGCCTGTATCTGGGCGACGGTGCGGTTGGTGCCCCAGCGCGTGCCCATCTCACCCCAGTGGAGAACGTACTTTTCTACGGCCGGCGTCATCTGCATAGCGGTATTTCCGTCATTTCTGTTTGTACAGAAATTACTACGGGACCGTTGCAGTAACAACCACGCGTTGTGGCGCGGGCCAGCCTTCGACGGTCTTCGTGGGGTCCGTTGGGTCCAGTGCCTCGCGCAGCGAGTCAAAGGTCATCCATTCGGTGCTGCGTTGCTCGTCCAGGGTTGTGAGCGAGGTATCGATGACCTCCACGTCTGTGTAGCCCGCTTCCCGAAGCCACTCAAGGAGTTGCGGCACCGTGGGCAGCGACCACACATTGCGCATGCGCGCATATCGGGTCTCCGGTGTCGCTGCGCGCAGGTCGTCACCCGGAAGATAGATCGTTTCAAGTACGAGCTGCCCGCCGCGTCGCAGCGTCGACTGCAGCTGTGCGAGATGCCTGAGCGGCTCGCGCTGGTGATAAAGAACGCCCATCGAGAACGTTGTGTCGAAGACGTTGTTGGCCGGCGGCGTTTCCTCGAGACGGCAGGGCAGGATGAAGACGGCCGGATCCTGTTTGAAGACATTGATCGCGAGAAACTGCATCGCAAAGAGCAGCGTCGGGTCTACGCCAATCACCGTAGCAGCGCCAGCCTCGCGCATCTGCAGCGCGTAGTAACCGTTGCCTGAGCCGACATCCAGGACCCTGCGCCCGTCAAGTGGCGCTATACCGTCTTTGACGCGGGCCCACTTCCAGTCGCTGCGCCATTCGGTATCAATCACAATGCCGTCGAGCTGCAGCGGTCCTTTCCGCCAGGGATGCAGTTCCATGAGGCATTTGCGCAGTTTCGCCGTATCGCCGCGCAATGCGGGCAGGTCTTCTACCGCCTGGTTCCAGCGCACCCAGTCGCCATGCGTCTGGCCGGTCAGCCGCTGGCGCAGCAGTGGCCCAAGCTCATCGTTCCAATGGCCGAGGCCCAGAGAGCCGAGGCAGTCGGCAAGTGCATCGAAGTCGTACATGCTCAACGAATAGCGATAATCGAGACAAAATTGAAATAGCGCAGCCAGACGGCCGAATGCGAAAACCCGATGCGCTGCAGTCGCTCGCGGTGAGCCGCGACGCTTTCGGGAACCAGCACATTCTCGAGAGCAACTCTCTTGCGCGCAATTTCGAGGGCACTGTAATGGTTGCGGCGCTTGTGCTCGTGGTGCAGGTCCACAAGCAGTTCTTCCATATAGGCGCTTTCGTCGACGACTTTTTCGGAGAGGACCAGCAGGCCACCATTGTTGAGGCCATCGAAGATGCGCTGCAGCAGAGTATCCCGCGCCCCGGGATCGACGAACTGGAGTGTGTAGTTCAGGACAACCATCGAGGCGTTCGTGAATTCAATGTCGCAAATGTCGCCCTCGACAACATCGACCTCGGTTTCAGGGCCATTCTGCCGGTCGTCCTCGGCGATGACCTCCCTGCATTTCTCGACCATTGCCGGCGCAGAGTCGACTGCGACGACACGGCAGCAGGGCTCGCTGATCCCATGTCGCATGGCGATGGTTGCCGCCCCGAGCGAGCAGCCCAGGTCATAGCAGGTGGTACCCGGGCGTACGTAGCGGGCAGCAAGCGAGCCAATTGCCTCGATCGAAGCAGCATAGCCGGGAATGGAGCGCTGGAGCATATCCGGGAACACCCGCGCCACCTTCTCATTGAAACGGAAAGGCTCGGAGCCGTCCTCGGATCTGTAAATATTGTCGTCTGTCATTTTGACGCTACTGTGGGACAATCGCGCATATGCTACGCGAACTTCACTCTGAACTCGGCATTCCCGAGGATTATGGGCTGGACGGAACCCGCCCGCTTTTTGAAGAAGCCACCGATCTGGTCGACGTTGGGCCGAATCTCGTCGGACGTATGCAGCGTCTGACGCCGGTGACCGCCAGCCGCTGGACCGAGATGCAGGCGGCGGCGGCCGGGGACGGCGTGATCCTGATCATCGTCTCCGGATTCAGGAGTATTGACTACCAGGCACGCCTGATTCGAAAAAAAATCAATGCAGGACAGGTAGTTAGCGAGATTCTGTCGGTCAATGCGGCGCCCGGATACAGTGAACACCATACGGGCAGGGCGATCGATATTGCCTCGCCCGGGTCCCGACCGCTGACCGAGGAGTTCGAGGATTCCGATGCCTTCCGGTGGCTTGAGCGCAATGCGGCTGGCTACGGATTCTCGATGTCGTACCCGCGTAATAACCCGGGAGGTTTCATCTACGAGCCCTGGCACTGGGCCCAAAACGCCTGATTCCTCCGGAAAGCTCCATGCGACAGAGGATTCATGTACAATCCGTGCCCCGATCAAAACGTAAAAAACAGTCGTTTGGCTGTTGACACTACGGCGGCGTAGATAGAAAATGCCCGGCTTGCGTACCGGAGGGGTACTCAAGCGGTCAACGAGGGCAGACTGTAAATCTGCTGGCTATGCCTACGTAGGTTCGAATCCTACCCCCTCCACCAGATGGTGGTTCGTCTGAGTATTTCAGAACGGTCCGGCAGCGTGACGACACAGTATGAATTATGGAATCCGGACGGTTAATGCGAACAGACTGTCAGGATTTTTGCACGCCCGATAAAAGCGGAATTAGTGCGATTCAGGCCGTTGTTCGGCGCGAGGCGAAGGCAGTGTGAATCGTTACTCTCTATATAGGGAGGGTTCAAAAAAATAGGCGGGTGTAGTTCAACGGTAGAACCTCAGCCTTCCAAGCTGATGATGTGGGTTCGATTCCCATCACCCGCTCCAAAAGGAAGGATGTGCGCTCGCTAAGAGTTTGCCCACATAGCTCAGGGGCAGAGCACTTCCTTGGTAAGGAAGAGGTCCCCGGTTCAAATCCGGGTGTGGGCTCCAGATTAAAGCAGGATCAGCAGGATCTGCGATGGCCGCAGAACGATTAATCGTAAACCTTGAATCTAGAGATTAGGGACATGTCAAAAGAAAAATTTGAGAGAACAAAACCCCACGTAAACGTTGGCACGATTGGTCACGTAGACCATGGTAAGACGACGCTGACGGCGGCACTGACAAAAGTGATGGCAGAGAAGCACGGTGGTGAAGTCAAGGGTTACGACCAGATCGACAACGCCCCGGAAGAGCGCGAGCGTGGTATCACGATTGCGACGGCACACGTTGAGTACGAGAGTGACAACCGTCACTACGCTCACGTTGACTGCCCGGGCCATGCTGACTACGTGAAGAACATGATCACGGGTGCGGCACAGATGGATGGTGCGATCCTGGTGGTATCGGCAGCCGATGGTCCGATGCCGCAGACGCGTGAGCACATCCTGCTGGCTCGCCAGGTAGGCGTTCCGTACATCGTGGTGTACATGAACAAGGCCGACCAGGTTGATGACGAAGAGCTGCTGGAGCTGGTGGAGATGGAGATCCGTGATCTGCTGTCGACCTACGAGTTCCCGGGTGATGACACACCGATCATCACGGGTTCGGCGCTGAAGGCGTTTGAAGGCGATGAGTCGCCGATTGGTATCCCGTCGATTCACAAGCTGATCGAAGAGATGGACTCTTACATTCCGCAGCCGGAGCGCGCCATGGATGGTGACTTCCTGATGCCGGTCGAGGACGTGTTCTCGATTTCGGGTCGTGGCACGGTGGTAACGGGTCGTATCGAGCGCGGCGTTGTAAACGTTGGCGACGAGATCGAGATCGTGGGCATCAAGGACACGATGAAGACGACCTGCACGGGTGTGGAGATGTTCCGCAAGCTGCTGGATCGTGGTGAGGCTGGCGATAACGTTGGCGTGCTGCTGCGTGGCACCAAGCGTGAAGAGGTTGAGCGTGGTCAGGTACTGGCGAAGCCGGGCTCGATTACGCCGCACACGAAGTTTGAGGCTGAGGTCTACATTCTGACGAAGGATGAGGGCGGTCGTCATACCCCGTTTTTCAAGGGTTATCGTCCGCAGTTCTACTTCCGTACGACCGACGTGACGGGCGCTGTTGAGTTGCCGGAAGGCACCGAGATGGTAATGCCGGGCGACAACGTTCAGATGGTTGTTGACCTGATTGCCCCGATCGCCATGGAAGACGGCCTGCGTTTCGCTATTCGCGAAGGTGGCCGTACCGTGGGTGCCGGCGTCGTCGCCAAGATCATCGAGTAATTCGAGGGGTCTCAGGGTAACCCTGTGACCAAGCCAAATAGCCATGGGGACAGGGCTTGCTCTGTCCCCAGGTGAGAAAGGCCAGTAGCTCAATTGGCAGAGCGGCGGTCTCCAAAACCGCAGGTTGGGGGTTCGATTCCCTCCTGGCCTGCCACTTTTTTGTAGGAGCGGCTTGAGCCGCGACACATCATGAATGCACAGGCAGAAACAAGTCAGAGTGGTGTCCTGGACACCATCAAGTTGCTGATCGCGGCAGGTGTCCTGGTGGGCGGCTTGTACGCCTATTACTACTATGAGCCGACCGTCGCCCAGGCGATTCGTGTTCTCATGGTGCTGGGCGGCACCGTCGCGGGCATCGGAATTGCGATGACAAGTATTCAGGGACAGCGTCTCTGGCACTTCATTCAGGGCTCGCGCGTTGAAATTCGCAAGGTTGTCTGGCCGACGAGGCAGGAAACGACGCAGACCGCGATAGCGGTGTTCGTCTTCACGCTGGTCATGATGCTGTTCTTCTGGGCGCTGGATTCGGGTCTGCTGTGGCTGACTCGCTCCCTCGTCGGTTAATCAGGAGGGATTCGGCAGTGGCCTTACGTTGGTACATCGTGCACGCCTATTCGAACTTCGAGCATCGCGTCAAAAGCGCACTCGAAGAGCGCATTGAGCGCATGGGGTTGCAGGACAAGTTTGGAGAGATCCTGGTTCCGACCGAAGAAGTGGTCGAAATGCGGGAAGGCCAGAAGCGCCGCAGCGAACGCAAGTTCTTCCCGGGCTACGTGCTGGTCCAGATGGAAATGGACGACGAGACCTGGCACCTCGTCAAGGAAGTGCCGAAGGTGCTGGGCTTCATCGGTGGCTCAAGCGACCGTCCGGCGCCGATTACAGAGAAAGAAGCAGATCGTATTCTGCAGCGCGTCCAGGAAGGCGTCGACAAGCCACGGCCGAAAGTATTGTTTGAGCCGGGTGAGGTCGTGCGTGTCACGGACGGGCCGTTCAACGACTTCTCCGGAGTTGTGGAGCAGGTCAATTACGAGAAAAACCGGCTGCAGGTTGCCGTACAGATTTTGGGCCGGTCCACGCCGGTTGAGCTTGATTTCGGTCAGGTTGAGAAATCGTAGGATTTAAGGTGTGTGGGAGGGCTTTTAGGCCCGAATCGCGGCTGGAGCTGCGCCCACAGAGTTAAAAAAACGACGAGGAGCTCTGAAAGAGCGCTTGAACTCGAAGAGGTAATACAACATGGCTAAGAAAGTTGCCAGCTACATCAAGCTGCAGGTACCGGCCGGCCAGGCGAACCCGTCTCCGCCCGTTGGTCCCGCACTCGGTCAGCACGGTGTCAATATCATGGAGTTCTGCAAGGCGTTCAACGCGCAGACTCAGGGTACCGAACCCGGACTGCCCATCCCCGTGGTTATTACGGTTTATTCGGACCGCAGTTTCACGTTTATCTCGAAGACCCCACCAGCCGCGGTTCTGCTGCGTAAGGCAGCCGGCGTCAAGAAGGGGTCCGGTACGCCGAACACAACGAAGGTTGGCAAGGTAAATCGCGCGCAGCTCGAAGAGATCGCGACGACAAAGATGCCTGACCTGACTGCAGCCGACATGGATGCAGCAGTGCGCACGCTAGCCGGTACGGCCCGGAGCATGGGTATTGAGACAGAGGGAGTGAAGTAATGGCTGGCTTGAGCAAGAAAAAGCAGGCAGCTCGCGAGAAAGTTGACGCGACCCGGTCCTACATCATTGAAGAAGCCCTCGGCCTCGTTAAGGAGCTGGCTACGGCGAAGTTCCCCGAGAGCATCGACGTGTCCGTGAACCTCGGCGTGGATCCGCGTAAGTCGGACCAGGTTGTACGTGGCTCGACGGTTCTGCCGAACGGCACGGGCAAGACAGTGCGTGTGGCTGTATTCGCACAGGGCGAGAACGCTGAAAAGGCAACGGCTGCCGGCGCCGACATCGTCGGTTTTGAAGACCTTGCAGAAGCGGTCAAGAAAGGCGAGATGAACTTCGATGTCGTCATTGCGACGCCGGACGCGATGCGCGTAGTGGGTCAGCTGGGCCAGATCCTTGGTCCGCGCGGACTGATGCCGAACCCGAAGGTTGGTACGGTCACGGCTGACGTCGAAGCTGCTGTAAAGAATGCCAAGGCAGGCCAGGTGCGTTACCGCACGGACAAAGCCGGCATTATCCATTGCGCTATCGGGCGCGCCGACTTCGAAGTCGATGCGCTGAAAGAAAATCTGAACGCCCTGCTGGCTGACCTGAAAAAGGCCAAGCCGGCATCTGCAAAGGGTTCGTACGTCAGAAAGCTGACCGTCTCCTCGACCATGGGGCCGGGCGTGTCGGTTGACCGGGCTTCGGTCGACGCTTAAGGCGGTACGAAATCCGCAAGAATTTGCCGGCGCAGTTTCGACTGCAAAGGCAATAGCCACACGGATGTGGCGATCGTCGAAGACCACAGGCGATCGGGTTGGTTCCTGATCTTAATAGCCGCCTGTGCAGATGGTGTTACCTGAGTCAGTTTGATGTGGCAACGGTTACCCATTCGACAAGGGATGGATTCCCTTATTGGGGAGTAAGGCTTGTCCTTACTCATTTTATGTAACCGTAAGCCAGGAGATATTCATGGCACTGAGACTCGAAGACAAGAAAGCTCTTGTCAAAGAGGTAAACGCGGTTGCGGGAGAATCTGTAACGGCCGTTGCGGCTGAATACAGAGGTCTGTCTGTTTCGCAGATGACGGAGTTGCGCAAAGAAGCGCGCAACGCCGGTGTGTATATGCGTGTGATTAAGAACACGCTGGCGCGCCGCGCTGTCGAAGGAACGGAATTTGAGTGCATGCAGGACACGCTCAAAGGACCCATTCTGCTCGCGTTTGCAAAAGACGATCCAGGTGCCGCTGCCAGGGTTATCAAAAACTTCGCCAAGGAGCATGACGCTCTGCAGGCGGTGTCGCTATCGGCCGGTGGGCAACTTATGCCCGGGTCTGATCTCGCGAAGTTGGCTGATTTGCCAACGCTGGATCAGGCGCGTGCAATGCTGCTCGGCGTGTTTGTAGCACCGATGAGCCAATTGGTACGCACACTTGCAGAACCTCCTGCGATGCTTGCTCGGACACTGTCCGCGCGCAGCGAGCAGGAAGCTGCTTAAGGTTATTGAACTAACAAATTTCCTGACTCAGGAATTGTATTTTTAGAGGTATTTTTAAAATGGCATTGTCAAACGAAGACCTGCTCAAAGAATTGAGCGCAAAACCCATCATGGAAGTCGTAGAGCTCGTAAAGATGCTTGAAGAAGAGTGGGGCGTATCGGCCGCTGCTCCTGTCGCAGTTGCTGCCGGCCCCGCTGCCGATGCAGGCGCTGCCGCTGAAGAGAAGACCGAGTTCGACGTGGTTATGACCAGCTTCGGAGCCAACAAGGTATCCGTCATTAAGGCTGTTCGTGCAATCACGGGTCTCGGCCTCAAGGAAGCGAAAGACGCAGTCGAAGGCGCACCGTCAACCATCAAGGAAGGCGTGGGCAAAGACGAAGCAGAAGACGTTAAGAAGCAGCTTGAAGAAGCCGGCGCATCGGTTGAGCTGAAATAATCAGTTCGAGCAAAGCTGTTGCATCGCAAGATGCACAACCCGACGGGTTAGAAAGTCGGGCAGGCAGCCAGTCGCTTTGCGGCTGGCTGCCTGCTCGCGTTCGTATGTAATTAGCAAGGCTAACGAGGATTTCTCGAATGGCATACTCATTCACTGAGAAAAAGCGTATTCGCAAGAACTTTGGCAAACGTCCAACAATTCTGGACGTGCCATACCTGTTGTCGATCCAGGTAGATTCATACAACAAGTTCCTGCAGACGGATAAGACAATTGAAGATCGTGGCGACATCGGTCTGCACGCCGCGTTCCAGTCGGTATTCCCGATTGTCAGTTATTCAGGCAATGCCGCTCTCGAGTACGTGAGCTATCGCCTGGGCGAGCCTGTATTTGACGTCAAGGAATGTCAGATGCGTGGTCTGACCTACGCGGCCCCGATTCGAGTGCTCGTGCGCCTGGTCATTTATGACAAGGAAGCCAGTGGTACGCCGAAGCCCGTCAAGGATATTCGCGAGCAGGAAGTGTATCTCGGTGAAATGCCGCTGATGACCGATCACGGTACTTTCGTGATTAATGGTACTGAGCGCGTCATTGTTTCCCAGCTGCACCGCTCTCCCGGCGTGTTCTTCGATCACGACAAGGGCAAGACGCATAGCTCTGGCAAGCTGCTGTTCTCGGCGCGTGTGATTCCTTACCGCGGCTCCTGGCTCGACATGGAATTCGATCCCAAAGATGCCGTCTTCGCGCGCATTGATCGCCGCCGCAAACTGCCGGTGACGATCATCCTGCGCGCTCTCGAAATGAACAATGAAGAAATGCTCGACATGTTCTTCGAGAACACGGATTTTTACCTGTCCGACAAAGAGATCAAAATGGGTCTCGTGCCGGAGCGCCTGCGCGGAGAAACCGCAACCTTCGATATCAAGCTGGGCCGCAAGCTCATCGTCGAAGACGGTAAGCGCATTACGGCGAAGCATGTCCGTGACATGTCGAAATCGACTGTTAACAAGCTAACGGTGCCGAAGGAGTATCTTGAAGGCAAGATTCTCGCGCACGACATCGTCGATACAGAGACTGGCGAACTGCTGGCGGCTGCCAACACGGAGCTGACCGCGGAACTCGTTGAGCAGCTCATCGAAGCTGGCATCGAGCATATTCGCGCCCTGTACGTGAATGACCTCGATCATGGCCCGTTCATCTCGAACACGCTGAACATCGATCCGTCAACGACCCGCCTCGAGGCGCTGGTCGAGATCTATCGCATGATGCGTCCGGGTGAGCCGCCCACCAAGGAAGCGGCTGAGAACCTGTTCCAGAACCTGTTCTTCAACCCTGATCGTTACGACCTCTCGGCCGTAGGCCGCATGAAGTTCAATCGTCGCGTTGGACGTGATAATTCGGAAGGCGAGGGCGTACTCGATAAGGACGACATCCTTGATGTCCTGTCTACGCTGATCAATATTCGTAACGGCTATGGCACGGTTGACGATATCGACCATCTCGGTAACCGCCGCGTACGTAGTGTCGGTGAGATGGCTGAAAACGCATTCCGCGTTGGCCTGGTGCGCGTCGAGCGTGCGGTAAAAGAGCGCCTGACGCAGGCGGAGGCCGATGGCCTGATGCCGCAGGAGATGATCAACGCCAAGCCGGTCGCTGCTGCCGTCAAGGAATTCTTCGGTTCGAGCCAGCTGTCGCAGTTCATGGACCAGAACAATCCGCTGTCGGAAGTTACCCACAAACGCCGCGTATCGGCGCTTGGGCCGGGCGGTTTGACGCGTGAGCGTGCGGGCTTCGAAGTTCGCGACGTTCACCCGACACACTATGGCCGTGTTTGCCCGATTGAGACGCCTGAAGGGCCGAATATCGGCTTGATCAACTCTCTGGCAGTCTATGCGCGTACCAACGAGTACGGCTTTCTCGAGACCCCTTATCGCAAGGTCGTCAACGGTAAGGCAACGATGGATATCGATTATCTGTCGGCGATCGAGGAGAGCCAGTTCATCATTGCCCAGGCCAACTCGGAACTGGACAAGAACGGCAAGTTCCTCGAAGAACTGGTTGCGGTTCGTCACAAGAACGAGTTCACGCTGGCCGGTCCGCAGGACGTTAACTACATGGATGTGAGCCCGCGCCAGATAGTCTCGGTTGCCGCGGCGCTGATTCCGTTCCTTGAGCACGATGACGCCAACCGCGCGCTCATGGGATCGAATATGCAACGCCAGGCCGTGCCGACGCTGCGTGCGGAAGCGCCGCTGGTTGGCACTGGTATCGAGCGTGCCGTTGCGGTCGATTCAGGCGTAACCGTGGTTGCCCGTCGTGGCGGCCATGTCGACTCCGTCGATGCGTCGCGTATCGTTGTGCGTGTTAACGATGACGAAACGACGGCGGCTGAACCGGGTGTCGATATCTACAACCTGACCAAATACACGCGTTCGAACCAGAACACCTGTATCAACCAGCGCCCGCTCGTCAAGAACGGCGATACGATTGCGGCCGGTGATGTCATGGCTGATGGCCCGTCTACCGACATGGGTGAACTCGCGCTTGGTCAGAACCTGCTCGTCGCGTTCATGCCGTGGAACGGCTATAACTTCGAGGACTCAATCCTGATCTCGGAGCGCGTCGTTAAGGAAGATCGCTTTACGACGATTCATATCGAAGAGTTGCAGTGTGTTGCTCGCGACACCAAGCTCGGCTCCGAAGATATTACCTCGGATATACCGAATGTCGGCGACGCTGCGCTTGCAAAGCTGGACGAGTCAGGAATTGCGTTTATCGGCGCCGAAGTCAAAGCTGGCGATATCCTGGTTGGCAAGGTTACGCCCAAGGGCGAAACTCAGCTGACCCCGGAAGAGAAGCTGCTGCGTGCCATCTTTGGTGAGAAAGCCTCCGACGTGAAAGATACGTCGCTGCGCGTTCCGCCTGGTATGGACGGCACTGTTATTGACGTACGCGTGTTTACGCGCGACGGCGTCGAGAAAGATGCCCGTGCACTGTCGATCGAAAAGTCAGAACTCGAAGCGGTTCGTAAGGACCTTGACGATACGCTGCGCATTCTCGAAGAAGACATCTACGAGCGTGTCGAGCGTATGCTCACGGGCAAGATGGCTCAGGGTGGTCCGAACAAGCTGAAGTCCGGCTCGAAGATCACCAAGGCTTACATTGATGAGCTGCAGCGCGAACAGTGGTTCGAAATTCGCCTCAAGAACGACGACGCAAACGAGCAGCTGCAGAAGGCGTTCGAACGCCTGAAGGCGCAGCGTGACGAGTTTGATCGTCGCTTCGACGAGAAGAAGATGAAAATCACCGCGGGCGACGACCTCGCTCCGGGCGTGCTCAAGATGACCAAGGTCTACCTGGCCGTTAAGCGCCGCATCCAGCCGGGCGACAAGATGGCTGGTCGTCACGGTAACAAGGGTGTGATCTCGACGATCGTTCCGGTGGAGGATATGCCTTACCTCGAGAACGGGAATCCCGTCGACATCGTCCTGAATCCGCTGGGCGTCCCATCACGCATGAACGTCGGCCAGGTGTTGGAAACGCATCTCGGCTGGGCGGCCAAGGGCGTTGGTAACAAGATCAACGAAATGCTCAAGGCGCAGGAGTCGGTGGCCAAGGTCAGGAAATTCCTGGAAGAGGTCTACAACAAGACTGGCGGCGGGGTCGAGGACATCAAGTCGTTCAGCGACGCAGAGGTCCTCGAGCTCGCAGGTAACCTGACGAACGGCGTACCGACGGCGACCCCGGTATTCGATGGGGCGACGGAAGAAGAGATCAAGGGTCTCCTCAAGCTCGCTGACCTCGATGTCTCGGGTCAGTCGACGCTGTACGACGGTCGTACAGGTGAGAAATTCGATCGCGACGTTACGGTTGGCTACATGTACATGTTGAAACTCAACCACTTGGTTGACGACAAGATGCATGCCCGCTCGACCGGCCCGTACTCCCTCGTCACACAGCAGCCGCTGGGTGGTAAGGCGCAGTTCGGCGGCCAGCGCTTCGGTGAGATGGAGGTCTGGGCGCTGGAAGCCTACGGCGCCTCCTACACCTTGCAGGAGATGCTGACGGTCAAGTCGGACGACGTTCAGGGCCGTACCAAGATGTACAAGAACATCGTGGATGGCGAACACTACATGGATGCCGGAATGCCGGAATCGTTCAACGTACTGGTCAAGGAGATTCGCTCCTTGGGCATCAACATTGAGCTGGAGACAGACTAATGAAAGATCTCCTGAAGCTTTTTAAATACCAGAACCCGGTTGACGACTTCGATGCGATCCGCATCGGCCTGGCGTCTCCCGATATGGTCCGGTCGTGGTCGTTTGGTGAGGTGAAGAAGCCTGAGACGATCAACTACCGTACGTTCAAGCCTGAGCGTGATGGCCTGTTCTGCGCAAAGATCTTCGGTCCGATCAAGGACTACGAGTGCCTGTGCGGCAAGTACAAGCGCCTCAAACATCGCGGCGTAGTCTGCGAGAAGTGTGGTGTTGAGGTTACGCAGACGAAGGTTCGCCGTGAGCGCATGGCGCACATCGAGCTCGCCAGCCCGGTTGCACATATCTGGTTCCTGAAATCGCTGCCGTCGCGAATCGGCCTCATGCTCGACATGACGCTGCGCGAGATCGAGCGTGTCCTGTACTTCGAGGCCTTTGTGGTCGTCGAGCCGGGCATGACAGAGCTCGAGCGTGGCCAGCTCATGACCGACGATATGTACCTCGAGGCGCTTGAGCAGTACGGCGACGAATTCGATGCCCGCATGGGCGCCGAGGCTGTTCGTGAAATGCTCATGACGATCGACCTGCAACGCGAAGTAATACAGGTTCGTGAGGACATCGACGCCACGCGTTCGGAAACGAAGATCAAGCGTCTGTCCAAGCGGCTCAAGCTGCTGGAATCGTTCATCGAGTCCGGCAACAAGCCTGAGTGGATGGTGCTGACTGTTTTGCCTGTGCTGCCGCCGGACCTGCGTCCGCTGGTACCGCTCGATGGCGGCCGATTCGCAACGTCGGATCTGAACGACCTGTATCGCCGTGTCATCAACCGTAATAACCGCCTGCGGCGCCTTCTTGAGCTGAATGCTCCGGACATTATTGTGCGCAACGAGAAGCGCATGCTGCAGGAGTCGGTTGACGCATTGCTCGACAACGGCCGTCGCGGTCGCGCCATCACGGGCACCAACAAACGCCCGTTGAAGTCGCTTGCCGACATGATCAAGGGTAAGCAGGGTCGTTTCCGTCAGAACCTTCTTGGCAAGCGCGTCGACTACTCTGGCCGTTCGGTTATTGTGGTTGGTCCGACGCTCAAGCTGCACCAGTGCGGCCTGCCGAAGAAGATGGCGCTCGAGCTCTTCAAGCCATTCATCTTCTCGAAGCTGCAGTTGCGTGGCGAAGCGACGACAATCAAAGCTGCCAAGCGACTCGTCGAACGTGAAGGCGCAGAAGTCTGGGATATTCTCGAGGAGGTTATTCGCGAACACCCGGTCATGCTCAACCGCGCACCGACGCTGCACCGTCTCGGCATCCAGGCATTCGAGCCTGTACTGATTGAAGGCAAGGCAATCCAGCTGCATCCGCTCGTATGTACAGCGTTCAACGCTGACTTCGACGGTGACCAGATGGCCGTTCACGTGCCGCTGTCGATCGAAGCGCAGCTGGAAGCACGCGCCCTGATGATGTCGTCTAACAACATCCTGTCGCCTGCCAATGGCGATCCGATCATCGTGCCGTCGCAGGATGTCGTACTGGGTCTGTACTACATGACCCGTACGAAGGTGAATGCGAAGGGCGAGGGAATGATCCTCGCGAGCCTCGATGAGGCCCGTCGCGCGTTTGAAACCGGTGCCACGGAACTGCAGGCGCACGTGAAGGTTCGCGTTACGGTTCACGAAGCCAACGAAGATGGCGAACTTCTCGAAGTCACGAAGATCCTCGATACGACGGTTGGTCGTGCACTGCTCTCCGACATTCTGCCGAAGGGGCTTGAGTTCACGCACATCAATCAGGCGATGTCGAAGAAGGCGATTTCGAATGTCATCAACGCCTGCTACCGCCAGCTTGGCCTGAAGAAGACGGTCGTTTTTGCCGACCGCCTGATGTACACGGGCTTCCGTTTCGCGACGCTGGCCGGTATTTCGATCGGCGTGAACGACATGGTCGTGCCGGAGAATAAAGAAGAGATTCTTGCGGCGGCTGAAACCGAGGTTAAGGAGATTCAGGACCAGTACGGTTCTGGTCTGGTGACCGACGGCGAACGCTACAACAAGGTTGTCGATATCTGGTCCCGTACCAACGAGCAGGTCGCGAAAGCGATGATGGACATGCTCGGTACGGAAATGGTCAAGGACGCCACTGGCAAAGACGTTGAGCAGGAGTCGTTCAATTCGATCTACATGATGGCTGACTCCGGCGCTCGTGGTTCAGCGGCGCAGATTCGTCAGCTCGCTGGTATGCGTGGCCTCATGGCCAAGCCGGATGGCTCGATTATCGAGACACCGATTACGGCTAACTTCCGCGAAGGCCTCGACGTACTGCAGTACTTTATCTCGACTCACGGCGCTCGTAAGGGTCTGGCTGACACGGCACTCAAGACGGCTAACTCGGGTTACCTGACACGACGTCTCGTCGACGTCGCCCAGGATCTCGTGGTCACCGAAGTGGATTGCGAAACGCGCAATGGTGTGGCCATGGCGCCGATCGTTGAGGGCGGCGATATCGTTGAGCCTTTGACCGAACGTGTATTGGGTCGCGTACTCGCTGAGCCGGTCCTGATTCCGGGTACCGACAAGGTGGCATTCGATGCGGGTACGATGCTCGATGAAGCAACCGTGGCGCATCTCGAAGAGCTGTCCATCGACAACGTCATGGTTCGTTCGCCGATTACCTGTGAAATCCGCTACGGCGTGTGTTCGCAGTGTTACGGTCGCGACCTTGCTCGCGGACACCGCATCAACATCGGCGAAGCTGTCGGCGTGATTGCGGCACAGTCCATCGGCGAGCCGGGCACACAGCTGACGATGCGTACCTTCCATATTGGTGGTGCCGCCTCTCGTTCTGCTGCGATCAATAACATCGAGATTAAATCGAACGGTATTGCGAAGCTGCTGAATATCAAGACCGTTGCCCATCATAAGGGCTACCTGGTCGCTGTTTCGCGCTCCGGTGAAATCTCGGTTGTTAACGCGATGGGTCGCGAGCGCGAGCGCTACAAGGTGCCTTACGGTGCGACAATTACGATTCAGGACAATGCTGAGGTCAAGCAAGGTCAGGTCGTCGCAACCTGGGATCCACATACCCACCCTGTTGTCACTGAAGTGGAAGGCCGAATCAGATTCCAGGACTTCATCGATGGTGTAACCGTTGCTGAACAAGTCGACGAATTCACCGGCCTGACGAGTATCGTTGTGCTCGATCCGAAGAGTCGCGGTGGTGCGGGTAAGGACCTGCGTCCTGTCGCCAAGCTGGTCGACGATGAAGGTAACGACATCTGCTTTGCCAACACCGAGATTCCCGCTGTGTACGCGTTGCCGGTCGGTGCCATCATCTCGATGGCCGATGGTGCGCAAGTGTCGGTGGGTGACATTATTGCTCGTATCCCGCAGGCTTCTTCGAAGACTCGCGATATTACGGGTGGTCTGCCGCGCGTTGCCGACCTGTTCGAAGCTCGCAAGCCGAAAGATCCTGCGATCATGGCTGAGCACACGGGTACGGTCAGCTTTGGTAAGGAAACCAAGGGCAAACGTCGCCTGGTTATCACCGAAGAGAACGGTGATAGTCATGAGGAGCTGATACCGAAGTGGCGTCACCTCAATGTGTTCGAGGGTGAGCAGGTTGCACAGGGTGAAATCATCGCTGACGGTGAGCCGAACCCGCACGACATCCTGCGCCTGCGAGGCGTTGAGAACCTGGCCGACTACCTCGTCCGCGAGATTCAGGACGTTTACCGTCTGCAGGGCGTGAAAATCAATGACAAGCACATCGAGGTGATCATTCGCCAGATGTTGCGCAAGGTCATTGTTGCCACGGCTGGCGAAAGCAGCTACCTGCGCGGCGAGCAGATCGACAAAGCACGCTTCCTTGAGGAAGTGGACCAGCTTGCGATACAGGGTAAGGAGATGCTTACCGCCGAGCCGGTCCTGTTGGGTATTACGAAGGCGTCGCTTGCTACCGAGTCGTTCATCTCGGCTGCTTCGTTCCAGGAAACGACCCGCGTCCTCACCGAGGCGGCTGTACGTGGCCTGCGCGACGAGCTTCGCGGTCTCAAGGAAAACGTCATTGTTGGACGCCTGATTCCGGCCGGAACCGGCTTCGCGCATCACGCCGAACGTCGGCGTACGCGCGAGCAGGACCTGGCGGATCAGCTCAATGAGCTCGAAGCGTCACAGATCGCAGCAGCTGCAGCGGCCGAAGAGGCTAAAGCAGCTGCAGCGGCCGAAGAGGCTGAGACTGCGGAAGGGGCCGAGGCTGAGGTTGTTGCGGCAGCTGAATCCGATGCAGCTCCGGACGGTGGCGAAGAAACGACGACCGCTTAGAAAAATCAAGGACTTAGCGGTTCTGGCGGGCGCCAGGCGATGGCAGCTTGACACTGCGACTCGCGCATCACTAAAATGCCCGCCCTTGACACCCGGGGCTCGTCTTGGACGAGCCCCGAGTTTATTTGAAATCGGGGAGCCTTTGGGTAAGCCGATTATTACCCGATCACTGGCGTAAAAGACGTCCAGCGGCCGGGTGCGCGCGTTTGAATGTGCGCTGAAGACATGCTGAAAAAACGTTATTTAACCAGACAAAGAAGAGTGAAGGCCCATGGCCACAGTGAATCAGTTAGTACGTAAGCCTCGCGCGACCAAGCGTGCAAAAAGTACGGTCCCGGCGCTCGAAGCGAGCCCGCAAAAGCGCGGTGTTTGCACGCGCGTTTACACGACGACGCCCAAAAAGCCGAACTCGGCTATGCGTAAGGTCGCTCGTGTACGCCTGACCAATGGCTTCGAAGTGACAAGCTACATTGGCGGTGAAGGCCACAATCTGCAGGAGCACAGCGTCGTGTTGATTCGCGGCGGTCGTGTAAAGGATCTGCCGGGTGTTCGGTACCACACCGTCCGCGGCACGCTCGACTGCGCCGGCGTTTCGGATCGCAGGCAGGGCCGTTCGAAATACGGCACCAAGCGACCCAAATCCTAATAGATAACAGTAGGAGCGGCTTGAGCCGCCAATCCATTTAGAGATTATGAACTAATGTCCAGAAGAACACAGGCACCGAAGCGTACGATCCTTCCCGACCCCAAGTACGGAAGTCAACTCCTCGCCAAGTTTATGAACATGATCATGAGTGACGGAAAAAAATCCGTTGCTGAGCGCATCATTTATGGCGCGCTGGATCGTATCAATGAGCGTGAGACCAAGTCCGATGATAAGGCGCTGGAATTGCTGGAGACGGCTCTCGAGAACGTTAAGCCCGTCGTCGAGGTGAAGTCACGCCGCGTTGGTGGTGCAACGTACCAGGTACCGGTCGAAGTTCGTCCGGCGCGCCGCCAGACGCTGGCAATGCGTTGGGTTATCGATGCTGCTCGCAAGCGTAGCGAAAAATCGATGGCGCACCGTCTCGCTCACGAATTGCTCGACGCTGCGGAGAATCGCGGCACGGCAGTCAAGAAGAAAGAAGATACGCATCGCATGGCTGAGGCGAACAAGGCGTTCTCGCATTACCGCTGGTAAGCGCTAAGCCCCTTGATCAAAACTCTGTCGTGGCCCGCACAACCCCCATCGAGCGTTACCGCAATATCGGCATCATGGCCCATATTGATGCGGGTAAGACAACGACGACAGAACGCGTCCTCTTCTATACCGGCGTAAGCCACAAGATGGGCGAAGTTCACGACGGTGCAGCCGTCATGGACTGGATGGAACAGGAACAGGAACGCGGCATAACGATTACATCGGCCGCAACGACCTGCTTCTGGAGTGGAATGGATGGGCAGTTCGACCAGCATCGGGTCAACATCATCGATACTCCGGGGCACGTCGACTTCACGATTGAAGTAGAGCGCAGCTTGCGCGTGCTGGATGGCGCGGTCACCGTGCTTTGTTCGGTGGGCGGCGTCGAGCCACAGACCGAGACGGTCTGGCGGCAGGGCAACAAGTATCATGTGCCGCGCATGATCTTCGTGAATAAAATGGATCGTGCGGGTGCTGACTACCTGCGGGTGGTAGCGCAGGTGCGCGACCGCCTGGGCGCTAACCCGGTAGTGGTTCAGCTGCCAATTGGCGCAGAAGAAAAGTTTGAAGGCGTGATCGACCTCATTCGAATGCGGGCGATCTACTGGGATGAGAGCAACATGGGTACGACCTTTGAGGCTCGCGACATTCCTGAGGAGCTGCTCGCGGAAGCCCGCGCATGGCGCGAAAAAATGGTTGAAGCGGCCGCCGAAGGTGACGAGGAACTGCTGGATAAGTTCCTGGAAGATGGTGAACTGTCGGAAGACCAGATCCGGAAGGGACTGAGGGCTCGTACGCTGTCCGGCGATGTCGTCGTGACGATGTGCGGCTCGGCGTTTAAGAATAAAGGTGTGCAGGCGATGCTCGACGCAGTCATCGACTTCATGCCGTCGCCCATCGATGTTCCGGCAATAACCGGGCACGTTGATGAGGACACGGAAGAAGCGCGCCCGGCTGACGACAAAGAGCCGTTCGCGGCGCTGGCGTTCAAGATTGCAACGGACCCGTTCGTTGGCAACCTGACGTTCTTCCGCGTTTACTCGGGAGTGCTTAACTCGGGTGACACAATTTTCAACCCTGTAAAGGGGAAGAAAGAGCGCATCGGCCGCATACTGCAGATGCACTCGAATGATCGCAAAGAGATCAAGGAAGTCTTCGCTGGCGACATCGCTGCCGCGGTCGGCCTTAAGGATGTCACCACGGGTGATACCCTTTGCGATCTGAAGAAACAGATTACGCTTGAGCGCATGGAATTTCCGGAGCCGGTTATTTCCGTGGCGGTCGAGCCGAAAACAAAGGCTGATCAGGACAAGATGGGTACGGCGTTGCAGAAGCTCGCCAAAGAGGATCCGTCATTCCGCGTCCATACGGACGAGGAGTCCAACCAGACGATTATCTCGGGGATGGGCGAGTTGCACCTCGATATCATCGTCGACCGCATGAAGCGCGAGTTCAGGGTTGACGCCAACGTGGGTAAGCCGCAGGTTGCCTATCGTGAAACGATTCGCAAGTCGGTCGAACAGGAACACAAGTTCGTACGCCAGACGGGCGGGCGCGGCCAGTACGGCCATGTCTACCTGCGTATTGAACCGATGGAGTCGGGCGCCGGGTATGAGTTCGTCAACGAAATCGTTGGCGGATCAGTGCCGAAGGAGTACATTCCGGCCGTTGATCGTGGTGTGCGGGACCAGATGGAAAACGGAGTTGTGGCCGGGTACCCGGTCGTCGATTGCAGGGTTACCTTGTACGACGGTTCGTACCACGACGTCGACTCGAGCGAAATGGCGTTCAAGATCGCCGGGAGCATGGGTTTCCGTGAGGGTGCCGCTAAGGCCCATCCGGTACTGCTCGAGCCGATCATGAAGGTCGAGGTGGTGACGCCTGAGGATTACATGGGAGACGTGATGGGCGACTTGAATCGCCGTCGGGGTCTGCCACAAGGGATGGATGACACGCCTGCAGGCAAGGTCATTCGTGCCGAAGTGCCGCTGGCCGAGATGTTCGGCTATGCCACGGACCTGCGTTCTATGAGCCAGGGGCGTGCCGTGTACTCAATGGAGTTTCAGAAGTACTCAGAAGTGCCGCAGAACGTTGCGGATTTGGTCATGAAAAAGGCAAGTTAAAAAACCGAGATAAGGCTATGTCTAAGGAAAAATTTGAGAGAACAAAACCCCACGTAAACGTTGGCACGATTGGTCACGTAGACCATGGTAAGACGACGCTGACGGCGGCACTGACAAAAGTGATGGCAGAGAAGCACGGTGGTGAAGTCAAGGGTTACGACCAGATCGACAACGCCCCGGAAGAGCGCGAGCGTGGTATCACGATTGCGACGGCACACGTTGAGTACGAGAGTGACAACCGTCACTACGCTCACGTTGACTGCCCGGGCCATGCTGACTACGTGAAGAACATGATCACGGGTGCGGCACAGATGGATGGTGCGATCCTGGTGGTATCGGCAGCCGATGGTCCGATGCCGCAGACGCGTGAGCACATCCTGCTGGCTCGCCAGGTAGGCGTTCCGTACATCGTGGTGTACATGAACAAGGCCGACCAGGTTGATGACGAAGAGCTGCTGGAGCTGGTGGAGATGGAGATCCGTGATCTGCTGTCGACCTACGAGTTCCCGGGTGATGACACACCGATCATCACGGGTTCGGCGCTGAAGGCGTTTGAAGGCGATGAGTCGCCGATTGGTATCCCGTCGATTCACAAGCTGATCGAAGAGATGGACTCTTACATTCCGCAGCCGGAGCGCGCCATGGATGGTGACTTCCTGATGCCGGTCGAGGACGTGTTCTCGATTTCGGGTCGTGGCACGGTGGTAACGGGTCGTATCGAGCGCGGCGTTGTAAACGTTGGCGACGAGATCGAGATCGTGGGCATCAAGGACACGATGAAGACGACCTGCACGGGTGTGGAGATGTTCCGCAAGCTGCTGGATCGTGGTGAGGCTGGCGATAACGTTGGCGTGCTGCTGCGTGGCACCAAGCGTGAAGAGGTTGAGCGTGGTCAGGTACTGGCGAAGCCGGGCTCGATTACGCCGCACACGAAGTTTGAGGCTGAGGTCTACATTCTGACGAAGGATGAGGGCGGTCGTCATACCCCGTTTTTCAAGGGTTATCGTCCGCAGTTCTACTTCCGTACGACCGACGTGACGGGCGCTGTTGAGTTGCCGGAAGGCACCGAGATGGTAATGCCGGGCGACAACGTTCAGATGGTTGTTGACCTGATTGCCCCGATCGCCATGGAAGACGGCCTGCGTTTCGCTATTCGCGAAGGTGGCCGTACCGTGGGTGCCGGCGTCGTCGCCAAGATCATCGAGTAATTAATTATGAGTGCTAATCAAAATATACGTATTCGCCTGAAAGCCTTCGATCATCGTCTGATCGATAACTCAGCGCGTGAAATTGTCGACACGGCCAAGCGCACGGGCGCGACGGTCAAGGGCCCGATTCCCCTTCCCATGAGGAAGGAGCGTTTCACGGTTCTGGTCTCGCCCCATGTGAACAAGGATGCTCGTGACCAGTACGAAATCCGTACCCACAAGCGCCTCATGGACATTATGGATCCGACCGACAAGACGGTTGACGCCCTGATGAAGCTTGAGCTGCCCGCGGGCGTTGACGTGCAAATCAAGCTGAATTGATGGCCTGGCGGGCCCGTCCTTAAGGCGGGCCCGCTAAGTTATTGATTTTGCTGGCCTCCACAAGGGGCTAAAAAACCCGCGAAAATAACTCGAAAGCGCTTGTAATGAGGGCTCTGAGTCGTATAATTGCGGGCTCGCTGGATCAGGCCGGACCGGGAGTCGGCCCGAACCAGAATAGAAAACCAGTCGTCAGGAAATCGAGGACGACACGGCAAATTCCGGAACCGCCGTACTGGCTGATTGATCGGTACGGAGCTTAGGGTCAGCCCCAGAGCACAGAGGACACCGTCCTCCGCGATGGCTGGCCCTTTCGTGTGTCTGAAGGAAATAGGTACCGGACACCCTATTTCCTGCCACGCGGAGACGGCGAGAAAGAAGTGAGCGGGAAATAGGGTGTCCGGTACCTAATTTCCTTCAGCCAGTGCCAATCGAAGTGCTGGCGGTGACAACTGAATTTAGAGATTTGCGCTGACCAAAAGAAGTCAGTGAGAGGTTTTAAACATGACGATGGGTCTTGTTGGCCGCAAGTGCGGCATGACACGTGTCTTCACGGATGACGGAATTTCCATTCCGGTCACCGTGATCGAGGCACAACCAAACCGAATCACACAGGTGAAAACCGTGGAGACTGACGGCTATCGTGCGCTGCAAGTTGCAGCGGGTAGCCGCAAAGCGTCCCGGGTGAGTAAACCTGCAGCCGGCCACTTTGCAGCGGCAAAGGTAGAAGCCGGCGACTTATTCACCGAGTTCCGCCTGGACGACGCCGATGAAGGCGAGTTCGAGAAGGGCGGTGAGCTCAAGGTTGACCTCTTCGAGGCAGGCCAGAAGGTCGATGTGATTGGCACTTCAATCGGTAAAGGCTTCGCCGGTACCGTCAAGCGCCATAACTTCAGCATGCAGGACGCCACGCACGGCAACTCGCTGTCGCACCGTGCGCCTGGCTCGATCGGTCAGAACCAGACCCCAGGTCGCGTATTCAAGGGCAAGAAGATGTCCGGCCACATGGGTAATGTTCGCCGCACTGTCCAGAACCTTGAGGTGGTGCGGGTAGATGCCGAGCGTAATGTAATTTTGATCAAGGGCGCTGTCCCGGGTCACGCAGGCGGCAAGGTTATTGTTCGTCCTGCTATTAAGGCCAAGAGATAGGGGCGCCGACGATGAAACTGAAACTCCAGGATAAGGGTTCGGTTGATGTGGCAGAGGCTGCATTCGGCGCGGACTACAACGAAGCACTCGTGCACCAGGTTGTTACGGCATACCTCGCCGGTAGCCGTGCGGGTACCAAGGCCCAGAAGAATCGCGCAGCGGTTCGTGGTGGCGGTGCCAAGCCGTGGCGTCAGAAAGGTACCGGGCGCGCACGCGCTGGTACGATCCGCAGCCCGATTTGGGTTGGTGGTGGCCGCGCATTCGCTGCGCAGCCTCGCGATCACGACCAGAAGGTCAACAAGAAAATGTACCGCGCCGCTCTGCGCTCAATGCTGTCAGAGCTGGTTCGCCAGGATCGCCTGGTCATCGTCAACGAGCTTGTACTCGAGGCGCCCAAGACCAAGCTGCTGGCTACGAAGTTGAAAGAGCTCGATCTGGACAGCGTGCTGATCCTGAACGAGGCATTCGACGAGAAGGTGTTCCTGGCCGCTCGCAACCTGCCGAATGTCGGTATTTGTGATGTTGCTTCGATGGACCCGGTTGTTTTGATTCGCTTCGAGAAGGTGCTGGTTACGGTGCCGGCGCTGAAGCTGATTGAGGAGCGTCTGTCATGAGCCAGGCTGCACACCAGGAAAGATTGATGACGGTTATCCGCGGCCCGCACCTTTCGGAAAAGGCGCATTTTGCAGCGGAAAAGAATCAGGTCGTTCTGAAGGTTCGTACCGACGCCACGAAAAAAGAAATTCAACAGGCTGTTGAGTTGCTCTTCGAGGTCCAGGTCGAGAACGTCCAGGTTGTAAACGTCAAGGGCAAGACCAAACGCTTCCAGCAGACGAAAGGTCGTCGCAATAACTGGAAGAAAGCCTACGTGAGACTGGCTGAAGGGAGCTCTCTTGAAGAGTTCTTCGGCGGCGAATAAGGGTTAGAAGATCATGTCACTGCATAAAGCAAAACCGACATCTGCTGGTCGCCGTTTCGTTGTCGCCGTAAAGACGCCGGAGCTGCACAAGGGTAAGCCGCACGCGCCGCTGCTCGACCAGAAGTCATCGAAGGGTGGTCGCAATAACAACGGCCGTATTACCGTGCGTCATCAGGGCGGTGGTCACAAGCAGCGCTACCGTATCATTGATTTCAAACGCGATAAGGACGGTATTTCGGGCGAAGTAGAACGTCTCGAGTACGACCCGAACCGCAGCGCGCACATCGCGCTGATCAAGTATTCCGATGGTGAGCGCCGGTACATTCTGGCTCCCAAGGGTGTGCGTGCGGGTGTGAAGATCATCAGTGGCGACGATGCGCCGATCAAGCCGGGCAACGCCCTGCCTATTCGCGCAATCCCTGTTGGTACAACAGTTCATAACGTTGAGATGAAGCCAGGGAAGGGCGGCCAGTTGGCTCGTTCGGCCGGCGCCTCGGCTCAGCTTGCTGCTCGCGAAGGTGCTTATGCAACGCTGCGTCTGCGCTCTGGCGAAATGCGTAGGATTCACATCGACTGCCGTGCAACGGTAGGCGAAGTTGGTCATGGCGAACATAACCTGCGCAAGCTCGGCAAGGCCGGCGCCAAGCGCTGGAGAGGTGTGCGTCCGACGGTTCGTGGTGTTGCAATGAACCCGGTCGATCACCCGCATGGTGGTGGTGAGGGCCGTACGTCAGGTGGCCGTCATCCGGTCAGCCCGTGGGGCACGCCGACCAAGGGCGCGAAAACGCGCTCCAATAAGCGTACGGACAGCATGATTGTTCGCCGTCGCAACAAGAAGCGCTAATTAAGGATTTCGAAGATGCCGCGTAGTGTAAGAAAAGGCCCGTTCGTCGATGATCATCTGGCGAAGAAGGTAGGCGAAGCAGCAAAGAAGAACGATCGTCGTCCGATCAAGACCTGGTCGCGTCGCTCGATGGTACTGCCGGATATGGTTGGTTTGACCATTGCCGTCCACAACGGACGCCAGCACGTGCCGGTTCTGATTTCTGAGAACATGGTCGGTCACAAGCTCGGAGAGTTTGCGATGACCCGTACGTTCCGCGGTCACTCCGGTGATCGGAAGACGAAATAGGGGAGCTGGTTCATGCAAGTTGCAGCAACACTCAGATACGCACGTATCTCGCCGCAGAAATGCCGCCTGGTGGCTGATGTCATCCGTGGTAAGTCTGTCGACGAGGCCCTGCGCGCACTGACTTTTTCGCCTAAGAAGAGCGCTCGCATCGTGAAGAAAGTTCTGGAGTCGGCCGTTGCCAACGCAGAGCACAATCTTGGTGCGGATATCGACGCATTGAAAGTCGCGACCATTGAAGTAAACGAAGCGCCGACGTTTCGTCGTTACCGCGCTCGTGCCAAAGGTCGTGGCGCACGGATTATCAAGCGGAACAGCCACATCACAATCCGCGTTGGAGACGAGTAAGTAATATGGGCCAGAAAGTACATCCAACAGGTATTCGCCTCGGTATCGTCAAAGATTGGGCTTCCAAATGGTATGCCGATTCGAAGGCGTTCCCGAAGTACATAAGTGCAGACCACCAAATTCGCGTCTACATCAAAAAGAAACTGAAAGACGCCTCGGTTAGCCGAATTGCCATTGAACGTCCGGCCAATAAGGTCAACATCACGATTCATACGGCACGTCCGGGTATCGTGATCGGCAAGAAGGGTGAGGACATCGAGAAGCTTCGCATGGAAGTTTCGAAGATGGTCGGTATGGCTATCCAGGATGTCCGTATCAACATCAGCGAAGTTCGTAAACCTGAGCTCGACGCACAGCTGGTTGCTGAAGGTATTGCACAGCAGCTTGAGCGCCGCGTGATGTTCCGTCGCGCCATGAAGCGCGCAGTGACCAACACGATGCGTGTTGGTGCCGAGGGCATCAAGGTGAAAGTAGGCGGTCGCCTGAATGGTGCTGAAATCGCACGTTCGGAGTGGTACCGCGAGGGTCGGGTTCCGCTGCACACATTGCGTGCGGATATCGACTATGGCACGGCTGAAGCACACACAACTTATGGTGTGATCGGCGTGAAGGTATGGATTTTCAAGGGTGAAGTCTTTGACAAGCCCGAAACGGTTCCGGCCGAGCCTGCGGAAGCAGCTGCCGGCGCTCGTTCGTAAGGAATAGATAGATGTTACAGCCCAAACGAACAAAGTTTCGTAAGCAGATGAAAGGCCGCAATCGCGGTCTGGCACAGCGCGGAAGCGACGTTTCTTTCGGCGAGTTCGGTCTGAAAGCGACTGATCGCGGACGTCTGACCGCACGTCAGATTGAGGCGGCTCGACGCGCCATGACGCGCTACATCAAGCGTGGTGGCAAGATCTGGATTCGGGTTTTTCCCGATAAGCCGATTACGACGAAGCCGCTTGAAGTTCGGCAGGGTAAGGGTAAAGGCAACGTTGAGTACTGGGTATGCCAGATTCAACCGGGCCGCGTCCTGTACGAAATGGAAGGTGTAACGGAAGAGGTAGCGCGTGAGGCATTTCGCCTGGCAGCTGCGAAATTGCCGTTTGGCACCAAGTTTGTAACACGGCAGGTGATGTGATGAAGGCAGCAGATCTTAGATCCAAGTCGGTGGATGAACTCAACGAGGAACTCGTTGCGTTGCGTCGCGAGCAGTTCAACCTGCGCATGCAGCATGCGACAGGCGAACTGACCAGGAATCACGAGCACGGCCGCGTAAGGAAAGATATCGCGCGCGTTAAGACAGTTCTTGTTGAGCTTTCACGTGCAGCGGGTGAAGACAAATGAGTGAAGAAAACAAAGCACAGCGCACAGTTACCGGTCGCGTCGTAAGCGACAAGATGGACAAGACCGTATCGGTTGCCATCGAGCGCCTGATCAAGCATCCGGTATACGGCAAGTACATTCGCCGTACGACCAAAGTGCTCGCGCACGATGCGTCGAACGAGTGCAAAGCCGGTGATCGCGTAGCGATCGCGGAATGCCGTCCGATTTCGAAGAACAAATTCTGGTCTGTCGTCAACGTTGTTGATCGCGCAGCAGACAAGTAACAACTTCTAGGATTCAGTCATGATTCAGATGCAGACAGTTCTGGACGCAGCCGACAACTCAGGTGCTCGTCGTGTTCAGTGCATCAAGGTGCTCGGCGGCTCGAAGCGTCGCTACGCCGGTGTGGGCGACATCATCAAGGTGAGCGTCAAGGACGCCATCCCGCGAGGCAAGGTCAAGAAGGGCGAGGTTTATAACGCCGTTGTTGTCCGTACGCGCAAAGGTGTCCGCCGTAAAGATGGTTCGCTGATTCGTTTCGACGGCAACGCCGCTGTTTTGCTGAATGCACGTCTTGAGCCGATTGGCACACGTATTTTTGGCCCGGTGACCCGTGAGCTGCGCACAAACCAGTTCATGAAGATCATCTCGCTGGCGCCTGAGGTTCTTTGAATGAACAAGATCAGAAAAGGTGACGAGGTAATTGTCACGACCGGTAAGGATAAGGGGCGTCGTGGCACCGTGCTTGAGGTGTTTGCGGACGATCGTATCCTGGTCGAAGGCGTGAACCTCGCAAAGAAGCACATCAAGCCGAATCCGAATATCGGTGAGATGGGAGGCATCAAGGATAAAGCGATGCCGCTGGATATTTCAAACGTGCTCGTATTCAACCCGAAGAGCAAAAAGGGTGAGCGAGTGGGTTTCCGCGTCGAAAAAGATGGCAGCAAAGTGCGCGTCTTCAAGAGCGGCGACGTAGTAGATATTTAAGATTCGACAATAGTGGGAGCGGCTTTGGCCGCGATTCGGGCCTGAAGGCCCTCCCACAGGCGAAGATTTAGAGAGACGAAAGAGATGTCGAGATTACAGGAAAAATATCAGAACGAACTTGCTGGAGAGATCCAGAAGAAGCTTGGTCTGAAGAATCCGATGGAAGTGCCGAAGATCACCAAGATTACCCTCAACATGGGTGTCGGTGATGCGGTTGCTGACAAGAAGATCATGGAAAAGGCAATCGGCGATATGCAGAAAATTGCCGGCCAGAAGCCCGTTGCGACGATTGCCCGCAAGTCGGTCGCAGCGTTTAAGATCCGCGACGGCATGCCTATCGGCTGCAAAGTAACGCTGCGGCGCGAACGTATGTATGAGTTCCTCGATCGCCTCGTCACCATTGCTATCCCGCGTATCCGCGACTTTCGAGGTCTGAACCCGAAGTCGTTTGACAAGCAGGGTAACTACAGCATGGGCGTCCAGGAGCAGATTATTTTCCCGGAAATCAACTACGACGAAATTGACGCGCTGCGTGGCATGGACATTGTGATCACCACGACGGCACGTAATGCAGCGGAAGGACGGACGCTTTTGGAGGCGTTCAACTTCCCCTTCAAGAAATAGGAAAAACCGTATGGCTAAGAAGTCAATGATTGCGCGCGAACTCAAGCGTACCAAGCTGGTAGCGAAGCAAGCCGCAAAGCGCAAAGCGCTGAAGGCGATTGTTCGCAATATCCACAGCTCGGACGAAGAGCGCGCCGTTGCGCAGGCGAAGCTGAACAAGTTGCCGCGTGACGGCAGCCCGACGCGCCAGCGTAATCGCTGTTCGATTACCGGACGTCCTCATGGCGTGTACCGCAAGTTCGGCCTCGGCCGCAACAAGCTGCGTGAAGCTGCCATGAGTGGCGAAATTCCCGGCCTGACGAAAGCCAGCTGGTAGGCGGAGACAAAAGATGAGTATGACCGATCCGATCGCAGACATGCTGACACGCATTCGTAACGGCCAGAAGGCGCGCAAGGTTGCCGTCTCGATGCCGGCTTCGACCGCGAAAGAAGCCATCGCGAAAGTATTGCAGGACGAAGGCTATATCACCGGTTTTGCGACCGATGGAGAAGGCGCTTCGAAAGAGCTCACGGTTGAGCTCAAATATTTCGAGGGCGTGCCCGTCATTGAGCAGATCCAGCGCGCGAGTCGCCCGGGTCTGCGTATATACCGCGGCAAGGAAGACCTGCCGAAGGTACTGGGCGGCCTGGGCGTTGCTATCGTTTCTACGTCCGCGGGCGTCATGAGCGATCGCCAGGCACGTGAAAAAGGTATTGGTGGTGAGGTTCTCTGCATCGTTTCTTAAGGTGCCGAGCTTCATTATAAAGAGACAGAACTATGTCAAGAGTTGCAAAAGAACCGGTTGAGCTGCCTAAGGGCGTTGAGTTCAAGCAAGACGGCAACGTCGTCACGCTGAAGGGCGGGAACGGCGAATTGTCGATCGAGCTGAATTCGGAAGTGGAGCTCAAGCAGGAAGACAACGTACTGACGCTGGCCCCGCGTTCGGGCTCGCGTTTCTCGGCTGCGATCGCAGGCACGATGCGCGCCATTATCGCGAACATGGCGAAGGGCGTGTCGGAAGGCTTCGAGAAAAAGCTCGAACTAAAGGGCGTTGGTTATCGTGCGCAGGCACAGGGGAAGAACCTGAATCTGTCGCTCGGTTTCTCGCACCCCGTCGTTTACGAGGCGCCAGAGGGTGTCAGCATCGAAACGCCGAGCCAGACCGAGATCGTCGTCAAAGGCGCTGACAAGCAGAAAGTTGGCCAGGCCGCTGCGGAAATTCGCGGCTTCCGTCCGCCGGAGCCCTATAAGGGCAAGGGCGTTCGCTATTCCGATGAGCGTGTACAGCTCAAGGAAGCGAAGAAGAAATAATTAGGTAAAGCACCCATGAAACTGGATAAGAAACAAAATCGTTTGCGTCGGGCCCGTCGTGGTCGCGCGAAGATTCGTGAGCTCAAGGCAAACCGGCTGAGCATCCACCGCACACCGCAGCATATCTATGCGCAGGTTATCGGCTCGGATGGCGCCAAGGTACTGGCGTCCGCGTCGACGCTGGAAGCCGAGGTTCGCAAGGGAATCAAGAACGGCGGAAACGTCGAAGCTGCTGCCATTGTTGGTGCGCGCATTGCTGAGAAGGCAAAAGCTGCAGGCATCGATACGGTCGCATTTGATCGTTCTGGTTTCCGTTATCACGGTCGTGTTAAGGCACTGGCTGACGCTGCCCGCGAAGCGGGTCTGAAGTTCTAATAGAGACTAACGATGGCAAGAAACGAACAGAATCAAGCTGGCGATGACTTCATTGAAAAACTGGTCACGGTTAACCGTGTAGCCAAGGTAGTCAAAGGTGGTCGCCAATTCGGTTTTACCGCGCTGACAGTAGTCGGCGATGGCCAGGGCCAGGTTGGTTTTGGTTACGGCAAGGCACGTGAAGTACCGATCGCGATTCAGAAGGCGATGCAGGCTGCTCGTCGCAACATGATTAACATAAACCTGAATAACGACACTCTGCAGTACGCCAAGAAAGGCCGCCACGGCGCCACATTGGTTTACATGCAGCCTGCGTCTGAAGGTACCGGCGTAATCGCGGGTGGCGCAATGCGCGCTGTCTTCGAGGCGGCTGGTGTGCGTAACGTTCTCGCCAAGAGTTACGGTTCGCGCAACCCCATCAACGTAGTTCGTGCAACGATCAAGGGTCTGTCGGAGATTCATTCGCCGCAGGCGATCGCTGCCAAGCGTGGCAAGAAAATCAAGGAGATCCTGGCCTGAGGCGAGGGTTTTTGTAGGAGCGGCTTAAGCCGCGAATAGAGAATTAGAGACAAGATCATGGCGAAGCCAAAAGAATTGAAGGTCACTCTGGTCAAGAGCAAACACGGGCGGTTGAAAAGCCACAAAGCCTGTGTTGCCGGACTGGGTCTCCGCAAAATGCATCAGACGGTTACGGTTATCGATACGCCGGAGAACCGCGGCATGATCAATCGCGTTTCGTACCTGCTATCGGTAAAGGAAGCCTGACATGCGTCTTAACGACATTTCACCGGGTAACGGTGCGAAGAAAGAAGGCAAGCGCCTCGGCCGCGGACATTCCGCAGGTCAGGGCAAGACGAGTGGTCGTGGTCAGAAGGGACAGAAGTCTCGTTCGGGCGGCTTCCACAAGGTCGGCTTTGAGGGTGGCCAGATGCCACTGCAACGTCGCCTGCCCAAGGTTGGTTTCCGCTCGCGGATGGCCAAGTACTCGGCTGAGCTGCGTTTGCACGAGCTGGAGATACCGACGGAGGACGTCATCGACATGGACGTTCTGAAGAAAGCTAATCTCGTCCCGGCATTTTCGACCAAGGTTAAGGTCATAAAGTCGGGCGAAATCAAGAAGGCTGTGAAGCTGAAAGGTCTGAAGGTCACCAAGGGTGCCCGTGAAGAGATCGAGAAAGCTGGCGGCAGCATCGAAGACTAGACAATGGCAAAGAAGCCCCAACAAAATCCGGCAGAACTGGCGAAGCAGGCGAGTAAACTTGGCGAACTGAAAATTCGTCTATTGTTCCTTGTGGGCGCTCTGATCGTCTATCGCGTTGGTACCTTTATTCCGGTGCCTGGCGTGAACCCGGCTGCGTTGGCGTTATGGTTCGAACAGCAGTCAGGTGGCATGCTGGGAATGTTCAACATGTTCTCGGGTGGTGCCCTGGCGCGTTTTGGTATTTTCGCTCTCGGTATCGTGCCGTACATCTCCGCATCGATCATCATGCAGATGGCAAGCCATATCGTTCCGCAGCTTCAGCAGCTGCGTAAGGAAGGCGAGCAGGGCCGCCGTCAGATCGTTAAGTACACCCGTTATGGCACGGTGGCACTTGCAAGCTTCCAGTCGATCGCAGCTGCGAGCTTCCTGCAAAACCAGGGTACGTTGGTTAACAACCCCGGCCCGGCATTCCTTCTCACGGCCTGCATAACGCTGGTGACGGGCACGGTTTTCCTGATGTGGCTTGGTGAGCAGATCACTGAGCGGGGTATCGGTAACGGTATCTCAATGATCATTCTCGCCGGCATCGTCTCTGGTCTTCCGGCTGCTATAGCCGGTACAGCAGAGCTGGTGCGCAGCGGTGAAATGGCGGCTATCACGGCGATCCTTATGTTGCTTGGCGGTATCGCGGCAATCATCTTCGTGACCTTCATGGAGCGAGCGCAACGTCGCATTGCGGTCAACTACGCGCGGCGACAACAGGGCAGGAAGATGTTCCAGGCCCAAAGCACGCACTTGCCATTCAAGATCAATATGTCGGGCGTAATCCCGCCGATTTTTGCCTCGAGCATCCTGATGTTTCCGGCGACGATCGCACAGTTCTTTGGCCAGGCGGCCGACCCCAACGCAGCGCAGCGTGCGTTGCAGGTCATTGGTGCCAACCTTGGACCGGGCCAGCCTGTGTACGTGTTGCTGTACGCAGCAATGATTATTTTCTTCTGCTTCTTCTATACGGCGCTGATGTACAACTCGAAAGACACAGCTGACAACCTGAAGAAGGCGGGGGCATTTCTGCCGGGTATTCGGCCGGGCGCCCACACAGCAGAGTACATTGACCGGGTCCTGACCCGACTGACGTTCTGGGGCGCGATTTACATCGCCGGCGTATGTTTGCTGCCCGAGTTCGTTCGCATGTTCTACCCGAACATGCCGTTCAGCTTCGGCGGCACCAGCCTGCTGATTTTGGTCGTTGTCACGATGGACTTTATGTCGCAAATGCAGGCACATGCCATGAGTCATCAATACGAAGGCATGATGCAGAAAGCCAACCTGCGCAACTACGGCAGCGGTGGACAAACTAGATAGTGGGAGGGCCTTAGGCCCGAATCGCGGCTAATGCCGCTCCTACCAGGTTGAGGAGACAGCTCATGAAAGTAAGAGCATCAGTAAAAAAGATCTGCAGAAACTGCAAAATTATTCGCCGCAACGGTGTTGTGCGGGTGATCTGCACTGACGCACGGCATAAGCAGCGCCAGGGCTAGACCCCGCGTATTTACGAGGATTTTTTAAGTGGCACGTATAGCAGGCATAAATATTCCGTTGACGAAGCACGTCGTGATTGCACTGACGTCTATCTTCGGTATTGGAAACACGCGCGCGCAGCAGATTTGCGAAGCGGCTGGCGTCGCTCCGGACACGAAGGTTAAGGACCTTGCAGAGCCCGAAGTAGCGAAGCTTAGAACCGCAGTTGCAGCTTTCACCGTCGAAGGCGATCTGCGTCGCGAGACGTCTATGAATATCAAGCGCCTGATGGACCTCGGTTCTTACCGTGGCATCCGTCATCGCCGTGGTTTGCCGCTGCGCGGCCAGCGCACCCGTACAAACGCCCGGACCCGTAAGGGACCGAAGCGCCCCATTAAGAGGTAAGTCTTAAATGGCTGAAGCGAAGAAAAAGAAGGTTAAAAAGCACGTAGTTGACGCAATTGCTCATATTCATGCTTCCTTCAACAACACGATCATCACGATCACCGACCGCCAGGGTAATGCTCTGTCATGGGCTACGGCCGGCGGCTGCGGTTTCCGTGGATCACGTAAATCTACCCCGTTCGCAGCACAGGTTGCGTCGGACAAAGCGGGCCGTGCGGCTCTCGAGTTCGGCGTGAAGAATGTTGATGTGCGTGTACGTGGGCCAGGCCCGGGTCGCGAGTCTGCAGTGCGTGCACTGAACGCCCTGGGATTCCGTATCCAGAATATTGAGGATGTGACGCCGATTCCGCATAACGGATGTCGTCCGCCCAAGAAACGCCGCGTGTAGAGGCTGAACAATGGCAAGATATTTAGGACCAAAGTGTAAACTGTCGCGCCGCGAAGGCACGGATCTGTTTCTTAAGAGCGGCGTACGTCCGCTCGAGTCGAAGTGCAAGCTCGAGGTACCTCCGGGTGGCCCGACGCAGCGTCGTCCGCGTATGTCGGATTACGGTTTGCAGCTTCGCGAGAAGCAGAAACTGCGTCGCATGTACGGCGTACTCGAGCGTCAGTTCCGCAATTACTACAAGCGTGCTGCCCAGCTCAAAGGTTCGACGGGTGAAAACCTGCTGCGCCTGCTGGAGGGTCGTCTCGATAACACGGTCTATCGCATGGGCTTTGCTTCGACACGTGCCGAAGCGCGCCAGCTTGTGAGCCACAAGAGCATCGAAGTTAACGGCAAAGTCGTTAACATTCCGTCGGCTCAGCTCAAGGCGGGAGACGCGGTTACTATTCGCGAGAAGGCGAAGAAACAGCTGCGCATCCAGAGTGCGATAGAAATTGCGAGCCAGGTCGGCCTGCCCGAGTGGGTGGATGTCGACGTCAAAAAAATGGCGGGTGTTTTGAAATCGTTGCCTGATCGCGAAGACGTTCTTCCCGACATCAACGAAAACCTCGTCGTCGAGCTGTACTCGAAGTAATCGGAGGGAGTTTTCCCATGCAGGAATCAGTACACGAATTTTTGAAGCCGCGCGTTGTAAAAGTAACGGCGGTCAACGATCTGCAAGCAAAAGTTGTTATCGAGCCGTTCGAACGCGGCTTTGGCCATACGCTCGGCAATGCGCTGCGTCGCATTCTGCTGTCGTCCATGCCTGGCGCTGCGATTACGGAGGCCGAAATCGAGGGTGTACTTCACGAGTACACGAGCATCGAAGGCGTTCAGGAAGATGTTGTCGACATTCTTCTGAACCTCAAGCAGGTTGCTGTCACGATGAATGCTCGTGACACGGCAGAACTGCGTGTTTCGAAGAAAGGCCCGGGCCCGGTTACGGCAGGCGACATCCAGCTCGATCATGACGTTGAGATCATGAACCCCGAGATGGTCATCGCTAACCTGACCAAGGCCGGCGAGTTGAACATGATACTGCGCGTCGAGCGTGGCCGCGGCTATCGCCCGGCGACACAGCGGCCGTCGTTCGAAGAGCAGGCAGGTCCAATCGGCCGGTTGCAGCTCGACGCCTCGTTCAGCCCGGTCGTACGCGTCACGTATAACGTCGAAGCTGCTCGCGTTGAGCAACGCACCGACCTCGATAAGCTGCTGATCGATATCGAAACGAACGGCACAATTGATCCGGAAGAGGCGATTCGTCGCGCCGGCAGCATCCTCAAGGATCAGCTGTCAGTCTTCGTTGACCTGCAGGGTCAGGAAGAAGGTGTTGGCGCACAAGCTGAAAACCAGGTGGATCCGATCCTCCTGCGTCCGGTCGACGAACTCGAGCTGACGGTACGTTCCGCGAACTGCCTGAAGGCAGAGAACATCATGTACATCGGTGACCTCGTGCAGCGCACCGAAGTAGAACTTCTGCGTACGCCGAATCTCGGCAAGAAATCTCTGACGGAGATTAAAGAAGTTCTTGAAGGCCACGGACTGGGGTTGGGAATGCATCTCGATAACTGGCCACCGGCGAGCCTTCGTCCTGAGCACGAGCTCATGATGTAAGAATCAGATACCAGGAATAAAACAATGCGTCATAGAAAAACCGGTCGTCGACTGGGTCGTAACAGCTCTCACCGTAAGGCTATGTTCCGTAACATGGCTGCCTCGATGTTGAAGCACGAAACGATTCGTACGACACTGCCAAAAGCCAAAGAACTGCGCCGCGTCGTCGAGCCGCTTATTACGCTCGCGAAGGAAGACAGCGTTGCGAATCGTCGCCTTGCTTTCAATCGCCTGCGCGACAAGGAAGTTGTTGGCAAGCTCTTTTCGGAAATTGGTCCGCGCTTCAAAGAGCGTCCAGGTGGTTACCTGCGCATCCTGAAGACGGGTCCACGTCCGGGCGATGCTGCTCCCATGGCAATTGTCATGCTCACGGAGCAGGCTGCCGAGGTAGTTAGCGAAGAATAGATTGCTCCTGCGAGCACTATCAGTAAAAGCCGGGCTTAGCCCGGCTTTTTTTTGCCGTAGAATCGACGCATGAACAAACAGACACGCAAGACAGTTTCCCTTGTTCTCGGTAGCGGCGGCGCTCGTGGGCTGGCGCACATCGGGGTCATCCATGTGCTGGAAGCAAAGGGGTACGAGATCAGAAACATCGCAGGCTGTTCGATCGGTGCCCTGATTGGTGGGATCTATGCCGCTGGCAAGCTCGCCGATTACGAAGACTGGGTCCGCAATCTTACGAAAATGGATATGGTCAACATGATGGACATTTCCTGGGAAGGAGGTGGCCTGGTCAAGGGCGACAAAATTATCGCGAAGATGATCAAGCTCGTTGGTGATTGCCAGATCGAGGACCTGCCCATAGGTTTTACCGCGGTTGCAACAGAGCTCGAGAGTGGTCGAGAGGTTTGGCTTAACTCGGGCCCTCTATTCGACGCAATTCGCTCATCGTGTTCATTGCCTTTGTTCTTCACGCCAGTAAAGTACAAGGAGAAAATGCTGGTCGACGGTGGTGTTGTGAACCCGGTTCCCATTGCACCGGTGTTCGACGCTCAAACGGACCTGACGCTGGCCGTCAACCTGGGCGGCAAACCGGAGCGTGCTGAGCCGCTCAAACCTCGCAAGGTGATCGGTTCTTATGATGTCGCGTACATGGTCTTCGATGCGATGCAGAGTACGATCGCCAGACAGAAGCTGGCCGCGTATCCGCCCGATCTTGTCATCGACATCCCGCGCGATGCCGCACGGACGTTCGATGTTGACAAGGCCAGTGAAATGATCGAACTCGGCCGACGGATCGCGGAGGCGACACTTCCTTAAAATCCCGGCAACGAGCATCCATTTCACACCAACTCATGGCTTGTAACTTACTGATAAATATAGAGCAAATGGATATATTCTCGCAATTGTGAGTCGGCTCACAGCGATTTCCTTGTCCCAGGGATAGAGTGTTTCATAGCGCCCAATGGGAATAGAGCCATCAGCCAAGACAATAAAGCCTTTGATGATTGCGTGATCCTGTCGAAAGAAGCTTTCGATCCGGATGCCGTGTTTCTCGATGACATCGTCGACGAAGATGTATTGCCGTACTTAAGTCTCGCGGTAGATGGCCTGACCACGCCTCGGGAAGGCAAGAAAGGTCACCTGGAACTGCGGCCGGAAGACGTTGCCGCCAATGATCTGATCCAGCCGGACACGACGATGCCGGTCGCGACACTGAGTCATGACGCACTTGAGGTCTACGGATGGGAGTCTTCTCTCTGGAAGAAGATAAAGGGCTACCTCGGCTTCTGATACCATCTCCAAATGATTTTCAAAGACAAGACCGTCATTATCACCGGCGGCTCCGAAGGCATAGGCGCGGCTACTGCACGTCTGTTCGCTGAAGCTGGCGCCAATCTTTTGCTTGTGGCGCGCAGCAAGAAGAATCTCGAATCGATAGCTGCGGAGCTGCGTGACAAGACGCGCGTTGAAATTTTCGTGATGGATGTTACAGACGCGGATGCGTGCGTTGATCTCTTCAAAAAAGCCCACTTCGAATTCGGGCGCGTCGATATCCTCGTCAACAATGCCGGATTTCATGCACGTGGTTCGGTGCGCGAGGTTAGTGCAGGGGACCTTGGCCGAATCATCGACGTAAACCTCAAAGCGCCGATCATCCTGACGCGACTGGCGTTGCCGTACCTGGAAGAGGCCGGCGGTGGTGTGATCATTAATGTCGCGTCGATACATGGTCGCCTAGCCAGTCCCGGCGCATCGGTGTATTCGTCGAGCAAGTTTGGACTAAGGATCTTCACGTTTGCCCTGCGCCAGGAGCTGGAAGGGTCGGGCATCAAGGCCGCGGTGGTCTCTCCGGGTCCCGTGGACACAGGTTTTATCATGGAAAATCTGGATGACGTTGACGACATTTCATTTTCCCAACCGATGAGTACTGCTGAAGATGTCGGTCAGGCTATTCTGGATCTGTGCGGCAATAACGTTGCGGAGCAGGCGATGCCAAGGTCTACTGGCATCCTGGCTACAGCCGGTTATCTGATGCCCTGGCTCAGCCGTTTTCTCAGGCCGATGCTTGAGAAAAAGGGTGCGCGCGTGAAAGCACGCTACAAGGCCGAGCGCCGGCAAAAGGAAGCAGAATTAAAAAGCGGTCCGCCCTTGGGGGAAAGGACGGACCGCCGACAACCACCGACGTCATAGGGGGGGTTATATTCGTCGGTGAGAACCCTGTTTGTGTCAGGACCCGTTACTCCTGGCCAAGCCTCAAGTATCGAGAGGTTCTTGCCTTCGGACTAACCGTCGACAAGAAATGTAGGTCCTGCGAGGGCTCCTGACAAACGACAAAAATCTTTGAGAGCGGCGAAAAAAATTCATGATTCGAGCGCGAGTGCCTTTAGGAGCCAACGCCGAAACCTGGCAATGTGTGGCCGAGCGGCTGCAGCGTCACTGCAGGTGAGGTAATACGCTTCGCTGTATTCGAGCTCTTGATCGAAGATGGGTACTAATGACCCCGCGCGAATACGTGCATCGCATAACTGTGCAGGCATGAGAGCTGCGCCCAGGCCCTGTTCGGCCGCCCTGGCGATGGAAACCATATCGTTCAGGCGAATGATTTTGCTTTGCCTGGGCAAAGCAATCCCGGAGGAGCGTTGCCATCGCTGCCAGGCTTTCGGCCGCGCGTCGTGAACGATGAGCGGAAACCTGCTCGTGATCCGACCGCCAACGACTTTGACTTCATCGTAGAAACCCGGTGATCCGACGGGCACGAGTCGCAGCGCGAACAACCGGTCCCAGATGTCGGTGGCGGGCGGCGCGGAAAACAGTCTGATGGATATATCTGCAGAGCGATCGATCTTGTCCGCGTCGTCGTCACTGGTATCGACAGTCACAGAGATGTCTGGATTGTCGGCGAAGAATTCTGACAGTTTGGGTACCAGCAATTCGTTCGCCAAAAAAGGCTGCACGGAGAGCTTCAGGACTTCTTGTCCGACGACACGGCTGTTCCTCTCGATAACCAGGTCAAGTTCTTCGAGTGTCGGACGCAAATCATCGGCTAAGGCAATGCCCGCATCGGTCAGGCGGAGTGAGCGCGCAGTGCGTTTGAATAGCTCAACACCGAGCGCGCTCTCAAGTTGCCGTATTTGATGGCTGACCGCGGATGCAGTCAGGTATAGATCATCAGCGGCGAGACGAAAACTCTCGTTTTCCGCTGCGGCACAAAAGGCGCGCAGCGCGCGCATCGACACGTTTCTATTCCACGTAGGCATGCAGACTTACTGCATGAATTATGCCAACGAGAAAGTCACCCAAGTGACTGAATGTTAAGGACGCCCGCTTACAGAGTTGCACCGAAACCGGGCATCTCAAGCCTCTTGAGCGCCGTTATGAAACACGCCGAAAAGCGTCGCGCGTCAGGTTCTCCTGGCCGTTGGCCATGACGCGGATGTCATCCTCGATACGAATACCGCCAAAGGGGCGCAGCCAGTCAACCGTATCCCAGTTAACGTGGCCTTCGGCCGCTGTGCCGCGCAGGTTCTCCAGCAACATGTCGATGACATACATGCCGGGCTCGATGGTCAGGACCATGTCTTCCTTGAGCACCCGCGTAAGGCGCAGGAACGGATGTCCGCTGGGCGGATCGATAATCGTCCCTGACTCGTTCTCCTGGTGGCCGCCGACGTCGTGAACCTGGATACCCAGAAGATGCCCGAGGCCGTGTGGGAAAAATGCCGTTGTTACGCCCGTCTCCAGTAGCGTATCCGGGTTACCGCTGGCAAGTTCCGCGTCCACCAGCACCTCTGCAAGCATCTTATGCGTGCCGACATGCAATTCGCGATAGTCAAGGCCAGCCTGCACCTTGTCTACGATCGCCAGTTCCATCGCATCCATGCGCTCGATGAGTTCCTGAAAGCGTTGGTCACCGTTGGAGTAGGTGCGCGTGATATCCGACGCGTAGCCATGTACCTGTGCACCGGCATCGATGAGGAATGAGCGGATCGATTCGGGGGCCTTCCGGTCGAGATCGGTGTAGTGCAACACAGCCCCATGGTCGTTGATTGCGATGATGTTGCCGTAGGGCAGTTCCGGATCGGTGTGGCTGACCGCTTTGCAGTACGCCCGGTGGATGTCGAACTCTGACCGTCCGTCGCGGAAGGCGGCTTCCGCCGCAATATGCCCCAATGCCCCACGTTCAGCGGCAAGTCGCATGACGGCGAGCTCGTACTCGGTTTTCACGCCACGGCTGAAGTGCAGAATGTTGATCGCCGTATTCGGGTTGATACGTTCAATACCGAAAGCCAGGGCCTCGTCGTCAAACTCGCCGATCGCGATGCACTTCTCGCGGTTTGCAGGCAGGTGCGCGGCAATTTCATCGGTCGAATGCACAACCCGAATATCAAAATGGCTGGCCCAGTAGCCGTCCGGTGAACCTGGCACAACGTGCCAGTAGTCATGTGGCTGATAGTAGATGAGGACCGGCGTTTCGCCTGGCGTGTAGACGATATAGGAGAAAGGCAGCGTGATCAGCGGCGCCCAGCTGACAAAGTGGGGGTTCGCCTTGAATGGGTGGTGATAGTCGTCCAGGAATGCCAGCTTCGGGTTGCCGGAATAGATCACAGCGTGGCTTGCGCCTGCCTGCTCGAGGGCGTGATCGTGACGGGCCGTAACGGTCTCGAGGTGACTGCCGTACAGGGCACCGAGAGCCGGGTTCTTATCGCCATATCGAGTATTCATGGCTAGGATCATACCCTGTTGCCGCGCTAGTCGGCGAGTGCCATTATGGGCAGCCCGTTCCGGGGAGTGGAGCAGAGGATGAGACGACTCGCATGCCTGGTATTAACCACGTTTTTGGCCCTGGGAAGCACTGTGATGGCAGCTGACGCCGGCTATGATCGGGTGGCGGGTCGCGCCCATGCGTCGCGGTCTGAAGTCATTGCGCCGCACGGTATGGCGGCGACGAGCCAGCCGCTAGCGACGCAGATTGCGATCGATATTCTTAAGGCGGGCGGGAGTGCCGTCGATGCGGCGATTGCCGCTAATGCAGCGCTCGGGCTGATGGAGCCGACGGGCAGCGGCATCGGCGGCGATCTGTTCGCCATCGTCTGGGACGCCGAGAAGAAGGAGCTGTCAGGTCTGAATGCCTCGGGCCGCGCGCCGCAGGCGATGACTCTCGAGTATTTCCAGGACCGTGGTATCGAGCAGATTCCGAAATTCGGGCCCTTGCCCGTCAGCGTCCCGGGCGCCGTTGATGGCTGGTTCGAGCTGCATGGTCGCTATGGACGCCTTTCGATGGAGGAGATTCTCGCACCGGCGATTCGCTATGCGCGCGAGGGCTTTCCCGTATCGGAAGTCATCGCTCACTACTTCGTGATCAATCGCAATCGGATCGGTCACTACCCGGGATTTGCCGAGACGTTTATGCCGGGTGGCGATGTTCCAAAGAAAGGTGAGATGTTCCGTAACCCACGTCTTGCAAATACGTATGAGGCGATTGCAGCCAAGGGGCGCGACGAGTTTTACAAAGGCAGCATCGCAAAAGCGATCGATGCCTACATGGCTGAGCAGGGTGGACTGTTGAGCTATGACGACCTGGCTGCTCACACGTCGGAGTGGGTTTCGCCTGTATCGACCAACTATCGTGGCTGGGATGTTTATGAACTTCCGCCGAATGGTCAGGGCATTGCCGCACTGCAGATTCTGAACGTACTCGAGAGCTACGATATCGCAAGCATGGGATTCGGCAGCGCTGAGTATCTTCATACGTTGGTCGAAGCCAAGAAGCTGGCCTTTGAAGATCGTGCGAAATACTACGTCGATATGGACTTTGCCGACGTGCCTGTCGAGTGGCTGATCTCGAAAAAGTATGCTGCCGAGCGGCGTAAACTGATCTCTGCAGAGCGCGCGTCGATGTCATTGCCGGCGGGCGATCGCAAGCTCGAAGAAGGCGACACGATTTACCTGACGGTGGCCGATGCCGATGGCAACATGGTGTCGCTGATTCAAAGCAATTACCGTGGCATGGGCTCAGGGATGACGCCGGGCGATCTCGGGTTCGTATTACAGAACCGTGCGGAGCTGTTCGCACTCGATGCAGCTCACGCAAACGTTGTCGAAGGGGGCAAGCGACCATTTCATACGATTATTCCCGCGTTCGTCATGCAGGACGGCGAACCGCTAATGAGTTTCGGCGTTATGGGCGGCGCAATGCAGCCGCAGGGGCATGCCCAGATCATCGTGAACATGGTCGATTTCGGTATGAATCTGCAAGAGGCGGGCGATGCCGCACGCATCAATCACACTGGCTCATCAGAACCAACGGGAACGGTCATGACGGATGGCGGTATCGTGCATCTCGAAGATGGCTTCAGCGCCGCTACTCGTGAGGCTCTTAGGCAGAAAGGCCATACGCTCGGCTCGTCTGACGGCAGTTTCGGCGGGTACCAGGCGATCATGTTCGACAGGGAGCAGGGCGTGTACTATGGCGCCTCCGAAGTACGCAAAGATGGGCAGGCAGCAGGTTACTAATGACGCAGGACACATTTCTTACGGGTATTACCACGACCGGAACGCCACACATTGGCAATTACGTGGGTGCGATCCGGCCGGGTATTGAAGCCAGTAAGGACCTCGATACCGGGCATTTCTATTTCCTGGCCGATTACCATTCGCTCGCCAAGAACGAAGACCCGGACAAAATCGGTCAATCGACGCTGGAGATTGCGGCCGCATGGATGGCGCTGGGTCTCGATACCGAGCACGCCTATTTTTACCGGCAATCAGATATTCCCGAAATTCTCGAGCTAACGTGGATTTTGCATGGCATGACGGCCAAGGGCCTGATGAATCGTGCGCACTCGTACAAGGCATCGGTGCAGGCCAATGTCGAAGGCGGCGACAAGGATCCGGATAAAGGCGTCACGATGGCGCTGTTCAGTTACCCGATCCTGATGGCGGCCGACATACTGATGTTCAAGTCCACAAAAGTGCCCGTCGGGCAGGACCAGAAACAGCATGTGGAGATGGCACGCGATATTGCACAACGCTTCAACCACAATTACGGCGAGACGTTCGTCCTGCCCGAAGCGCTTATCGGTGAAGATACCGCTGTCCTCAAAGGACTCGATGGCCGAAAGATGTCAAAGAGCTACAACAATACGATTCCACTGTTTGCACCGGAGAAGAAACTTCGCAAGCTGATCATGAAGATCAAGACAAACAGTCTGGAGCCGGGTGAGCCCAAGGACACGGCCGACAGTACGCTGTTCGACATTTACAAGGCGTTCGCAACGCCGGCAGAGGCCGCCGCCGTCGCGCAGGCGTTTGCCGATGGCATTGCCTGGGGACAAATGAAACAGCAGCTGTTTGAGTACATCAACGATCACATCAAGCCCGCGCGCGAGGAATACGAGCGGCTGGTATCGGATCCGGCTGTGGTTGAAGCGGAGTTGAAGAAAGGTGCAGAGCGCGCCCGGGAATTATCGGTGCCGTATCTGGCGCAAATCAGGGATGCTATCGGTATCAGGAAGCTGGGTTGAGATTATGAACAAAGATCGAATCAAGGAGCTGTTGGCACAGCTGCAGGACGAAATCCGCGATACGGATATGGACGATGAGCTGAAGACGCTCGCGAGCGATCTCGACAGCGATATTCATACCGTCATGGAGAATGACGACGAAGTCAATGCGCTGATCGATCGGGCCAAGGAAATGGAAGCCGAATTTGCCACCCGCTACCCGGCGGCTGAGCGCTTCATGCGTGAAGTGATCGATGCCCTCGTGCGGATGGGAATCTAGGTTTTATGGGCGAGCTTGAAATGCGACTCGCATGCGAGGAGACCTAGGCTCGGGCCGGCATGGAGACAAGATTTTCATCGAAGATAGACAGCTGGATGATACCGGTGATGATTGTGGCGGTCGGCGGGCTTGTCGTGGCGTTGATCGCTGTCCTGATCGAGGAAACACCCTGGCCGATCCGTGTGCTCGTTGGCGTCGTAACAATTTTTGTGACCTTACTGCTGTTCGCAGTCTTCAGGAACACCTGCTACGTCATCGCCGGCGACACTCTGCGCATCAGGTCCGGCCCGTTCAGGTGGACCATACCCTTAGCCGATATTGTGGAAATCACGCCCAGCCGCAATCCGCTGTCGTCGCCGGCCCTCTCCCTCGATCGTCTGAAAATATCCCTCGGCAAGAGAAAGTTTGTCCTCGTATCGCCGGAGGACAAGGCCGGATTTATCCGCGCAATTGAACGGGCAAAGCAGGAGGCGATTTGACAACCGAGCGCAGAAAGCACTGGGACCGTGTCTACAGTAGTAAGGCGTCAACCGACGTGTCCTGGTACCAGGAAGTACCCGATAAGTCGCTGGATTTCATTGGTGCTTCAGGGGTTTCATTGAATGATCCTATTATCGATGTTGGCGGCGGTGCATCGACGCTGGTCGATCACCTGCTGGACGCCGGATACCTTGATCTGACTGTGTTGGACCTCACCGACACAGCGTTCGATCATTCTCGTCAACGGCTGGGTGAGCGGGCCGACTCCGTAAACTGGATCGTCTCGGATGTTGTTTATTTTGAACCGCAGCGCTTGTATCGGCTCTGGCACGATCGTGCAGTGCTGCATTTTCTAACGGATGCAACGGATCGCGAGCGCTATGTTGAAGTGCTTGGACAGGCGCTCGCCCCCGGTGGTCATGCCGTTATCGCAACATTTGGACCGGGAGGTCCGCTCAAATGCAGCGGTCTCGAGATTCGTCGCTACACTCTCACAATGATGGAAAAGCTACTGGGCGCAGAATTTGAACTGCATTCTCATGAAATTGAGAATCACCGAACGCCGATGGGCGCGACACAGCAGTTCCTGTATACCTGCTGGATCAGGAGGGGGTAATAATGAGTATTAATTTTCTTGCCGTGCTGGTTGCGGCGTTCTCGAGTTTTGTCCTGGGCGGCCTGTGGTATTCGCCCGCCTTGTTCCTGAAACCCTGGAACAAAGCCATGGGACGTACGGATAAGGACAACGGACATCCGGCCAAGGTCTTCGGCCTGAGTTTCATCTTCGCCCTGGTGGCGGCTATCGTCTTCGCGTTGTTGCTTGGGCCGTCGCCGGCCCTCTCGGAGGCATGGAAAGCCGGGCTCCTGGTTGGCGTGGGCTTTGTGGCGATGAGTTTTGGTATCAATTACCAGTTTGCAAACCGTCCCATCATCGCGTGGCTGATCGATAGCGGCTATCACACGGCGCAGTTTGTGCTCTACGGTTTGATACTCGGTGCCTGGCACTAATGAAAGAATGGCAGCTTGAGACGAAGCGCCTCTACCTGCGGCGTGTCACGCTCGATGACGCCGACTTGCTACTTGCTGTCTGGAATGATCCCTCGTTCATAGAGTACGTCGGGGATCGCGGCGTCCGCACGACGGAACAAGCAGAAGAGGCGATGAAAGCGGGCGCATTGAAACTCTACGCAGACTACGGCTATGGGCCCTATGCGATGGTGCGCAGGGATGACGGGGTCAGGATGGGAATCTGCGGCCTGTTCAAGCGCGATAACCTTGATTACCCCGATATCGGTTTTGGCGTATTGCCCGAGTTCTGCGGCAAGGGTTATGCCGGTGAAGCGGCATTCGCTGTCCTCGCGCACGCGCGCGACGATTTGCGAATTGAGGAACTTACAGCGATTGTTTCGCCAGGCAATGCCGCGTCAATCGGCCTCATCGAAAAGCTGGGGCTGGTGTTCGCCGGCATGATTACAATGCCGGGCGACGATGAGGAAATTTGCCTCTACAGCAGGCGGCTGGGACAGGACTAGCGTGGAGATCTTCAACAGCGATGGGGCCCGTACCGGATTGTTCTTCGGCGCCACCTCGGGCGTTATTACAACCATCGGCCTTATTGTTGGCCTGAATTCAGGCACCCAGTCGATCACGGCGGTATTGGGGGGCATTCTGGTTATCGCGGTCGCGGACGCTATGTCGGACGCACTCGGTATTCACCTGGCCGAGGAGGCGAACCCCGATACCACTCACGCGCACGTGTGGGCTGCGACGATCGTGACATTTTTTACGAAGTTCGTATTTTCGATCAGTTTCTCCATCCCTCTGCTACTGCTCCCGCTGGGCACAGCCGTTGTCGCCTCAGTGGTCTGGGGAATGCTGGTTATCGTGGTTCTTAGCTATTTCCTTGCAAAGTCACAGAATGAATCGCCATTAGCGATCATTGCCGAGCATGTGGGTATTGCGGCCCTCGTGGTCGTCTTTTCGCATTACATCGGTGTGTGGGTGGCTATTACTTTTGGATAGGAGGCGCAATGGGACAGCAACACAGCTCCGATACGCCGTCACACCGTCATGATGTTCATTACGCCGGGTGAGAGTACGATCAACGCTAAGGAACCGGTCCGGAGAGAATAGTGAATGAATGACGATGCGACATCGGTCAGCTGGCGGCAGTTACGTGAATTCGCGGACGTTGACCTGGCTCAGTCTTTTGTCCTGTCCTGGCATGGGGAAGGGGAAATGCTGGTGGTTGATATCGATCTCTTTCTCGAGCCGGAGCATCCTTTTTACGAAAGACCCCGGCCCGCTGAGAAGGCGTGTATCCGGCCCGCGGTCATCGAATTTCCGTATTGCGACGAGCTCCGGTGTGCGCAAACCGGTAGCGGACAAGTTGCTGAAATATCAACAAAATTGGGTCTCGGTGCGATGAGTGATCTGGTGGTGCTGGAGGATGGTCGATACGCAATCAGCGGTGAATTTGGTACCGTGTACATCGTTGCCGAGCGCCCGATACTGAGACTGAAAGGGCTATAGACCCGGGAGGTGCCCGTGAGGCCGGAAAACCGTATCGATTACGTCGAAATTCCCGTGACGGACCTGCCGAAAACGCGGGCCTTTCTCGAGAGCATGTTTGGTTGGAAATTTCAGGAATGGGGCGACGAGTACTACAGTTTCAATGACGGCAGCCTCAATGGTGGGTTGCGCAAGGCCCATGAGCCCGCGCCGGCCACGGGTGTCCTGCTGGTTTTCTATAGTGAGGACCTGGAGCGCGACGTGGTGCGCGTGAAAGACCTTGGCGGCACCGTCAGTCAGGAGATTTTTTCGTTTCCTGGTGGTCGCCGTTTTCATTTTATCGACCCTGTTGGCACGGAGTTCGCCATTTGGTCGGACAGCACGGAGTAACGGAGTCTCGCACATGGCCATCCTGATTGATCACCCCTGCGTACAGCATAAACTCGGCATCATCCGCGCTACTGATACAGGGCATAAGCGTTTCCGTGAGCTCGCAACGGAAATCACCAAGTTCGTCTGCTACGAAGCGCTCAAGAACATCAAGACGAAAGAAGTGATAGTTGAGACGCCCGTGGCGCAAGCGACGTGTCGTAAGATCGATACCGACATTGTGGTGGTACCGATTCTTCGTGCGGGTGTCGGCATGCTGGAAGGTATTCTCGAACTGGTACCTACTGCGCGGGTCGGTTTCGTTGGCCTGTACCGTGACGAGGAAACCAAGCAACCCGTAACCTACTACGAGCGCTTTCCGCGGCAGATCAAAGGCGGTACCTGTATCGTTATTGATCCCATGCTGGCAACAGGTGGATCGACCGTTGCTGCACTGGACCTGCTGAAAGCCAGTGGTGCCGAACACATCGTCGTTATCTGTATTGTCACCTGCCCTGAAGGCATTGAACTCGTTGAGAAAGCGCATCCGGATGTAAAAATTTACGCTGCCGCTATCGACGATCATTTGAATGAAAAGAAGTACATCGTCCCAGGCCTTGGCGACGCCGGGGACCGCTTGTTTGGAACCTCCCACTAGGAAGGTGAGCCGTGCCCGAAAACAAGACCAAAGCGACCAAAGCCAGCGTCACCGAGTTCATCAATTCGATTGAGGACAGGCAGAAACGTGCCGATGCCCGAAAGGTCGCGGCGATGATGCGCAAGGCAACAGGCAAACGGGCGAAGATGTGGGGACCCAGTATCGTCGGCTATGGAACCTACCACTACCAATACGCAAGTGGTCGTGAAGGTGACTTCATGATCGCCGGGTTTTCACCGCGCCGGCAGGCGCTGACTGTGTATATCCTGGCAGGCTTCGGTCGCTTCGATGCTCTCATGGCCAAGCTCGGAAAATACAAGACGGGCAAGTCGTGTCTGTATATCAAGCGTCTTTCCGATGTGGATGAAAAGATTCTTGAAAAACTGATCGACGGTTCCGTCAAATACATGCGCAAAAACTACGAGACCTGGTGAATTCGAAATGAATACTGAAATCCTAAGTTCACGGCTGGAAGGAACGAAGCTGATCATCGAGACGCCGGAGGGGACGCGGACCTATGATTCGCAGTTTCTCGTCGCCGCGTTGCTGGTTTTCGTTGCGCGGGGCAGCGGGACGATCGAACCTGAAGAGTCGGCGAAGATGATTGAACTCATCGAAGAACATTTTCATCTGCAGGGAGCGGAGTCGCTTGAGCTGATCACTACGGCCATGTCGGAATTGACGGACAAACCGACCCTCGGGATGCTGTTGGCTGACCTGGGAAAGACCCTGTCGGATGGTGACAAGGAAGATATCGCCCTCATGGGACTCAAGGTTGTCGCTGCCGACGGCCACCGGCATTTTGCGGAGATGGAACAGTTCAACAAGGCCATGACGGCCGCCGATATCCCACCGGAGGTCGTACATCGGGCATTCGACCGCTATTTCGCTGAAACGATGCCGGGCGACTGACGGACACCGGGAAGACTATGCAAGCGACAATCAAGAATTTCGTACGCCTGGAATCGGCCGGTGGCATTGTCCTGATGGCTGCCGCCGCCCTGGCGCTGTTGGCGGCGAACACCGGCGCAGCGGGACTTTACGCCCACTTCATCGATACGCCGGTCGAGGTGCGTGTTGGCGCCCTGCAGATCGCGAAGCCACTGTTCCTGTGGGTTAACGACGGTCTCATGGCGATATTCTTCTTCCTGGTTGGGCTCGAGCTGAAGCGCGAGTTTATGGAAGGTGAATTATCACGGCCTGCAAATGTGCTTCTGCCAGCACTGGGGGCGGTTGGCGGCATGGCTGTGCCCGTTGCCTTCTTTGTCTTCATGAACAGGGGTGATGCTGTTGCCATGCAGGGCTGGGCTATTCCGGCCGCAACAGACATCGCCTTTGCACTGGGGATCCTGACCTTGCTGGGATCGCGCGTCCCGGTGTCGCTCAAGGTGTTCCTCGTCTCGCTGGCCATCTTCGACGACCTTGGCGCAATTGTAATTATCGCGATCTTCTACTCGGCGAACCTGTCGGCAGGGGCGCTGACGATAGCCTTGGTGTGTCTCACAGCGCTCGCTCTCATGAATCGCCGTGGTGTCATGAGCGTGTCGTCCTACGTGCTGGTGGGCGTCATCATGTGGATCGCGGTGCTGAAGTCAGGGGTGCATGCGACGCTTGCCGGTGTTGCCCTCGCAGCGTTCATACCGATGCGCGACCCGGACAATGAAGGGTACTCGCCATTACGTGAGCTCGAACACGACCTGCACCAGGTCGTGGCGTTTGGTGTGCTGCCGCTGTTCGCCTTCGTTAATGCCGGCATCGATCTCGGCGGTGTCAGTATCGAAAGTCTCATGCACCCTGTGCCGTTAGGCATTGCTGCAGGTCTTTTCGTGGGTAAACAGCTCGGGATATTCGTGCTGTGCTTTATCGCGATCAAGCTGGGTCTTGCGCGTTTGCCCGATCGCGCCAGTTGGGGTGGTCTGTATGGCGTGTCGATTCTGTGTGGTGTCGGATTTACAATGAGCCTGTTCGTCGGCTCCCTCGCGTTCGAGAATACCGTCATCAGCCCGGACATGATTTTCGATGAGCGCCTTGGCATCATTCTCGGCTCGTTGTTATCCGGCATCATGGGATACATCGTGCTGCACCTGACGCTGCCAAAAATCGGGGAATGAGTGAGTGGCCGCTACAGGACGATGGTTGGACCCTCGCCCCTGCAACAGACTCTGAGTTTGATGACGTAATGCCCTGGTTTCCGGATGCGCACTCGGTGGACATCTGGGGAGGACCGAATTTCCGCTACCCGTTCACGGGGGAGACGTTTCGCGAGGACTGCCGCGTTGATGTAATGACATCCTATGCGCTGCGCAACAGCGCTGGTGAGCTGGCCGCCTTCGGTCAGACCTACGAACGTGAAGGGCGAGGTCACCTGGCTCGCCTCGTGTCCAACCCGGCCCTGCGACGGCAGGGTGCCGGCAGAAAACTGATTCGCATGATTATCGCTGCGCTTGAAATGACCGGCGACTACGATGAGTACTCGCTGTTCGTCTACCGTGACAATGCACCTGCATATCAGTGTTACCTGTCATTGGGCTTCGTCGTTGCGCAGTACCCGGACGACGCACTCATGCCAGACAAGTGCTTTTTCCTCACTAAAAGAGCAACAAGGAGAAAATGATGACGCCAGAGTTAACGAGCCTTACCTGGGTGGCCGCGCTGTCGGCCGTGATGTGGGTGCCGTATATTCTCAACCTGATCATGGTGCGTGGTCTCGTCGATGCGGTCGGTTATCCCGACGATCCAAAACCCATGGCCGCCTGGGCCGAACGCATGAAAGCGGCACACTACAACGCCGTTGAGAATATGGTGCTGTTTGCGACCCTGGTCCTGATCGCTCATGCGGCCGGGATCAGTAACCAGACCACGGTTCTTGTTTGCCAGGTGTACTTCTGGGCGCGCCTCGTGCACCTGGTGGCCTACACGCTGGGTATTCCGTGGGTACGTACGCTGTCGTTTGCGGCAGGCTGGATCGCCTGCGTCGCATTGCTGATCGAATTATTTTAGGAACGATTCCTGCAGCGTTTCGAGTTCGCTCCAGCGCTCGATTCGCTGTTCCAGCAATTCTTCAGTCTCGCTGAGCTTGTGGAGCTCCTGCTGCACGAGCTCAGCATCCTGGGCGTAGAAGTCGGGGGCCGCGATGGCGGCCTGCAGGGCTGTGATCGCTGCCTCAATCTGCCCGATTTCTGCCGGCAGGCTGTCAAGCTCGCGTTGGTCTTTGTAGCTGAGCTTCGTCGCTTTCTTATTCTTGCGGCGCTCGAGTGCTTCGCGTTTCTTGCGCTCCGCTTCGTAGGGGTTGTCAGTTACCGCGAGCTCATGGCCGCGACGTAACCAGTCGGAGTAGCCGCCCACGTATTCCTGCACCTTGCCATTCTGTTCAAACACGATCGTGCTGGTGACGACGTTATCGAGGAACTCGCGATCGTGGCTGACCACGATTAGCGTACCGGTAAATTCGCAGAGTTTCTGCTCGAGCACTTCAAGCGTTTCTATATCGAGGTCGTTAGTCGGTTCATCGAGCACGAGCAGATTGGCCGGCCGGGTGAACAGCTTGGCGAGAATAACGCGATTGCGTTCTCCGCCGGAGAGCGACTTCACCGGCGTCATCGCCCGCTCTGGACTAAACAGGAATCCCTTCAGGTAACCGACGACATGGCGGTCCTTGCCGTTCAGCTTAATATACGTCCGGCCTTCGCCGACGTTGTACGCCACGGATTTTTCGAGGTCGAGAGTCTGGCGCAGCTGGTCGAAGTATCCGACCTCCAGGCCTGTGCCGACTTTCAATGTGCCAGTCTGCGGTTCCAGCTCACCCAGCAGGAGGCGCAGCAGTGTGGTCTTGCCGACGCCGTTATTGCCGATCAAGCCGATGCGATCGCCGCGCATGATCTTGATGTCGAAGTCACTGATGACTTTTTCGTCGCCATAGCTGTAACTGATGTTACGTGCGCGTATGACCTTGCGACCAGACTGCTCAGCCTCCTCAATATGAATACGCGCCTTACCTTCTTTGGCAACGCGCTCCTCCCGTTCTTCGCGCATCGCCTGCAATGCACGTACCCGGCCTTCATTGCGCGTCCGGCGTGCCTTGATTCCCTGCCGGACCCAGGCTTCCTCTTCGGCGAGCTTCTTGTCGAACTTGTCGTCGGCAACAGCCTCATCTTCCAATGATTTTTCTTTTCTTCTCAGGAAGTTATCGTAGTCACCGGGCCAGCTCGTAAGGTGGCCGCGGTCGATCTCGACGATGCGTGTTGCGAGCCGCTGCAGGAAGGCGCGATCATGCGTAATGAACAGCACCGACCCCGGGTAGTTGTAGACGCGGTCTTCGAGCCACTTGATGGTTGCGATGTCGAGGTGGTTGGTGGGTTCATCGAGCAACAGCAGGTCCGGCTTTTGCACGAGTGCCTTGGCAAGAGCGACACGCCGCCGCCAGCCGCCCGACAACTCGTTCATCTTCTTGTCGAATGGGAGGCTGAGTTCGGTAATGGTTGTTTCGACGCGCTGCTCGAGATGCCAGCCGTCGTGCGCGTCAATCTTCGCGTGCAGGGCTTCGAGGTCACGCAGACCGTGCTTGTCGAGTTCGAGCTTGGAGCGGCGCTCGTACTCCTTTAACAGGGCTTCGACCTGCGTCAGGCCCGAACGGACAACGTCGGTGACCGGCATGTCCATTGCCTCAGGCAAGGTTTGTTCCAGTTGACTGACGATGAGATCGTCTTTCGCGACGATTTCGCCACGGTCTGGTTCGAGTGTCCCCATGATCAGTTTGAGCGTGGTCGACTTGCCCGCGCCGTTCCTGCCAATCAGGCAGATACGCTCGCCGGGCTCGATCGCGAGTTCAGCGTTACGCAAGATCAGTTGGTCGCCAAATTCGAGGCCGATGTCTTCGAAGCGAAGCAGAGACATGTGGGGTTCCGCAGGGATTTGGCGTGTATCCTACCTGAATAAGAAACCGCGAACAGGGGATACCCATGAGCGAGGAACGCTTTATCGACCTCGAAACACGGCTGGCACACCAGGACCAGTTACTGCACGAACTCAATGATGTCATTACCGCGCAGCAGGCCAAACTGATGCAGCTGGAAGAGCTATGCCGCGCACTGATTGATCGCGTGAAAGCGGCTGGCGAGGGCGGTCCTGAGGGTGATCCGGCGGACGAAATTCCGCCTCACTACTAACCCGCAATCAGTCTGTACTGCGTTGACGTATAGTGTCAGGCACGCATTGCCGGAGAGCCATCATGCGTAAGAAATTCATGCTATTTATCCTTGGTTTGCTGTTCTCGACGGGTGCTGTACTTGCCCAGGACTATGTCCCTGACGAACTTGAGGGCTGGCAAAAGTGGGTTCTCAAGGACAGGGAGTATCTGGATTGCCCCTTCCACTTCGACCGCAGTACTGCTGAACGATCCAACTTCCTGTGTGCCTGGCCCGGGCGCCTGCAACTTGAGGTGACGGCCACGGGTGGGCGATTTACTCAGCAATGGACGCTGCATGCGGAGGACCAGTGGATCGCTTTGCCTGGCAGCGCAGAACACTGGCCCGATCGCGTCACGGTGAACGATCGCGCGGTCGAAGTCATCGCCCGCCAGAATGTGCCCAGTGTCCGCCTTGCACCCGGTACTTACCGCGTTGAAGGCCGTTTCGAGTGGGATGAGCGTCCCGGCGTGTTGCGGGTGCCGCCAGAAAGCGGGCTGATATCACTGAGCGTTGACGGCCGTCCAGTGGCGCGCCCCGAGCTTAATCGCAACGGCGTATTTCTCGGGGAGCGTAAACGCGATACGCGTGCGGTCGATTCGGTGCGGCCTGTGATCTACAGGCTGGTCGTTGACGAGGTTCCAACCCGGCTCGTGACCATGTTGAGGATCGATGTTTCAGGCGCTGTCCGTGAAGAACTGTTTGGCCCGATTCTGCCTGAGGGGTTTGTGCCGCTCAGCCTGCAAAGTCAGCTTCCTGCAAAACTGGAAGCGGATGGCAATCTGCATTTGCAGGTCCGCCCCGGCCGCTGGGTTATTTACCTGACCGCACGCGCGTCTGAGGTGACCAATGCGATCGCCGGGCCCGTGGAAGGCCCCAACCTCCCCGGGAGCGAAATCTGGAGCTACCAGTCCAACGACAGGCTGCGTGTTACCGCTGCGGAAGGCTTGCCGCCAGTGGATCCCGCGCAGGTCGAGGTGCCCGGCAACTGGCAGTCGTTCCCGGCGTATCGGGTCGACGCAGGCGCTACGTTCGAGATAACCGAACGCAGCCGCGGCGTCGTTTCAGCGAGCAACGAACTCCAGCTCAACAGGACGATGTGGCTTGGTTTTGATGGCCGGAGTTTTCTCGTGGAGGACGATGTGTCAGGCGACATGCGGACAGACTGGCGCCTCGACATGGGCGGTCCCTACACGCTGCTGGCGGCCGAGGAAGACGGCGAGGCCCTGTTGATTACGGATGGCCATGTTGCTGGGCAGACCGGCGTTGAGGTTCGCCGAACCAAAGTTGGGCTGAGCGCACTGGGCCGCAGCGATACGCGTGGGGCCATGCCCGTTACGGGCTGGCAGGCGCGGTTCACGGATGTCGAAACGACATTGAATTTGCCGCCGGGGCACAAACTGCTGACTGCGCCGGGCGTCGATCGGGCAGCTGGCAGCTGGACGAGTGAGTGGCAGCTGCTGGATTTCTTCCTCGTACTTATCATTACCATTGCGATGTGGCGCCTGTTCAGTCCAACGGCCGGCGTCGTCGCACTGCTCGCGCTTACGCTGAGTTTCCACGAGATGTTGGCCCCCAACTGGCTTTGGCTGAACCTGCTGATAGCCGTTGCATTGTTGCGCGTGGCGCCCGAAGGGTGGTTGCGACGCATTGTGCGCGGTTACCAGCTCATAAGCGTCGCGGCCCTCGTAATCGTGCTGGTGCCGTTCATCGCCGGGCAACTTCGTGTTGCGATCTACCCGCAACTGGAGCCCCAGTACGACAGCAGCGTACTCGGTTTCGCTGGCGGAGAGGACGCGTTAATGGAGGTAGGTTTCACGCCGGGCGAAGTCGATCGGGCGCGCAAGAGAGACCCGGGTGTTCCTGAGTCCATGCCCCTCCGGTCGGAGATGGCCGAAGAAGTCGTCGTGACCGCGGCGAAGGTCGAAAGAGAATCTTTCTCCCGATACGCACCCAACGCCATCGTACAGGCAGGTCCGGGTATCCCTGCCTGGAACTGGAATAACTACACCTTGTACTGGAGTGGCCCCGTCGATGCCGGGCAGGAGATGCGGCTGATCATCCTGCCGAGCTGGTTGGTCAGCCTGCTGCGTTTCGTCGAGGTGGGACTGCTACTGCTGTTCGCAGGCATCATTGCCGCGGAGGTTGCTAATCGCCGCTGGGTACTGCCGGGTGGATTCGCGTTGGGCCATAACCAGGCGGCCAGTGCACTGGCTGTGCTCGTGTGTGGGTCACTGCTGATGATCAGCCCGCAGGCTGACGCACAGCTACCGGATGCGGAATTGCTGCGCCAGCTGGAGCAGCGCCTGCTGGAGCCGCCCGACTGCATGCCGCGCTGCGCAGAGATTGCCGCGGCCGACGTCAGTGTCGGCGCCGGTACAATCAGTATGGAACTGGACATACATGCGATGGAAGATGTTGCAATTCCGTTGCCGGGTTCCGCAGAGGGATGGCGGCCGGATGCCGTTTTGGTCGACGGTGCCGGAAGCGCTCGGGTGCTGCGGATGGCCGATGGCTCGTTCTGGTTATCAATGCGACCCGGGCGGCACCGCGTCAGCTTGCGTGGCCCGGTCCCCGCCGTCGACAGTCTCGAAGTGCCGTTCCGTGCGCCAGCACGCGTGATCAATGTGGCTAGCGACGGTTGGTTTATTGCCGGAGTCAAAGACCGCCGTCTGTTGGCAGGGTCCCTGCAACTGACGCGGCTGCAAGCGGACGACAGCGGCGACGCCGTACGTTGGGAAAGCAGTCGGTTCCCGGCCTTTGCCCGAATCGAACGCACGATCGAATTGGATCTTGACTGGCGTGTACGTACAACCGTAGTTCGCGTCGCACCGGCGCAAGGGGCGCTGACGCTGGATGTACCGCTTATCGAGGGTGAGACGATAGTGAGCGGCGAATTCAACGTGACGGACGGCCGCGTCCTCGTGTCGATGGATCCGCGACAGCAGTCAATTAGCTGGGTCTCGAACCTGCCACGACAATCGCCGTTGACGCTCACTTCAGAGAAAGGTTCGCCATGGAAGGAGACCTGGCGATTTGCGGTGGGCAATATCTGGAATGCTGCCTTTTCCGGATTGCCTGAAAGCAACAGTGGCGAGAGCAACAGCGACGTGCGGGTCGCGGTATTCGACCCGCGTGGTGGCGAGCAACTGACGCTTACCGCTACCCGTCCGGAAGCCAGTGAGGGTTCTACGCTGGCGTTCGACTCCGTTGCATTGAGAGCGACGCATGGCAATCGATCGAGTGATGTCAGCCTGGCGTTACAGTATCGAAGCACGCGTGGTGCACAGCATGTTATCCGCCTGCCAGAGGATGCCGAAGTTACCTCAGTCTCGATCGACGGACGTGACCAGACCTTGCGGGCCGAGGAGGGTGAACTTACGTTGCCGATCCTGCCGGGAGAACACTCTGTTAGAGTTGCCTGGCGCGCAGACGACGAGATGAATTTCCGGACCACCACACCGGACGTCGATCTTGGTGCGCCTGCCGGTAATATCGACCTATCGCTCCAGGTACCGTCAGACCGCTGGCTGATCGGGACGCTGGGCCCGCAACTTGGGCCTGCTGTCCTTTACTGGTCGGAGCTTGCTGTATTAATCGTTTTCGCGCTGATACTCGGGCGTACAGGGCTCGCGCCGCTGAATAGCTGGCAGTGGTTACTGCTGGGCCTCGGGTTCAGTACCTTCAACTGGCCGGTTCTTGCCGTGGTTGCCATCTGGCTCCTTGCCTGTGGGGCGAGAGAACGCATTGCCGCCAGTGAACTGAACTGGTGGCGATTCAATGTTCTGCAGCTGATCATCGGCGGCATAACCGTCATCGCCCTGTTGTCCGTGATTACGGCACTGCCGCAAGGTCTTCTCGGCACGCCGGATATGCATGTCGCCGGACATCACTCCTATGGATCGACGCTCGGCTGGTTCGCGGATCGCAGTGTATCCATGCTGCCGGTCGCCACAGCCTTCACGGTCCCGATATGGATCTACAAGGTTCTGATCCTCGCATGGGCTTTGTGGCTGAGTTTTGCGTTACTCCGCTGGCTGCCGTGGGTCTGGCAACGATTCAGCAGTGACGGGTTCTGGCGCAGGAGAAAGGATGAAACAGCATGAGATGGATCTGGATCGGTACGTTTATGGCAGTGCTCGTATGGTCAGGTATCGGGCCGAAAGACACGGTGACCTGGTGTCTCGAAGTGGCGCCGGCGGTGATCGGCGGTGTCGTGCTGTGGTTCACGCGCGAGCGGTTTCCTCTGACGACGTTGATTTACGTGCTGATCCTCATTCACTGTGTAATTCTCATGATCGGCGGGCACTACACCTATGCGGAAGTGCCGCTTGGCGAATGGGTACGCGAGCTCGTCGACGGCACGCGTAACAACTACGACAAACTCGGCCATTTCGTACAGGGCTTCATCCCCGCGATGATTACGCGCGAGCTGATGATCCGCCTGCAGATCTTCAATTCTGCACGCTGGCGGGATTTCTTTATTGTCTGTTTCTGCCTTGGATTCAGCGCGTTCTATGAGCTCATAGAATGGTGGGTCGCGCTGCTGTCTGAAGAAGCCGCGGATGCGTTCCTTGGCACGCAGGGCTATGTTTGGGATACCCAGTCCGACATGGGTTGGGCCCTGTTCGGTGCGCTGGCAGCACTCATCCTGCTGAGCGGCATGCACGACAGGCAATTGCGTGAACGCGGCTTCGTTTCCACAGTCTGACTCACCATGAAGCGACTATTCCTGACTTGTGTCCTCATGCTGTCTGGCGGTCTTGCTCAGGCGGACGAGTGCGTCGTGTTGCTGCATGGCCTGATGCGTGGCTCGATGTCAATGAACAAGATGCAGAAAGGACTCGACGAGGCGGGGTTCATCACGGCGAATATCGATTACCCGTCGCGCGACCACACTATCGAGGAGCTGGCTGACATTGCTGTGCCCGACGGACTTGCCGCCTGCCGCGAGCACGGCGGGATCGAGCATATTCACTTTGTTACGCACTCGCTGGGCGGCATCCTCGTGCGCCAGTTCCTGAGCACGCACAATGTTCCCGAACTCGGTCGCGTCGTGATGTTGGGGCCACCGAATCAGGGGAGCCTCGCTGCCGATGAGATGGTCAATGTGCCAGGCTTCGACTGGATCAATGGTCCTGCGGGCAAACAACTTGGCAAGGGTGACGAGAGCGTGCCGCTCAAGCTCGGTCCCGCCGACTTCGAGCTCGGCGTCATCGCCGGCAACAGGACCATTGACCCGATTACGTCGGCAGTGCTGCCCAATCCTGATGATGGCCGCGTATCGGTGGAGGACACCAAGCTCGAAGGCATGACAGATTTCGTGGTGGTTGAGCATTCACATGCGTTCATGATGCGCATGCAGAGGTCGATTGACCTGACCATTAAATTTCTTAGAGACGGAACGTTTTCAGGGTCAGAAGTAACGCTCTGAAGCAGAGTGCCTTTAGCTTAGAGGACAGCATGAGTACGAAGCGCGTTGCCTATCTGGTTATGGACGACATGGGTGATTTCGTCACGGACTTCCACCTGAGTTTTGGGCCGATGGCTGCGCTTGGGTGGGCAACGGTCACCGTACCCTGGCGCAGTGAGCCAGACTGGAACGAGTTCGATGCGGTCTACATCTGTGTGCCATGGGACTACCCGCAGTTCGCCGACGAATTCCTGAGCGTGCTCGAAGAGATCGATAGAAGCAGCGCAGTGCTGCTCAACGACCTGTCCACCGTCCGCTGGAACCTCGACAAGTCGTATATGAGAGATGTCGCGGGCCGGGGCGATGCGATCGTGCCGAGCAGTTGGTACGACGGTTTTGCGACTGCCGATGTGGCCGGGTTTTTCACGGCCCACGATGTGGACAAAGTCGTGATTAAACCAACGGTCGGTGGCAATGCACTGGACACGTTTATCCTGACCAACCCGGTACCCCATGACATGCTTGAGCTGCTGGCGGAGCGATTCACCGGCCGCCCGTTCTTCGTGCAGCCTTTTATCGAGAGCATTCGTGACGAAGGTGAGTATTCCCTGTTCTTTTTCAACGGCGAATACAGTCACGCCATCGTCAAGACGCCCAAAGCAGGTGACTTCCGCGTCCAGGAAGAGCACGGCGCACAGATCACGCCCACCGCACCGCCCGAGGGTTTGCTGGACGTAGCGCAGCGCGTGTTTTCACACATCGAGCCGCTGCCTGTGTATGGCAGGGGCGACTGGGTGCGCGGTCCCGACGGACGTTTTCTGCTGATGGAACTCGAATTGATAGAGCCGTCGCTGTACCTGCGCACCGACTCAGGCGCTGCGCTTCGTTTTGCACTCGCTTTTGACCAGCGGTTTGAGGAACTCGCCGGTAAATGAACCCTTCGTTGCAGCAACGTCCTCGGGCGTTCCGCTGGCGATAATCCGGCCGCCACCGTCGCCGCCTTCCGGGCCGAGATCGATAATCCAGTCGGCGGTCTTGATGACATCGAGGTTGTGTTCGATAACAACCACCGTGTTGCCATGGTCGCGCAGGCGATGCAGTACGCCCAACAGTTGCTCGATGTCGTGAAAGTGCAGCCCAGTTGTAGGTTCATCAAGGATGTACAGCGTATTCCCGGTATCGCGCTTCGAGAGTTCCTTGGCGAGCTTCACACGCTGCGCTTCACCGCCTGACAGCGTCGTCGCATTTTGTCCAAGGCGAATGTAGGTCAGGCCGACGTCCATAAGCGTCTGCAGCTTGCGGGCCACGACCGGTACATTCTGGAAAAACACCGCGGCGTCCTCGACGGTCATATCGAGGACTTCGTGAATGTTCTTGCCTTTGTAGCGGATCTCGAGTGTCTCGCGGTTGTAGCGTTGCCCGCGGCAAACATCGCAGGGGACATAAACATCGGGAAGAAAATGCATCTCTACCTTGATCACACCGTCACCCTGACAGGCTTCGCAGCGACCGCCTTTCACATTAAAGCTGAAGCGTCCCGGCATGTAGCCGCGCGAACGCGCTTCCTGGGTACCCGCGAACAACTCACGGATCGGCGTGAACAGGCCGCTGTAGGTTGCCGGGTTGGACCGGGGCGTGCGTCCGATCGGGCTCTGGCTGATATCGATCACCTTGTCGATCGCATCGAGCCCCTCCACCGCTTTATGCGGCGCCGGGTTACGGCTCGCGCGATTGATCTCCTCGGCGACGGCCTTGTACAAGGTGTCGTTGACGAGTGTGGACTTGCCAGAGCCCGACACACCCGTGATACATGTCATAAGGCCAATCGGAATGGATGCATCAATTCCTTTGAGGTTGTTGCCGGTCGCATCCAGCACACGAATCTGCTTGTCCGGATCATTCGGCGTGCGCGTTTTGGGTACTTCGATGGCGCGTTTACCCGACAGGTATTGGCCGGTTAGCGATCGAGGTTCGTTCTTAACCTCTTCGGGCGTACCCGCAGCCACTACCTGCCCACCGTGTACGCCGGCACCGGGTCCGAGGTCGACGACGAAGTCAGCGGACATGATGGCTTCCTCATCATGCTCAACGACAATGACCGTATTACCGATATCACGCAGATGCGTGAGCGTGCCGAGCAGTCGCTGATTGTCGCGCTGGTGCAGGCCGATCGATGGTTCGTCCAGGATGTACATCACGCCAACGAGCCCCGAACCGATCTGGCTGGCAAGACGAATGCGTTGCGCTTCACCGCCCGACAGCGTTTCGGCACTGCGGTCGAGCGACAGGTAGTCGAGACCGACATCGGAAAGGAAGCCGACGCGATCCGAGATTTCCTTGACGATCTTGTCGGCGATGGTTGCGCGCCAGCCGTCGAGTTTCATGGTGTCGAAGAACTCGCGCACGTGACCGACCGACAGACTCGTAATTTCTGGCAGCGAGTGATCGCAGATGAAAACGTTGCGTGCCGCCTCGTTGAGGCGGGTGCCGCCGCAGTTCGGGCAGGCCTGGCTATTGAGGAATTTCGAAAGCTCTTCGCGCACAGCGCTTGACTCGGTCTCACGGTAGCGCCTGTCGAGGTTTGGCAGCACGCCTTCAAAGCGGTGCAGTTTCTTGATCTGCATGCCACGCGAGTTCGCGTAGAAAAACTCGACCTTCTCCGTGCCGCTGCCGTGCAGGACGATGTCCTGCAGTTTCTTGCTGAGTTCGTTGAACGGTGTTTCGATATCAAAGCCGTAATGCGACGCCAGGCTCTGGATCATCTGGTAGTAATAGGTGGTCTTGCGATCCCAGCCGCGAATTGCGCCGCCGGCGAGCGAAAGGCCCGGGCTCACAACGACTCGCTCAGGATCGAAAAACTGTTTCACACCCAGGCCGTCACAGGTCGGGCAGGCGCCGGTGGGGTTGTTAAACGAGAACAGGCGCGGCTCAAGTTCGGTCAGGCTATAGCCACAGATATTGCAGGCGAAGCGGTCGGAGAACGTAATCTCTTCCAGGTCGCTGTCGTCCATGTAAGCAATACGGGCGACACCATCGGCCAATCGCAGTGCGGTTTCAAACGACTCGGCGAGTCGCAGGCGCAGGTCTTCCTCGGCCTTCACCTTGAAGCGATCAACAATCGCGTCGATGTTGTGTTTCTTTCTCAGGTCGAGCGCGGGCGGCTGATCCAGCTCATAGATTTCGCCGTTAATACGTGCGCGGACAAAGCCCTGGGCCTGCAAATCCGCCATGAGTTGCACATGTTCACCCTTGCGTTCGGCGATCACAGGCGCGAGCAACATGAGTTTCGTGCCTTCCGGCAACTCAAGTACATGATCGACCATCTGGCTGACGGTCTGGGCTTCCAGCGTGACATTGTGATCCGGGCACTTTGGCGTACCGGCGCGCGCAAACAGCAGACGCAGGTAGTCGTAGATCTCGGTGACCGTGCCCACAGTCGATCGCGGATTATGCGAAGTCGATTTTTGTTCGATCGAAATGGCCGGTGAAAGTCCATCGATGTGATCGACGTCAGGCTTCTCCATCATCGACAGGAACTGGCGGGCATAGGCCGACAGCGACTCGACATAGCGGCGCTGACCCTCGGCATAAATAGTGTCGAAGGCGAGCGAGGATTTACCCGAACCCGACAGGCCCGTAAACACGATGAGCTGGTCGCGGGGCAGGGTGAGATCGACGTTCTTGAGGTTGTGGGTCCTCGCGCCGGCGATTCGGATAGAGCGTTCTGTCGATTTCATCAAGGAGATTCAGTGGAGAGCGAACAACCTGTTAATATACGCCGCCGCGCCTCTGTGGCGCAAAGGAAGTGCGACTTTGGACTCAGACAAGCCTGACGGCACAGTCATGCAAGCGGACGAACGCCGGTCGGTGGGCGTTGTCGCGCTCATCGCAATGATTCGTATGTTCGGCCTGTTCACGCTGCTGCCGGTCCTGTCATTGTTTGCGCGGGATCTCGAGAATGCGACACCGCTGCTGATCGGCCTCGCCGTGGGTGGTTACGGCCTGACTCAGGCCTGTTTCCAGATTCCGCTCGGAGCCCTGTCCGACCGTATCGGTCGTATCCCGGTCATCGTCGGCGGCCTCGCCGTTTTCGCGGCAGGCAGCGTGCTGGCGGGAGTTTCAGAATCTATTTACGGTCTCGTTGCCGGCCGTCTGTTGCAGGGCGCCGGCGCCATATCGGCCACCCTTACGGCGCTGATAACCGATGCGACGCGCCCGGAAGTGCGCACGAAGTCGATGGCCGTGTTCGGCGTCGGTATCGGTTCGTCATTCATGGTTGCCATGGTGGCCGGCCCACTTATCGCCGCAAGCTTTGGCGTTACTGCGCTCTTCTGGATCGGTGCGGCGCTGGCCATTGTTGCCGCAATGATGTTGCGACTGCTGCCCGACATTCCGCGACCGGTGCGCCGCGAGAGCTGGAGTCTGCTGCCGGCGTTTCGCCTGGACCTGCTGCGCATCGATTCCTACGTTTTCCTGCTGCATGCGATCATGACGGCGACCTTTGTGGCGCTGCCGTTCCTGCTGCACGATCGCCTGGAAATGCCGCTGACCGACCAGTGGAAGGTGTATGTCGGGGCACTCGTTGTTTCGCTCGGCATTGCTGTGCCAATGATCATGAAAGATCACCACCAGGGACGCGGCTACCTGATCGGAATCGCTGTAACGCTGATCGTCATAGCCCAGCTTGCGCTGACTTTCCTCGGATTCTCGGTTTTGCCGGTGTTCCTGGCCCTCGTCGTCTATTTTGCCGGCTTCAACTTCCTCGAGGCAGGACTGCCGGCACGGCTCTCAGTATTGGCCGACGACGAGGTGCGTGGCGCCTCGCTGGGCGTGTTCTCGAGCGCTCAATTCCTGGGCGCTTTCGTCGGCGGACTGATCGGCGGCCGCTTCCTGGGGCAGGGTCGTCCGACGGACGTATTCTTTGTCTGCGCCCTGATGGGCGGTATCTGGCTGGCCATGCAGGGCTTCGGGAAAATTCCGCGAAAAGACCCATAAATCGGGGTAGCAAAAACCCGGCGCTTCTCTACAATAGGCCCCCCTCGCTGTACCGCGGCGAGTATCATAATCACACTACTGGACAGGGGATCCGTATATGGCCCGCGGAGTAAACAAAGTCATCATCGTTGGTAATCTTGGGGGAGATCCCGAGACGCGCTACATGCCAAGTGGTTCAGCCGTTACGAATTTCACGGTCGCAACCAACGAGTCGTGGAAAGACAAGCAAACCGGCGAACAGAAAGAGCGCACCGAGTGGCACAAGGTAGCGATGTTCAATCGCCTGGCCGAAATTGCAGCCGAGTACCTGCGCAAAGGTTCTCAGGTGTATATCGAAGGCAAGCTGCGGACACGCAAGTGGCAGGGTCAGGACGGTCAGGATCGTTACACAACCGAGATTATTGCAGACGAAATGCAGATGCTCGGTGGACGTGGCGGCGCCGGAGGCGGCGGTTCGTTCGGTGGTGGCGGTGGCCAGCAGGGCGGTGGCCAGCAGGGTGGCGGCCAGCAGGGCGGTGGTGGCAATGCTCCTCCCCAGCCGGGTCCCGACGACTTCGACGATGATATTCCGTTCTAGGAAGCACTCCACCAACTAGTTTTTCAAAGCCGCGTGGGTTTTCGCTAGCCTGCGCGGCTTTCTCAGTTTTCGTAGAAAGGATTTAGACAATGGGCGCGTTCAAGGAACCGCACGGCGGCGAGTTAAAGAACCTCTACCTGGATGAGGTGGCGGCCGAGGCCGAGAAGCAGGCGGCCGGCGGCTATGCGTCGTGGGACCTCACGGAGCGCCAGCTCTGTGACATCGAGCTGATCCTCAACGGCGCGTTCTCGCCGCTCGAGGGATTCCTTAACAAGGATGACTACGACGCCGTGGTCAGCGGCATGCGCCTCACCAGCGGTGTGCTGTGGCCGATGCCGATCACGCTGGATGTCACTGAAGCGTTTGCCGCCGACCTCAAGCCGGGCGACAAGGTCGCGCTGCGCGATCTCGAAGGCGTCATTCTCGCGACCCTCGAGGTGGGCGACATCTGGACGCCGGACAAAGCGGCTGAAGCCAAAGGCGTGTTCGGCACCACCGACGAGAAGCACCCGGCCGTGCACTTTCTCAACAACATCGCGGGCCCGGTGTACGTTGGCGGCAAGCTGACCGGTATCGAGGCGCCGACGCATTACGACTTCAAGCACCTGCGAGAGAGCCCGGCGGAAGTACGTACCCGCTTCAAGAAGCTCGGCTGGCGCAAGGTCGTGGCGTTCCAGACACGCAACCCGATGCACCGGGCGCACCAGGAGATTTCGCACCTGGCGGCGCGTGATGTCGAAGCCAACCTGCTGATCCACCCGGTGGTCGGCATGACCAAGCCCGGTGATGTGGATCACTACACACGGGTGCGATGCTACGAGCACATTCTCAAGCACTACCCCGAGCAGACCACCTCGCTGTCACTGCTGCCGCTGGCGATGCGCATGGGCGGTCCGCGCGAGGCACTGTGGCACGCGATCATCCGCAAGAACTACGGTTGCACGCACATCATCATCGGCCGCGATCACGCGGGTCCGGGCAAGGACTCGAACGGCGAGGATTTCTACGGTCCCTACGATGCCCAGGACCTCTTGAAAGAACACGCCGACGAGCTCGATATCTCGATGGTGCCGTTCCGCATGATGGTCTACGCCGAGAACAAGGCGCAGTACATCCCGATCGATGCGGCCGGTGATGAGGACAAGGTGCTTAATATCTCGGGCACCGAGCTCCGGCGCCGCCTGCAGGAAGGTCTCGATATCCCGGACTGGTTCTCCTTCGACGATGTGGTCACCGAGCTCCGGCGCACGCATCCGCCGCGCCATAAGCAGGGCTTCACGGTGTTCTTCACCGGGCTCTCGGGTTCGGGCAAATCGACCATCGCCAACGCCCTGATGACCAAGCTCATGGAGATCGGTGGCCGGCAGATTACGCTGCTCGATGGCGATATCGTGCGCAAGAACCTCTCCAGTGAGCTCGGCTTCTCGAAGGAACACCGCGACCTCAACATCCAGCGTATTGGTTTTGTTGCCAGCGAGATCACCAAGAACGGTGGCATCGCCATCTGTGCACCGATCGCGCCGTACACCGCTACACGCCGCTACGTGCGCGACCTGATCGAGCCGGTAGGCGGTTTTGTCGAGATTCATGTGTCGACGCCGCTGGAGATCTGCGAACAGCGTGATCGCAAGGGTCTCTATGCCCTGGCACGTGCCGGCAAGATCAAGGAGTTCACGGGTATCTCGGATCCGTACCAGGCGCCGGAGAACCCGGAGATGGATATCGACACCATCGGTATCTCGCCCGATCTCGCGGCGCATCGTATATTGGTCAAACTCGAAGCGATGGGGTTCATTAAGTAATTCGGGCCTGAAGGCCCTCCCACTGCAGGAGCGGTTTTAGCCGCGAACAGGCCGGAATCAATCTATGAAACTGTACATCAAGACAATGGGCTGCCAGATGAACGAGTACGACTCGGACAAGATGGCCGACGTATTGCGGGAGTCGCACGGCTACGAGCTGACGGATTCGCCGGACGATGCCGACCTGCTGCTGATGAATACCTGTTCGATTCGAGAGAAGGCGCAGGAGAAGGTGTTTTCTGAGCTGGGTCGCTGGCGGCAACTCAAGGCGAAGAATCCCGACATAAAGATTGGTGTCGGTGGCTGCGTCGCCAGCCAGGAAGGTGCGGGTATTACGGAAAGGGCACCGTTCGTCGACGTCGTGTTTGGTCCGCAGACCCTGCATCGATTGCCCGAAATGATCACTGACGCGGGCGCGAAGTCCTCGTCAATCATTGATGTGTCGTTTCCCGAAATAGAGAAATTCGATCGCCTGCCTGAACCGCGTGCGGAGGGTCCGACGGCATTCGTTTCTGTCATGGAAGGCTGCAGCAAGTACTGCAGTTTCTGCGTCGTCCCATACACGCGCGGCGAAGAAATCAGTCGACCGTTCGATGATGTTATCGCTGAAGTTGCATCGCTCGCCGGGCAGGGCGTTCGTGAAGTGAACCTCCTTGGCCAGAACGTGAATGCCTATCGTGGTCCGATGCATGACGGTGAGATCGCTGATCTGGCAACACTCATCTATTACGTGGCGGCGATTGACGGTATCGACCGCATTCGCTTTACGACATCGCATCCGGTCGAGTTCACCGACAGCCTGATCCAGGCCTACGCCGAGGTGCCAAAACTTGCGAGCTATCTGCATCTGCCGGTGCAGCACGGGTCCGATCGTGTTCTCGCTGCCATGAAACGCGGACATACGATTCTTGAGTACAAACAGAAGATTCGCAAACTCCGCGCAGCTCGCCCGGACATCAGCCTGAGTTCCGATTTTATCATTGGTTTCCCGGGCGAAACGGATAAAGACTTCGAGCAGTTAATGAACCTGATCGCCGAAATGCAGTTCGACCAGTCGTTCAGTTTCGTCTACAGCGCACGGCCTGGCACGCCCGCGGCATCGCTGACTGATGACACGCCGATGACGGTCAAGAAAGAGAGGCTCCAGCTGTTGCAGGCACGCATTAACCAGCAGGCCATGGAGATCAGTCGCGCGATGGTCGGCACGACGCAACGCGTACTCGTTGAGAAACTGTCAAAGAAAAGCGACACGCAGGTATCCGGCCGCACGGAAAACAACCGATGGGTCAATTTCGACGCAGATCCCGCGGTGATCGGCAATTTTGTTGACGTGGTTATTACCGAGGCGTTACCCAATTCATTACGGGGACGACTTGCCAACAAAGAGGCCGCAGCGTAGTCTCGATGTTAATGATCTATCGCCTGAATAGATTTCTTGCCACAAATGGCAATGCCCCTGTCGTTCTGACAGGCGGCCTTCTGCACAGAGGTTACAAATACAGATCTTGAATGCTGTCCAGATTTCTCGGGACGTAGTCCTCGAGCCAGCCGACAATGGCCGCCTTGCAAATCTCTGCGGCCAATTTGATGAACACCTGCGGCAGATTGAGCGCCGCCTCAACGTCGAAATCGCCAGTCGCGGTAATCGCTTTCGGATTACGGGACAACCAGGCGCTGCCGAGGTTGGTGGCGATGTCCTGTCCAGGCTGTTCGAAATGACCGACGAGGAGAGGCTCGATCCGGAACGCGTGCATATGCTGTTGCAGGAGTCCTTTATGGATGAAGCCAAAAACGATGTTGTCGACTCTGATGAGGCGCAGGAAGAAGTAACGATCCAGACGCGCCGCAAATTGATTCGTGCGCGTGGTGCAAACCAGACCGCATATATCCGCAACATTCGCGATCACGATCTCGCGTTTGGCATAGGCCCTGCCGGCACCGGTAAAACCTATCTCGCTGTTGCTGCCGCCGTCGATGCGCTCGAGTCGGAACAGGTCCGACGCATCGTGCTTGTTCGTCCTGCGGTTGAGGCGGGTGAACGGCTGGGGTTCTTGCCCGGAGATCTTTCCCAGAAGGTGGACCCCTACCTGCGACCGATGTACGACGCGCTTTACGACATGATCGGTGCAGAACGCGTTACGCGATTGATTGAGCGCAACGTTATTGAGATTGCACCACTCGCTTTCATGCGTGGTCGTTCTCTCAACGAATCTTTCATCATTCTTGACGAAGCGCAAAACACGAGCGTGGAGCAGATGAAAATGTTCCTGACACGTATCGGTTTCGGTTCGCGCGCGGTCGTCACGGGTGACGTCACGCAGATTGATTTGCCGAACGGGCAAAAGTCGGGGCTGAAGAATGCAACCGAGGTTCTGCACAATGTAACGGGTGTGTCATTCACTCACTTCACTCCCAAGGACGTCGTACGTCATCAACTTGTGCAACGTATTGTCAGGGCTTACGAAGAACATGACCGTTCAGGTTGACGTTCAAAACGCCTGCGACGACGACACTGCTCCCGAGATACCTGTAGTTGCATCCTGGATCGTGCGTGCGATTGGTGCGTCTGGTCCGGACGGCGATAGCGAGGTGTCCGTGCGCATCGTCGATGCGGCTGAGATCCATGCGCTGAACAGCGACTATCGTGGCAAGGACAGGCCAACTAATGTTCTGTCGTTTCCGGCGGGGGATGTCGCCGGACTGCCGGCCGACATGCCGGTGCCATTGGGCGACGTTGTTATCTGTGCAAGTGTTGTCCGCGACGAGGCGGCTGCGCAGGGCAAGGCGATTACCGATCATTGGGCTCATATGCTGGTGCACGGCACATTGCACCTGCTGGGCTATGACCACGAGACGGAACCCGAGGCCGCTGAGATGGAGGCGCTGGAGACGCGCATCCTGTCTGAACACGGTGTTGCGGACCCGTATGGAGCCTCAGGCCAGACCTGATAGAATTACGAGACTATGAACGAAAAACCCCCCAGTACCACCGGCCCAGGTACGCCCGGCCTGGTCGCGCGCATTCGGCGTGCGTTCAGTGGCGAGCCCTGGAGCCGAGACGAAATCCAGACATTCATTGAATCTGAAGTCGGGCTCGACGCCGAAGAAAAGAGCATGCTCACAGGCGTTCTCGAAGTATCCGAGACCCAGGTGCGTGACGTTATGGTGCCGCGTTCGCAGATGGTGGTCATCGATATCGAGGATCCCTTCGACGAAACCCTCGCAATGATTGTCGAGTCCGGACATTCGCGTTTCCCTGTAATCGGGGAAGATCGTGATGAAGTCCTGGGCATACTGTTGGCCAAGGACCTGCTGCGGCATTTTGGTTCGGACGAGGCGAAGGGCGTGACCATTCGCAAACTGCTGCGTCCGGCGTCAGTCATACCGGAGTCGAAACGACTCAACGCACTGCTCAAGGAATTTCGGGCGAGCCACAATCACATGGCGATCGTTGTCGACGAATACGGCGGCGTTGCCGGTCTGCTGACTATCGAGGATGTTCTCGAGGAAATCGTCGGCGAGATTGAAGACGAGCACGATGACGAAGAGGCCGAATTCATTCGTCCGGACGGAGATCGTAACGGCAAGCCGAGTTTCGCTGTGCGGGCCCTCACGCGCATCGAAGACTTTAACGATTACTTCGAATGCGAGCTGAATGATGAGGAGTACGACACGATCGGCGGATTGGTATTGCATGCGCTTGGACGCCTGCCAAGACGTGGTGAGAAAGTGAATTTTGGCGGCTTCGAGTTTGCCGTTATCAAGGCAGACAAGCGGCGCATCGATGCGTTGCAGGTTCAACGCGCAAGCGACTAGTCCAGTGGCGAAAGATGTACATCCCATCCTCCTGTTACCGGCGGACAAGCCGAGGCTTAGCCGCCTGATCGCTTTTGTTCTGGGTGCTGCGACCACGCTGGCCTTCGCGCCGTTTGGCTGGTCGCTTCTGACGCCTTTGCTAATCGTGCCGCTCCTCTATATCTGCCTTACGGTCGCGCCTCGTGACGCGGCCGGGCACGCGTTCTGGTACGGCTTCGGGCTGTTCCTTACCGGCACGTACTGGATCTATATATCCGTCCACGTATACGGTGGCGCGGCCCTCTGGATCGCCGTCCTTTTGATGGTTGGTCTTGCCCTGCTCATGGCGTCGATCCTGTCTATTGGTGGCTGGCTGATGAGCCGTCTGTCGCTTGGCGAACCCTGGCTGCTGTTGCTGGTCGGCCCGGCCGCCTGGGTTCTGGTCGAATGGGTGCGTAGCTGGATACTCACCGGCTTTCCGTGGATGGCACTCGGCTATGCGCAAATCGACTCGCCGCTGTCCGGCTGGGCCCCCGTATTAGGCGTCTATGGTGTGTCCTTCATGCTCCTGGTCAGTACCACGGCGATCATTGCGACGGTTAAGGCAGCGACCGCTCGAGGTCGCATCATCGGCCTGTCTGCGATTCTGTTGCCCTGGGTAGTCGGCGGCATCCTGACGTTTGTGGACTGGACCAGGCCGGACGGACAGGTGCTCCGTGCAACAATCCTGCAAGCCGGTGTTTCGCAGGACAAGAAATGGGACCGCGATCAGCTCTTGCCGATCATGGAGTTCTACCACAGCGCGACCCTTAGCGCGGCCGACAGCGACATCGTGCTGTGGCCGGAGGTCGCAATTCCTGCGCTTAATGACCAGGTTGAAAGTTTTATTGCAAGGGTCGAGTCCGACGCGCGCATGAGCGGGCAAAGCGTCCTGTTTGGGATTCTCGAACGCAGTTATGAGCGCAACCTCGAAGGTCGCGTCTACAACAGCGTCATGTTGATCGGGGGGGAGGAGCGTCAGAGCTACCGGAAGCGTCACCTGGTTCCTTTTGGCGAATACTTCCCCGTGCCACCCAGCGTGCGCGAGTGGATGAAAATGCAAAACCTGCCGCACGCGGATCTCGCGAAAGGCGCAGATACTCAACCACTGCTGACTGCGGTGAACGGCACCCGCTTCGGCGTGGCGATCTGCTATGAGGACGCCTATGGCTCCGAACAGCTGTATGCGTTGCCGGATGCCACAGTCCTCATCAATGTGAGCAATGACGCATGGTTTGGGGATTCAATCGCCCCGCATCAGCATCTCGAGATCGCGCGCATGCGGTCGCTTGAATTCGGCCGCCCGGCACTGCGGTCGACCAATACCGGTATTAGCGCTTTCATCGGTGCCGATGGGGACCTGCTGCAGACCGGTAAGCAATTTTTACCTGAACTCATGACGGCCGACATTCAGCCGCGCAGCGGCCTGACGCCGTACGCCAGGGGTGGAAACTGGCCAATTATCGGCCTGTGCCTGGCAATTCTCGGCCTGTTCTGGATTCGCAATCGGGCCAGCCTCTGATACGCTTGCGGGCTTTCACACCCAGACGAAAAAGCGACACCCATGAGTACCCCGTACAAGCCTGAAATCATCGAGCAGGACGCCCAGCGCCACTGGGAAGAGGCCCGCAGTTTTGAGGTCGATGAAGATCCGGGCAAGGACAAGTTTTACTGCCTGACAATGTTCCCTTACCCGAGCGGCAAGCTCCATATGGGCCATGTGAGGGTATTCACGATTTCAGATGTGATTGCGCGGTACCAGCGGATGCAGGGCAAACACGTTCTGCAGCCCATGGGCTGGGACGCGTTTGGCATGCCGGCTGAGAACGCGGCGATCAAACATGGCGTCCCGCCGGCCGAATGGACCTACAAGAATATCGCCGAGATGCGCGGCCAACTCGGTCGCCTGGGCTACGCTTACGACTGGTCGCGGGAAGTAACGACCTGTCGCCCTGAATACTATCGCTGGGAGCAGTGGCTGTTTACGAGGATGTTCGAAAAGGGCCTCGTCTACCGCAAGAACTCAGTCGTTAACTGGGATCCGGTTGATCAAACCGTCTTGGCCAACGAGCAGGTGATCGACGGCCGTGGCTGGCGTTCGGACGCACTGGTTGAGCGTCGTGAAATTCCGCAGTGGTTCATGAAGACAACGGCCTATGCCGACGAGTTGCTCGATGAACTGGATCGGATGCCGGGATGGCCTGAATCGGTCAAGACAATGCAGCGCAACTGGATCGGTCGCTCCGAAGGCGTCGAACTGTCGTTCGACGTTATGGGCGAAGACGAGCCTCTAACGGTATACACAACGCGTCCCGATACGCTTATGGGTGTGACCTACATGGCGGTCGCCGCCGAGCATCCTCTGGCGGCTAAAGCCGCGCGGGACAATCCTGAGGTCGCCTCATTCATCGCGGAATGTGTGAAGACCGATGCCGCCGAGGCAACGCTGGAGACGATGGAGAAGAAGGGGATGCCGCTGGGCATCGCCGCGATTCATCCGTTGACTGGCGAAGAGGTGCCGCTCTGGGTCGCGAACTTCGTATTGATGAGCTACGGCACGGGTGCGGTCATGGCTGTGCCCGGACATGACGAACGTGACTGGGAGTTTGCAAAGAAACACGGCGTGGCGATCAAGCAGGTCATTGCCCCGGCCGACGGCTCCGAGATCGATATAGAGGAACAGGTATTCATCGACAAGGGCGTGCTGGTCAACTCGGGCGATTACGATGGTATGGACTATGAAGCGGCCTTCAATGCGATAGCCGATCATTTTGAAAAGACGGGCCGCGGACGCAGGACAGTAAACTATCGCCTTCGCGACTGGGGCGTATCTCGTCAACGCTACTGGGGCACGCCCATTCCCATCATCTATTGCGAAGACTGCGACGCGGTACCGGTACCTGAGAAGGATCTGCCCGTCGTGTTACCCGAAGACGTCACGGTTACGGGTACCGGGTCGCCCCTCAAGGACATGCCGGAGTTCGTGAACGTTGACTGTCCGAAATGCGGCAAGGCGGCACGTCGCGAGACGGATACCTTTGACACGTTTGTGGAATCGTCGTGGTACTTCGCACGCTATGCCTGTCCGGATAGTGATACCGCAATGCTCGACGAACGCGCCGCCTACTGGACGCCAGTCGACCAGTACACGGGCGGTATAGAACACGCGATCCTGCACCTGCTTTACTCGCGCTTTTTCCAGCGGGTCATGCGTGACGAAGGACTGACCGACGTGTCAGAGCCGTTTACCAACCTGCTGACGCAGGGCATGGTACTCAAGGACGGCGCCAAGATGTCCAAGAACAAGGGCAACACGGTCGATCCGCAGGAACTCATCAATCAGTACGGAGCCGATACCGTACGTCTCTTCATGATGTTCGCTGCGCCACCGGAGCAGTCGCTCGAATGGTCGGATGATGGGGTACAGGGTAGCTACCGTTTCCTGAAGCGGTTCTGGCATGCGGTTGTGGATCACGCTGCTGCGGGTCCCGTAGGAAAACTCGATCCCGCAACACTCAACGATACGCAGAAAGAACTACGCCGAAAAACACACCAGACCATTGCCAAAATCGGCGACGATATCGGGCGTCGCAGCAGTTTCAATACGGCGGTGGCTGCGGCCATGGAATTGCTCAATGCCATCAACAGGTTCGAAGACGCTTCGGACGCGGGGAGGGCGGTTGGGCGCGAGGCCCTTGAGGCCGTCGTGCAAATGCTCTCGCCTATGACCCCGCATATCTGTCATGCGCTCTGGAAGGAGCTGGGTCATGAAACGGCCCTGATCGACCGCCGCTGGCCAGAGGTCGATGCAGCGGCTCTGGAGCTGGATATGATCGAACTCGTCGTGCAGGTGAACGGCAAACTGCGCGGGCGTGTTGCCGTGCCAGCCGATGCAAGCAAGGACGAGATCGAGAAGCACGCGATCGCCGACGACAACGTGCAGCGCTTCGTCGATGGCAAGGCGATTCGCAAGATCATCGTGGTGCCCGGGCGCCTGGTAAACATCGTTGTCTAGGTTCGTGCCAATGTTTTTGCTGACGCTGCTCGCGGGCTGCGGCTTTCAGCTACAGGGGGCGTTCACGACACCCACCGAAATGGAACGCACCTACATTGCTGCCGGCGATCAGCACAGTCTGTTCTATCGGGAGCTGCGCGCGACGCTCAAGGCCTCCGGCGTAAATGTTGTCGATGACGCAGTGGATGCGACAGCGACCTTTACAATCTCGTTCGACGAGACCGATCAGCGCGTCTTGTCCGTGTCCGCGCGCAACGTGCCGACCGAGTACGAGGTGTACTACACGATCGAGTATGCACTCCACGGCGGTGCGAAGACCCTGCTCGAACTCCAGACCCTTGCGCTGACGCGCGATTACACCTACGACTCGACGCTGGTACTCGGCAAGGCTCGTGAAGAGGAACTGCTGCGCGAGGCCATAGTCGACGACCTTGTGCGCATTGTCCTGAAGCAAATCTCTACGCTTTGAGCGAGGTTCTTACGGTTGGCGATATCGGTGCCGACAGGCTCGGTGAGCTACTCGAGCGTTTCGGTCTTGAACTTCTGGTTCAGTCGGAGGACGCCTCCATAACCGGCAGTTTCTGGGGCGATTCCGAAGCCGGTGTAGTAGGGAAGTCAGTCTACGTCCGCGCAGATACGCCGGTGCACTCCTTCCTGCACGAGTCCTGTCACGTCATATGCATGGATGGCCAGCGCCGCGATAGCCTCGATCGAGATGCAGGTGGCGACGACCTGGAAGAATCGGCGGTGTGTTACCTGCAGGTTGTTCTTGCCGACTGCATCGAGAGTGTCGGACGAGATCGCTTGATGGCGGACATGGACGCATGGGGCTATAGCTTCCGGCTTGGCAATACGCGCGACTGGTTTGAGAACGATGCTGAGGACGCGCGTAAGTTTCTTGTGAATCACGGACTTATTGATTCGTCGGGTACGCCGACATTCAACCTCAGGCTCTGAGCCCCGCTGGAGGTGTATAGTCGCGTATGGCCTGGATTCGGTACATCGTGTATTTCGCCAGCATCGCGTTAGTCACGTGGGGGCTGACGCAAATGGAGCTGGCGTCGCCGGGTAGCCTGAAGCTCCATATCCTGGTCGACGATGCCGACATCCTGGGTACCAGTGAGTATTCACCGGTCGAGATTATCCAGGCGATCATACTGGGCGCTTGCGGCGTTATCATGGCATGGGTCGCGAAGTACTGTCCGTCGCAGCGACCGATTGCCTTTCTCTTCGGCGGCATGGCGCTGATGTTCTTCATTCGCGAACTCGACTATTTTTTCGATCGCTTCCTGATCGATAATCTCTGGCAGGTGTTGGTTACGATCGCCGGAGCGCTGCTCATGGCCTATATCTATCGACAACGCCTTCGTCTCAGGATTGCACTTGCGCGTATCTGGCCGTCGCCGGGCCTGACATTCCTGTTCTGCGGTGCCGTGATCCTGTTTGCGTTCGTGCCACTTGTTGGTCACGAGCCCTTGTGGATGTCGATCCTGGGTAATGCCTACCAGCGCATCACCCAGATTGCTTTCGAGGAGTTTATCGAGTTGATCGGCTACTTCCTGTGGATGGTGGGGACAATCGAGTATGCGTTCCAGGCACGAGCAGTCGCATATCGTGTGCCGCTGCCGGCCGCACGAAGGCGCCGTGAAAAGCGGCGGCAAGACGCTGAAGGCAGGTTCTAAGAGGAGACGGGTTTGGCACAAGCGGTGCGCACCTGGTCAGGATTGCGTGACCCGGATCCGGCAAGCGGTTGGACTGAGTCCAGCATCCCGGGCGGTTGCGAGCAGGACGTCAGTTTCATAGCGCAGCCGGCTGGCCCAGGCGGAGGAAGCAGCAATAATGATCAAGTCCCCGTCTTCGCGGAGGTTTGCGGCGACAATGGCACCCGCGTACTCGCCCGGCAGTCCTTTGCTCAGAACGTGCGTCAGTTCGCCCATCTCCCTGGCGCGGCGAACGATATCAGCTAACTCCCCGCCATTACTGGGATTTAAAAGGTTTTTCAGCTTGTCTGAGGCCATAAAAACGTGACGTAGTTAGCGCTTTTTTCCTGTGTAGGGTGACGCATGTCGCCCAAGCGGGTCATAACCTTGTAATGATTTCCGACATTATGCATATTGTCGCATATGACAAAGGCAAACCCGCTGTGAAGCGGGGACGCAAAACCACCGGCCCTGGGTAAAAAAGCAGGGCAGCGGGGCTACCAAAGTGAGCAGGGACTGCAAGTTTAGAACAACGCGAAGAAGCGGACACGGTGATATTCACGGTGGTCCCGCGGCTTGCATGAATAACCAGGTAACGACACAAACGCACCCGGGGCGTACTCGATGAATGTTGTAATTTTCGGCAAGGGGTTCGGCAAACCTCGTCAGCTAAGCCTGTCTGGCCCGATTGCCGGGTTCGCTGCAGGGGCTGTTGCACTGGTCGTTATGGTTGCCGGCTTTGCTGGCGGCTACGCCTATTCCTCGAGCACAGGCTCGGGCGTCAGCACAGCCGAACTCAGCGAGTTGACGGGAGCGCTCGACGTTCAGCGCGAAAATATCGCTGATATCCGCCAGGGCAATGAAGACACACTTGATGCGCTGGCTATTCGCATCGCCCAGATGAACGCGCGCATGATCCGCCTCGATGCCGTTGGCCGCCGCCTGACGGAAATGGCCGATATTGATGCAGACGAATTTAATTTCGATTCGGACCCGGCACTGGGTGGTCCTGAAGAGCCGATGGCCGCGGGCTCAAACGTTGCCGTTCCTGAAGTTCTCGATGCCATGACCACGCTCAATTATCAGTTGGCCAACCGTGAGGCCCAGCTCAACGTGCTCGAATCGGTACTGATGAACCAGAATCTGAGTGAACGCGTGTACCCGCAGGGTCGCCCGGTCAAATCCGGCTGGCTGTCATCCTACTTTGGTAAGCGTACGGATCCGTTCACCGGCAAGCCCGCCAACCATACAGGCATCGACTTTGCCGGCAAGCATGGCGATGAAATCGTCGCGGTTGCCGACGGTGTTGTCACCTGGTCAGGCGATCGCTACGGTTACGGTGTGATGGTCGAGATCACCCATGGCAACGGCTATGCGACACGCTACGCACATAATTCAGAAAATCTCGTCGTCGTCGGCGACGAAGTAAAGAAAGGGCAGGTCGTTGCCCTGATGGGCAAGACAGGCCGTGCTACGGGCCCGAACCTGCACTTCGAAGTTCTGCGCAATGGCAGCCGGGTGAATCCGGTGAGCTTCATTCGCAATTCGTCGAATTAAGCGCCACGAACCCCTGATCCAGAGACTGCCGTCGGCCGTTGCCGAGGGTCCTTGAGTTTCAAAATTGTGGCCATAAATCACCACATTCGATTCTAAATAGCGCCGCTACACCTTAGAATAGCGGCCTTTGTTTGACCGGGAGCCCTGTGTGGCCAATTTCCTGACTCGCATTTTCGGCAGCCGCAACCAGCGACTGCTGCGTCAGTACTCAAAAGCCGTTAAGAAGATCAATTCTCTTGAGGAAGCGCTGCAGGCGCTCTCCGACAGTGATCTTAAGGCCAAGACTGAAGAATTCCGCAAGCGCTATACCGAGGGCGAGACGCTCGAAGAGCTGCTGCCGGAGGCTTTTGCGGTCGCTCGAGAGGCGGCGGTTCGAACCCTGCATCTGCGCCCATTCGACGTCCAGCTCATCGGTGGCATGGTCCTTCACGAAGGCAACATTGCCGAAATGCGCACGGGTGAAGGCAAGACGCTGATGTCGACGTTGCCAGCCTACCTTAATGCGCTCAGCTCGGATGGCGTGCACATCGTAACCGTCAACGAATACCTGGCGCAGCGCGACGCTGACTGGATGCGCCCGATCTACGAGTTCATGGGCCTGACCGTCGGTGTATCAAAGACCGGCCAGTCGACCGAAGAGAAACGTGCGGCTTACGCGGCGGACATTACGTACGCAACCAACAATGAACTGGGTTTCGACTACCTGCGCGACAATCTCGCATTCGCGATCGAAGACAAGACTCAACGGAAGCTGAATTTTGCAATCGTCGATGAGGTCGACTCGATTCTGATCGACGAGGCGCGGACGCCGCTTATCATCTCCGGCCCGGCCGAATCCAGCACGGATCTGTATGCGCAGATCAACAAGCTGATTCCGAAGCTCAAGGCGCAGGAAGAGACCGAAGAGCCGACCAACTACGAAATTCCGGGCAATCGCGTGATCCTCATCGACCGCAACGACCAGTTGTGTTCGCTGGACGAGGCGGTTTCCCTGGCCGAAGAAAACGAGGCCGACCTGGTCCTGGTCGATGGCAGTGAGAAACCTGTGAAATGCAGGCTTCTGCCACGCGGCGACTACACGCTGGACCTGAAGGCGAAGCAGGCGCATGTCACAGAGGAAGGCCACCAGAAGGTCGAGGCGCTGATGGCGCAGGCCGGACTCCTGAAGGAAGGTGAGAGCCTTTACGACGCCGGTAACATCCGCCTGTTGCATCACCTCAACGCTGCTCTGCGTGCACATTCGATTTATCAGCGCGATGTCGAATACATAATCAAGGATGGTGAAGTCGTAATTGTTGACGAGTTCACCGGCCGTACTATGCCCGGCCGCCGCTGGGGCGATGGCCTGCACCAGGCAGTGGAGGCAAAAGAAGGCGTATCGATCCGCCAGGAAAATCAGACCGTCGCGTCGATCACTTTCCAGAACTACTTTCGCCTTTACAACAACCTGTCAGGCATGACGGGTACCGCCGATACCGAGGCTTTCGAATTCCAGTCAATTTACGGGCTCGAGGTCGTAGTGATTCCAACGCACAAGCCGATGATTCGCGACGACCAGCCTGATCTTGTTTATCTCACCGAGAAGGACAAGTACGAGGCGATCGTCGAAGACATCGTCGATTGCAGCGAACGCGGCCAGCCTGTGCTGGTCGGTACTACTTCGATTGAGGCATCGGAGCTGCTGTCGAAATTCCTTAGCAAGCAGAAGATCAAGCATGAGGTGCTGAACGCCAAGCAGCATGAGCGTGAAGCCCTGATCGTGCAGAACGCGGGCCGACCCGGTGCGATCACCATCGCCACCAATATGGCCGGTCGCGGTACCGATATCGTGCTGGGTGGCAGTTTCGAGGCTGACCTGGCCAACGCCGGCGAAGGGGCTGACGAGGTCGAGGTCAAAGACAAGTGGCAGAAGCGCCATAACCAGGTACTCGAGGCCGGTGGCCTGCACATCGTGGGTACCGAGCGTCATGAATCGCGGCGTATCGATAACCAGCTCAGGGGTCGTTCGGGCCGCCAGGGGGACCCGGGTTCATCCAGGTTCTACCTGTCCATGGAAGATACGCTTATGCGCATCTTCGGCGATCCAGAGCGGACCAAGAGCCTGCTGTCGCGCGCTGGTATGCGTGAAGGTGAGGCGATCGAAAGCAAACTTCTGACGCGCCAGATCGAGCGCGCGCAGCGCAAGGTTGAAGCGCACAACTTTGACATTCGTAAGAATCTCCTCGAGTACGATGATGTCGCGAACGACCAACGCAAGGTTGTCTACGTCATGCGTAACGACCTCATGGAGGCGGCGGAGATCGAAGACTCGATTAAGGCGATTCGTGACGAAGTCGTTGAGGGCGCAGTGCATCAGCACATCCCGCCCGGCAGTCTTGAAGAAATGTGGGACGCGGAAGGCCTGAGCAATGCGCTGGAGGCGGAGTTTGGTGTCCGCGCGGATGTGGCACGCTGGATTCGTGAAGACAGCACGCTCACGGCTGAGAGCATCAGTGAGCGCTGTATCGGGGAAGTTACCAAGGCCTATGAGAAAAAGGCTGGCGATATTGGCGCTGAGCTGATGCGCGGTGTCGAGAAGCAGATCATGCTGCGGCAACTCGACTTCCACTGGAAAGAGCACCTGGCTGCGATGGATCATCTGCGCCAGGGTATCGGATTGCGATCCTACGCACAGAAGAACCCGAAACAGGAATACAAGCGAGAAGCTTTCGAGATGTTCGGCGAGATGATTGAACAGGTGAAACACGATTCGATCAGCATACTGTCGCGCATACGTATCCAGGGCGAGGAAGATCTGTCCGAGCTCGAGCAGCGCCGCAAGAAAGAGCAAGCCATGAAATTCCAGCATGCGGAAGCCTCGGCGCTGGGTGGCGGCCAGTCGGGCGGCGAACAGCCGGCGCCTGCAGAGGCTGCCGCGCCGTTCGTGCGCGATGGTCGTAAGGTTGGTCGCAACGAACCGTGTCCCTGTGGATCGGGTAAGAAGTTCAAGCAGTGTCATGGCAAGCTGAGCTGATTCTCAACTGCACATGAATCATTTCAATGTGGCCGCGGGAATTCTCTGCGATTCTGCGGGGCGGGTACTTATTGCTGAGCGTGTCGGTGGTGGCGTCTTCAACGGCATGTGGGAGTTTCCGGGTGGCAAGATCGCATCCGGAGAAACCTCGGCAGAGGCCCTGTCACGCGAGCTTGCGGAGGAACTGGGCATCGAAGTGACGGCGTGTGCTCCCTTCATGAATTTGCGGCACGAATACGACGATCGCACGGTCACGATCGAATTCTTCCTGGTAAGTGACTGGAATAGTGAGCCCGTGGGGCGAGAGGGCCAGGCATTACGCTGGGTGCCGCGTGAAAGCCTGGATGCCAGCGAACTGCTGCCGGCGGATGTTCCGGTGGTCGAAGCCCTACAGAAGAACCATTAGCAAATAGACAGCTTGAACGGCACGTCGTGGCCTGTCTGGACAGCTCGGCTGTCAATTGTCGTCCACTCGAGAAAACGAACCGTAAACCGGTGCTGGCTACCGCTGATCTCAGGGAACAGCGAACTGTTGCCCTGCAGGCTCACTCGCAACAGCCGGCAATTGCCATCTTTCTGCATGTTGTGCTGGTACATACCGTTGATGGCCATCTTCTCTGTCGGTTGTGCACTTTCCCGCATGAGCCAGAGCAACTCGGTCGCGGCATCACATACGGGTCGAATCGCACCCAGCCACTTGTCCATGTCCTGCTGCCTGCGTTCGTAAGGCTGCCGCAGCCAATGACTGTACACGGGCAGGTCAAATTCGCAGGTGCCGCCCGGTATCGCACTGCGGTGCTTGATCGCATTGAGAAACTCGCAGTCCTTGAGGGGTTGCAGATAGGCGGTTCCGATGCGGCTGAGCTCATCGCGGTTGGTTGCCAGGTTATGAATCAGGCTATCCAGCCGACCATTATCAACCCCCGGTTTGCTCTGGAAACGTTCGAGGACGCCGAGTTGGTGGTCAAGTTCCTTATGCACGTCGCTGCGGACGTCACCGCGCGAAAGAATGGCCAGAATTTCGAGAAGCGTTGCGATGGTAGCCCGAGTGGCCCAGTCAGCCTGTCGTTCGCCGTTATAAAGCGTCTGCTGGTAGAGAAATTCGAGGCGCAGGAACGTGCGCATGCGCTCTGACAGCGGCTGCTCGTAGTGCATCACGGCGGTAGCCGATTGCGGGGTGATTTTGCTGGCGGGTTTTGCCATTTGGGTATTCTGCGCCACGGAGGGGCGGCTGGCAAATGACGAAGCGGCACGCCTGTGAACTTGATCGTATCGAAACCGATAGTGGGCGGGCTAGAATGATGGCCAATAATATCAAAGGGATATCGATGGCTACTGACCTTGCGGAACAGAATAAGCAAATTGATGCACGATCCAGGTCGACAGCTATTGCGTGGGGTATCGTCATGCTGGCTGCGATCCTGGCGTATTGGCCCGGCCTTCAAGGTCCGTT
>JAHEGH010000086.1 GCA_024639825.1 Gammaproteobacteria bacterium
CATGGACATTCATGCCCGCAGCCAGTTGCAGCGTGCCGCAGATGAAATCGCTCGCCGGCGTCGCCGCGTAGATCAGGCCGCGTTTGCCGTTGAGCCGTTCGCCCGGCGATATCACGCCCGCAATGGGCGCGCTGCCCGACTTGATTATCGATCCCATCGCCTTCTCGACGATATTCGACAGCCCACCCTTCTTGTTGCCCGGTGTCGTATTGGCGCTGCGATCGACCTGGCCGCGCGCGAGATATGCGTCGTACCAGGCCATTTCCCGAATCATCTCCTCGGCGACCGTTGCATCAACGGCACGGCTCGTCAGCTGATCGATCCCGTCACGCACTTCGGTTACCTCGGAAAACATCATCGTACCGCCCGCCCTGACCACCAGGTCGGATGCAAAGCCGACGGCAGGATTGGCGGTAATGCCCGAGAATGCGTCGCTGCCGCCACACTGTACCCCGACAACCAGCTCCGAGGCCGGGCAGGTAACTCGCTGGCGTGCATTCAATCGTTCGAGGTGTGATGCCGCGGTTTCGACGATTGACTCGATCATCGACATGAAGCCCGAGTGCTGTTCATCCTGCAGACACACGACATCCGGGAATTGTTTCGCGGCCTTGCCGCCACTCGCGATATCGGCCTTCGGGACGATCGGTACGGCGTCCGGTGGCAGGAGGCGTGAAGGCTGGAGCTTTTCGCAGCCGAGGCTGACGACCATGACTTCGCCGCCGAAGTTGGGATTCAGGCTGATGTTACGCAGTGTGCGGATCGGAATCTCCGCGCCCGGCGCATCGATCGCTACGCCGCAGCCATAGGTATGTTCCAGTGCCACGACGCCGTCGACGTTGGGATATCGCGGCAACAATTCTTCCCGGATACGCCGTACGGCATACTCTACGACCCCTGAGACGCACTGTACGGTTGTCGTAATGCCGAGCAGGTTCCGCGTACCAACCGTCCCATCTGCGTTCCTGTAGCCTTCGAACGTATAGTCCTCAAGCGGGTCCAGGGGCGCGGGTCTCGTACTTGCGATTGGCAGGTTGTCGAGGCCGCGGGCAGCAGGGAGTTCCAGCAACCCCTCGTGTACCCAGCTTCCTGCCGGGATGGCCTCAAATGCACGTCCGATCGTGACGTTGTATCGAATCACCGCATCGCCGGCGCTCATTGCCTCGAGCGCCACCTTGTGGCCCTGCGGAACGTGTTCTCGCAGCGTCAGGCCCGCCGTAATCTCGGTGCCTTCCCGAAGACCGCCATCATTGGTCACGATGGCGACATTGTCGCGAGTGCCTGTTTTGATAATGCGGGGATCGTTCGAAGTCACGGTCATGAGCGTCTGCCTGATGTACTGTTACACGGGCCTGGTATCGGGTTCCCGCAATTCAATACGCTGTATCGGTCCAACGATTACGAGATAACTGAAAACGGCAACGGCCGCGTTGATCGCGACATAAATGAGCGCCATTTCGAAGGACCCTGTCGCGTTGATGATGTAGCCAATTATAATCGGCGTCGTGATCGACGCGATGTTCCCGAACGTGTTGAAGATTCCGCCGGACAGGCCGGAGATCTGTTTGGGAGATGTATCGGAGACGACAGCCCAGCCCAGTGCGCCAAGGCCTTTGCCAAAGAAGGCGAGGGCCATGATTACCACCACCAGCCAGTCGGTATCGACGTAGTTGGCGATCACCATGCAGGTCGAGAGGCTGAGGCCCAAAACGATCGGCGTTTTGCGCGCGGCACTCAGCGAGCGGCCTTTGCGCAGCAGATAGTCTGAAATCACGCCGCCCAGTATGCCGCCGACGAAGCCGCAGATCGCTGGCAGCGATGCCACCATGCCTGCCTTCAGAATCGACATCGCCCGTTCCTGCACGAGGTACACCGGGAACCAGGTCAGGAAGAAATAGGTAATGGCATTGATGCAGTACTGGGCGAGATACACGCCGAGCAGCATGCGATTGGTCAACAACTGCCTGACATAGGACCAGCGGGGCGACGACGGGCGATCCTGCCGACCGGCGCCGGCCCGATCCATATCGACAAGACCGCCGTTTTGTTCGATATAGGCAAATTCGGCCTGATTGATGCGTGGATGATCCGTCGGATTGTGGACGACTTTCAGCCAGAGGCCCGAGATCAGGATGCCAACGCTGCCCATGACGATGAAGACATACTCCCAGCCAAATGTGTAGGTAATCCATCCCATGATCGGGGCGAACATCACCGTGGCGAAGTACTGCGCGGAATTGAAGATCGCCGAGGCCGTGCCGCGCTCTGCGGTGGGGAACCACGCCGCGACGACACGCGCGTTGCCCGGAAAAGAGGGCGCTTCCGCCAGCCCCACCATCAGGCGCAGCAGGAACAGGGACGTCACGACGCCGAGAAAACTGAAATAGCCGACAAAGCTCTGCAGCAGCGTGAAAAGCGACCAGGTGAAGATGCTCGCGGCGTAGACTTTCCGCGAACCGAAGCGATCGAGCAGCCATCCACCCGGAATCTGGCCGAGGACGTACGCCCATCCGAACGCCGAGAAGATGTAACCCAGGCTGACGGCGTCTATGCCGAACTCGTCCTGGATGGCCGCACCTGCTATCGAGATCGTTGCGCGGTCGGCGTAGTTGATCGTCGTGACGATAAACAGGGTTGCGAGAATCGCGTAGCGAACGTGGGAAGCTTTCTCGTTTTTCATTCTGGCCTGCCTGTGATCAACGCGGCTTTTCGCAACGATATCCGCCGCGCCGTTCGGGACCCCCGCGCGGTGGGGTGACAGAAGTATGCCACCGGTGGCAATAAATTGATACAATGCCGCTTGAACGCTCGTTATTCCTTTACCGGGCGCACAATAATTGCGGAGATTTTCAATGAGCAATCGATACACGCCTCACGGTAAGCACCTGGTAGCCGGGGAATGGTGCACCGGGCGTAGTACTTTCGAATCCGCTCCCGCGCACGGCCCGGCTGTTTCGTTCAGCGTGGGCTCTGCGGAGCATGTGGAGCGCGCCTGTGCCGCGGCCGAAGAGGCGTTCCGGCACTACGGTTACTCGGAACGCGCGGAGCGGGCCGTGTTCCTGAACCGGATCGCGGATGAAATCGAGGTGCGCGCCGATGCGATTACACAGATCGGATCCGCGGAGACGGGCCTGCCGGAAGCACGACTGGAGGGTGAGCGTGGCAGGACGACAGGGCAGTTACGCCTGTTCGCCGATCACATTCTGGACGGCGCTTATCTCGACCGCCGGCATGACGAAGCGCTGCCCGACCGGCAACCGCTGCCGCGGCCGGATCTGCGGGTCATGCAGCGCCCGGTGGGGCCGGTCGCGGTATTTGGTGCATCGAATTTTCCGTTGGCGTTCTCGACGGCGGGCGGTGATACCGCCGCGGCGCTGGCAGCCGGGTGTCCCGTGGTCGTCAAGGGCCACTCGTCGCATCCCGGCACCGGCGAGGTCGTGGCAGAGGCCGTTCACGCAGCGATCACAGCTTGCGGATTGCACCCGGGCGTCTTTTCGAACATCCAGGGCGGCAGTCGCGACGTCGGCCAGGCGCTCGTCCGTCATCCGTTGATCCGGGCGGTCGGCTTCACGGGCTCGCTTGCCGGGGGCAGGGCGCTCTTCGATCTCTGTGCCGGCCGACCGGACCCGATTCCGTTTTTCGGTGAACTGGGCTCCGTTAACCCGATGTTCCTGTTACCGGTGGCGGTTGCCGCACGCGGCGAGCATATCGCCAGGGACTGGGCCGGATCGCTGACACTGGGAGCCGGCCAGTTCTGCACCAACCCCGGCATTGCCGTCGTGCCTGCGGGCGACGCCGGCGATGCCTTTGTCGAGGCCGCAAAGCAAGCGCTCACCGAGACAGGTCCCCAGACGATGCTCAATGACAGTATTGCCACTGCGTACCGCGCCGGGCGAGATCGCCTGGCGGGTACGACGGCGGTCCGCGAGGTGTTGACCTCGGTGTGCGATATGCGCAACGCAACCCCCTGCCTCTTCGAAACGACCGGCAACGACTGGCTTGCCAACCACGCGCTGGGGGAAGAAGTATTCGGGCCGCTCGGCCTGGTGGTGCGCAGCAGCGGCGCCGATCAGATGCAGGACATCGCGCGGTCGCTCGATGGTCAGCTGACAGCGACGTTGCACTTGGATGACGGCGATACGGAATTGGCAAAGCGCCTGCTGCCCATTCTCGAACGCAAGGCAGGAAGACTGATCGCCAACGGTTTTCCGACCGGCGTCGAGGTTGCCGATGCCATGGTGCACGGCGGGCCTTACCCGGCGTCGACGAATTTCGGCGCGACGTCCGTCGGTACGTTGTCCATTCGCAGGTTCCTGCGCCCGGTTTGCTACCAGAGTCTCCCCGAATCATTGCTGCCGGAGGAAATTCGCTGATCGGCCGCACCCGGCAGTGCGATCAGAACGTCGGTCCGATAACTGGCCTGACAATGAACAGGAAATCACTATGACACCCCAGGAATTGAAAGCTGCCCTCGGATCCGGGCTCTTGTCGTTCCCCGTCACCCATTTCGATGCCGACGGGGAGTTCGCTGCGGACAGCTACAGCCGACAGGTCGAATGGCTCGCCGGATTCGATGCGCCCGTCTTGTTCGCGGCCGGCGGCACCGGCGAGTTCTTTTCGCTGCGGCTCGATGAAATCGCTCCGATCGTCCGTGCCGCAAAGGAGAGTGCAGGCCGGACGGCCATCGTGTCGGGTTGCGGTTACGGTACCGAGATCGCGATCGAGATAGCCAGGTCTGCCGAGAAAGCCGGCGCCGATGGGATACTGCTGTTGCCGCATTACCTGATCGATGCGCCCCAGGAAGGGCTGCACGCTCACGTCAGGGCGATCTGTGACGCAGTGGATCTCGGGATCATGATCTACAATCGCGACAACGCGCAGTACCACGTCGATACCGTTGCGCGGCTTTGCGACGACTGTCCGAACATGATCGGGTTCAAGGATGGATCTGGTGATATCGGCAAGATGCGTCAGATTACGGCAAAGATCGGGGACCGCCTGACTTACCTTGGCGGCATGCCGACGGCCGAGCTGTTCGCCGAAGCGTATCTCGGTGCGGGATTTACAACGTATTCCTCGGCGGTATTCAACTTCGTTCCGGCGCTCGCCAATCGGTTCTACACTGCATTGCGCAACGGGGACACAGCGAGCTGCGAGGAGATCCTCAATAACTTCTTCTATCCGTTTATGAAACTACGCTCGAGACGCAAGGGTTACGCGGTGTCAGCGATCAAAGCGGGTGTGCGTCTCGTCGGGTTCGACGCGGGACGTGTACGTCCCCCGCTCGACGACCTGACCACTGAGGAAGAGAGTATTCTCCGCGACATTATTGACGCCAATGCGTAACCGGAAACGCCGACAGACTGCCGTACGAGGTGCAATGGTTTGTGCATTGCTGGTGCTGGCGAGTATCGTCCGCGCCGGGCCGTCATTCGTTGTGGCACAGGACGGCTCCGGTGATTTCAACACGATTCAGGGCGCGATCGACGCGATGAAATCGTTTCCGCCGGAGAGGATTACGATTCACGTTAGAAACGGTACCTACAATGAAAAGGTGGTAGTTCCTGAGTGGAATACCCGGCTGTCGATCGTAGGCGAAGACGCATCGGGCACGATCATTAGCTTCGATGATTATTTCGCGCGCGTCGACCGGGGCCGGAACAGCACATTTTTCACACCGACCATGCAGGTCGATGCAGATGACTTCGTCGCCAGAAACCTGACGATTGAGAATACGGCAGGCGCGGTCGGACAGGCAGTCGCGCTGGCAGTGAATGCCGACCGGGCCGTCTTCCGGAAAGTGCGCCTGCTTGGCAACCAGGACACGCTTTACGTCACCGGTGACGGGAACCGGATGTTATTTGACGAGTGCTACATCGAGGGAACGACGGATTTCATATTCGGCGGTGCGTCAGCCGTGTTCCGTAGCTGCACGATCCATTCGAAAGCGGACTCGTATGTCACAGCGGCGTCAACGCCCGAGCACGCAGAATTCGGCCTGGTCTTTATCGGGACCAGATTGACCGCGTCTGCCGACGTCAAGGCGGCCTATCTGGGCAGACCATGGCGCAGGCATGCACAGACAGTCTTTGTCGACAGCATCATGGGTGAGCACATCGTGCCGGCCGGCTGGCATAACTGGGGTAAGGTTGAGGCGGAAAAAACGGCACTGTATGCCGAGTACGGGAGTTCCGGCCCGGGTGGCGACCCTGCGGGACGAGTGTCATGGTCGAGGCAACTCAGCGATTCCGAAGCAGCGCGCTTCAATATCGAAGTATTGTTAGGGTCGGAGAGTCATCCACTGTGGTGGATGCGATGAGCATCAGCAAGGGTAGACGCAGGCTACTGATCGGCTCGCGCGCAACGGCCGTCGCCTCCCGCGTGCAGGCAAAGGGTTCGAGCGTTGGCGAGGAGACCGGTCAGGTGCCCGGGCTGGCCGAACGAGGCGATGTCATCGACGTGTGGCCCGGCGAGGCGCCTGGCTTGCCTTTGCCGCCGCCCGTCGAGTCCCTGGTCGAGCGTAGTAGCGATCCCGCCGTCGCAGATCGAGCCCTGACGGGCATTGTGAGGCCGCGGCTCGCAGCGTTCAGGTCACAGACGCCCAATGGTGCGGCTGTCATGATCCTCCCGGGTGGCGGCTATCAACAAAAATACCAGGAAAACCCACATACCGCATGGCTCGAATTACGAGGGTACGGTCAAATCGCTCAGAGAGAAGTTAACATGACAAGTGAGTGTCCAAGCGGCGAGCATCTACTACAGCATAAGTATGCCTGGCGTTACTTGGGCTACTACCCCTCGAGCAACATCAGCGCGGCGGCGCGCACTTTCTTGTTAAATGCATCAAACCGCTCGCTGCCCCAGGAAATTGCATCAACCGGCACACCCTTGGTCATGTCTCTCGCGACAATGCTCTCGATACTATCCGCAAACCCCTTCGCATCGTCCACAACCATGACACTTGAAGGGAACTCACTGATCCCTCGCATGGCGACGTTGGTCGCGACAACATAGTTTCCGGTACTGATGGCGTCGATCGTCTTGACCTGGACTCCACCGCCGGTCACCGACGGGATGCTGATCACCTTCGCACTGTCAAAAAACTCCCCGGGGTCGTCAATAAAGCCTCTGTAGATTACGTTGGGATATCTGCCATCCAGCCAGTCGGCCCCCTTTCCGGCTACGCTGATCGACAGGTCTTTTCTTAACAGGGGATACACCTGCTCAAAAAACCAAAGCAGTCCTTTCCTGTTCGCATCCCAACTCCAGGTGCCCAACATGCAAACGTCGACGGACTTCCTGCCCGGCTCACCTGCCCTGTAGTACGAGGGTATATCGTAATTATCGACCTGTTTACCTGGGCAAATCGCCTCAAAGTGGCGCTTGTCATCGTGAGTCAGTGTCCAGATCGCATCGACCGCATTCACCAGCTCGGCTTCATGTGTCCGGAGCAACCTCGACTCGCGGGCGTTGACCCATCTCGATAGAACACTCTTCGCAGACGACATGAGTTTCTCGTAAATCTGAAATTCCACATTATGGGCAATATAGACAAGCTTGCCTCGCGACCGGACATCTCTCAATAGAAATGCCACCTGCTCATGGTCAATAACCACTATGTCGTACTTGGTCCGAGCGGTCAGCGACCGCACCAGCTCCCGGTAACTTCCCGAGATATACTTTTGCAGCGAATACGGCCGGTTGTTGAGCAACGCCTCCGCCAGCCACAGGATCGCCTGCGACCGCGAACTGTCCGACTCGATTACCCGGTAAGCCACCCGCTTTTCCATGGCGGCAAGCTGGTAGTCATCCCCGCTTCTAACATAACCGAGCAGATCCACCTCGCATCCGCCGTCAATCAGCGCATTCACGAACAGCTGGCTGACGATCTCTCCTCCGGTTCTTCTCTTAGCGGGCAGCACGGTCGTTAGAAACAATACCTTCATGTCCGATCCCATGGCTCAGCCCACGCCCATCCGCAGTACTGATTTCGGCTGTTGTGACCACACGGGCGCTGGCGATTGCCACTCCCGCCCGCTATCCATCAGCAAGTATCCGTTCCCCAAATAGTCCCATACTACCGCGACTCCCTGACTGGCGGAGTACCCACAAGTGACCGTATAGAGCCGACCATGATCGCCAAATAGGGCTTGAACCACATAAGGAACCAGCACTTCCCACCATGTGTGCGCGTATACCGCAGCCAGTCTGCTTTGCCGAAGCCCTTTAACCCATGCAGCTCCTTGATTCGTCTCCCCAGCGGAAGACTTTGATCTATCCACTGGTCAGCAAGTGGATTTATGATTACTTTGTAATTATAGCGAACCGCAATGAACCACAGGGGCAATAGGGCATGACCACGGAAGCATTCAGTATTCGGGCTGACCCCAAAAAGGTCAGAAAGCTCGATAAGCTGGCCGAGCAGCTGGACCGGTCGCGAAATTACCTGGTGAACCAGGCGATCGACCAATATCTGGATCTGCTGGCCTGGCAGGATGAGCGGATCAAGGAAGGCATCAAAGCCGCGGATGCAGGTCGATTTGTCTCAGATGCTGAGATGGACGCAATATTTGGCAAGTACAAAGACGCTTGATCGTGCGCGTTCGTTGGACGACGCTGGCTGCGAAAGCTTTGCTCGCAATTCAGGAATACATCGCGAGAGACAATGCACGTGCGGCATTTGAGGTCGCACAACACATTCGCGTCGCGGTGAATCAGCTGCGGGATTATCCGAAGATGGGTCGGGAAGGACGAGTGCGGGGTACACACGAACTCGTCATTAACGGCATACCCTATATCGTTCCGTATCGTATCAAGCAGAAGGAGATCCAGATTTTGAGCGTTTATCATACGTCCAGAAAATTGCCCGAGTCGTTCGAATAGCAGGACCAAATCGATCGATATCATCGGCACTCCACACAAGTCGATGGATATGGGGCCCGGTATCTTCAGAATTGTGGTCATGCTTGTGGGTACAATTCTGGCTACAAGCCTCGTTGGACACCCCCGGATGTCGGCCGCCGTCCCGGACATAAACATTAAGATAAACAAAGAGTTATGAATAAAACCTCAACCATAAGCGTACTTTTCGTGTGCATGGGCATTATATTTTTTTGCTCTTGAAAACAGAGGGTTATAGGGGGCCGGCACAAATTTGGCTACAAGTTGAAACCTGTAGCCATTGTTCGTTCGGGATTGATCGTAGCGACGATTTTTGAAGCGTCCTTTCCGGTCACATCCTGGAATGCAGGAGGCCCAGCGAGTCAACGTCTGCTCTCTAACCGGGCGGTGACATTGTCACCGGTGGCGGTCATGATTCAGCAGTCTTCATCTAGATTGGAGCCTGACAGATTGCCATGGCCGAGGTCTATGCTCACGCTGTCGAGTCAGTGCAGGGACGCACGGGATGGGCGCGCCGGACCGCG
>JAHEGH010000087.1 GCA_024639825.1 Gammaproteobacteria bacterium
TTGTCTACCGCCGCACGCGCAAGCGGGACGACCTCTGCAGGTAGCCGCGCCCCGACGTCACCCTGCTGCGAATGAATAAAGGCCTTGAGCACCCACGCCGGCGCATAGCCTGGGTCAATTTCTATTGCCTGCTTGACCAGCTCCTCGCCGCGCGCGAGTGATTCATAGGTGCGCTGATTTATCGTGTGTCGCGCCTGCAAGAACAGCGAGTAAGTTTCACCATCCGTTGTCGGCATATGCGGCAGCTCGCCCAGTAATTGCACTCTCAATTCATCAACAACAGCCTTGGCAATCTCGTCCTGGATGACAAAGACGTCATCGAGATCTCGGTCCCAGGTTTCGGACCAAAGGTGTGCATCTGTTTCGGCCTCAATCAGCTGTGCGGTAATTCTGATCTTCTGTCCTGATTTTCGAACGCTTCCTTCGAGTACGTGATCGACATTCAGTTCGCGCCCGACGTCGGAGATTCTGACGTCCTTCCCTTTGTAGAAGAACGCCGAGGTACGTGACGTGACCTTCAGCTCGGGAATCTTCGCCAGCAAGTTAAGCAACTCTTCCGTCAACCCATCGGAAAAATACTCCTGCTCTTCGTCCGAACTCATGTTCTGGAACGGCAGTACCGCGATAGACTCCTGCCCCGCCAATGCCTCGCCGATTTCCTGCTCCGGTGCTTTTTGCGACTGCCATATGAAGTAGCCAAGCGCCACAACGAGCATCACGATGATCGTACGATCGAGCTTGCGGCCAGTCACCGGTGTAATTGAAGAGTCCCTGTCGACTTCCTTCTCCAGCTTCAAACCTTCGGGTGTCATCTCGAACGCCCAGGCGAAAAATAGCGCGAGTGGAAAACCGAGAATCAGGAAGAACGCGAGGGCGGAGTTTATCCACTCAGGGAGATGCAGAGCTGGCGCCATGGTGTCGCCGACCTGAAGGATAATCCACGCAAGTACGACGTAGGCGATACCAACACGAAAGACGTTACGGCGTTTAAGCTCGGCGAACAGTGACATGGCCGGTATCGTACCTTATTCCAAGATGCGATATGACAGGTAAGTTAGAACGTGACCTGGAGCGCCTGACGGCTAGTCCAAAACCCTGCTCAGGAGTGCCTGATATCGAGGAACACCATGCAGGTTCGTAAGGTCCTTGTCGTTCTTCATCCAGTCAGCACTCACCGCACCGAACTCGGCAGCTTGCTCAAGGAAATCCATCGCCTGCTCTACTTTGCCCATATTCGCGTAGTTGCAGGCCAGGTTATAGAGCACGATTGGATCATGGGGATCGATCTTCAAAGCCCGCTGCAACCATTCTTCAGCACGCTCCACCTGCCCAAGCAGAAGCAACGAGCCGGCGCCGAGATGCAATGCCCGGATGTCATCCGGATGCCACTCCAGGTGTCGCTCAACAACTGCGATTGCCTCGCGGGCCTCATCTTTCGCCCGATCTGTGTCGCCCTCACCACGAAGAATCTGTACGCGCAGTAGTCGCGACTGATAGTCGTCCGGATTAACTGCTGCCGCTTTGGCGAAATAGTCGGCAGCTCCCTGCATGTCGCCCTGGTGAAAACGGGTACGCGCAAAGTAGTAGAACGCTTCGAACAAGTCTGGCTTGAGTTCGATCGCCTTGCTGAACTCAAGCTCGGCATCTTCGAATTCTTCCCGGACCAGGTGCGCTAATCCTGCAGATGCATGTGCTTCCGCCGATTCGGGCTGCAGTTCGAGAGCGCGCTCACTGGCACGTCGCGCGCTGTCGCGATACGACGGTGTGGCGTCCGTATACATGACAGCCAAAGAATAACTATCCGCATAGCCGGCCCAGGCCGCGGCGAATTCCGGGTCCCTCTCGATCGAATGTTCAAACATCTGCCGGGCAAATTCCAGGTCCACTTTGCGAAAACGATTCAGGAACTGCCTGCCGCGCAGGTAAAAGTCGTAGGCCTTTGCGTCACAGCACGTCGTGGTTGTTACGGGCACAAGCGTGTCCAGCAGTGACTCGCCTATAGAGGTCGCAATTTCATCCTGGATCGCAAACACGTCCTCGAGTTTGCGGTCGAATGTTTTCGACCATAAGTGAAATCCGTCGGCCACCTTGACTAGCTGGGCAGTGACTCTGAGGTTGTCCCCGGATTTTCGAACACTGCCTTCGAGAAGGGCGCTGGCACCCAGCTTCCTTCCTATCGCCTGAATATCTTCTTTCGAGCCGGCGTAGCGAAAAGAAGAGGTGCGCGATACGACGTGTAGTGACTCGAGTTGAGTCAGGGCATTAAGAATCTCCTCGGCAACGCCCTCGCAAAAATAGCCCTGATCCTGTTCTTTGCTCATGTCAACAAACGGCAGGACGGCGACGGACGGCGATACATCGCTGTCTTTGCTCCGCAAGTCCGATACGTCGCGGCGAATACCCGACGGAGCAATGTCAAACATCCAGGCAATGACGGCGGCCACAGGAAACCCGATGATGACGATGATCACTAACGCCGTCATCAGCCAATCCGGAAGCCCCAGCGGTTGGAACGTTACTTCGCCAATCTGCAACAGCACCCAGGCTATCAACGCGTAAGCGACGATGACCGGATAAACCTTGCGACGCAGTAACTCCGCAGAAAATCCCGACAAGAGCGAAAAAGGGTTCTTCATCGCGCCGATTCCGAAATGCATGCCATTAGCATTGTACGCCTGAATCGTTCCTCTTGCGCCTCAACGAGCTACGGGCGGGCGCCTGTCACTACGCCTCATGCGATCGGCCAGAAGTGACATGACCGATGTCCTGCCCTATCCTACGACGCCATATGACCAGCAAATTCAAACGTGACCTGGCGCGCCTGGCAGGCGGAAACCTTCGTAGAGTTGAGGTAAAAAACACCATGCAGATCAAAATCATAGCTGTCGCTATTCTCATTGGCATCGTTGGCTTCATGAGCGCCTACACGGTAGAGACCGGCAATGTGGCTGTTGAACGCACTCTCGGCAAAGTCGACCATGCCGAACAGGGGCAGGGCCTCAATTTCAAAATGCCTTTCCTGACGAACTCAATGGAGTTCAGCGCCAAGGAAATTGCGATCGATATTAACGACCTGACGCCCAAGGCCGCCGACAACCTGTCGCTCAAGGACCTGGATGTTTCGGTGTTCTATCAGGTCCCCAAGGATCGCGTTTCGGAGCTATTCGTCAAGTACGCAGCAGCGGCAGCCCGCGGCGCCGACGGCATCTACATGCCGGCTTATGGGCTTCTCGTGCGCGAAGCCCGCGCGGCCATTTACGAGCAGGTTTCACAGATCGACAGCCTGCAGCTGCACAAGCAACGTGGACTCCTGCAATCAGAAGTGATGGAGGAACTCCAGAGTCGACTGAACAACTCCGATCCCGGTGACATTATCATCACACGGGTCGTCGTCCGGGCACTGAATACGGACCCCAGCATCGAAGCCGCCATTCGTGACGCCGTAGAAGCTGAAAAGCGACTCGAAGCAAAACAGGTTCAGGTTGAGATCGCCAAGAAAGACGCCGAGATCGAAATCGAACGTGCCAAAGGTATTGCCGAGGCCAACAACATCATTAACAGCAGCCTGACGGCCGAGTATTTGCAGCATGAAGTCAATACGGCCCTGCTGAGATTTGCCGACAACGAGGGAAGCGTGGTCGTCATCCCGGCCAACATGCAGGGCTTTGAAATGATTCTCGACAGTGGCGCACTGCGAAGAGGCAACCAGTAGCCTAGCGCCCGATCGAGACACCGAATAACGGCTGCAAAATCCTGACACGACGAATAACAAACTCGTAAAGGACGTAGCAGCCCGCGATGGTCCCACCGAGCACCAACGCCGGCTCAACGACCGGCCCCAGGGAATAAGGCGCGACGTTGGCAGCGATTACGATGGTCACTGTCTGGTGCAGGATGTACCACGGGTATACGGCCTGAGTTGCGTAGGACAACTGCGGACTGGGGCGATTCAGCAGGCGATGCCCCCAACCGAATATCGCGATGATCCATAGCCAGCGGTTGCTGTAAGTAATCAGTGCCCGGACTTCATCGGCTAGCGCGAACGAGCCTTCCGCTACCAGCAGGTCGCGCGTCATTAGCAGTCCGAAGCAAACGACAGCTGCCACCAGTGTGACGACGCGCATGCGCTCGAGCTCGTTCCAGAAACCTTCATCACGGCCAATCAGGTAGCCGATCAGGAAAAACGTGCCGTACATCGCGTGCGCATACCCGTCGTCCAGGAGCGCGTGGCTGATGTACGGGAATTTAGGGTAGATGAAGGCGCCGTAGACCATAAACAACGCGACCGGTACAGCGATGATGAACAGACCGCGCAAAGCCTGAAAACCGCGGCGCACACTTTGCAGCGGGCCATCGAACAGGATGGCAAGCGGAATTAGCAACAGGGAATAGAACAACACGTAGGCCAGGTACCACAGGTGATTCCAGGTCCATACAATCATCTCTTCGCCACCCCAGGCATCGCCGGGAAAATCCTGAAAGGTCAGGTACTGCGCCATGAACCTGCCAAAGCCCGGCTCGATAAGCCCCTTGCCCAGGGCCTCGTAGTAGCACTGCGGTGCGACGATGAACGCCATGCCAAAGACCAGCGGCAAGAGCAGGCGGTAGAGCCGCCGCAACGCGAAGCGCCCGGGCGTATAGCGTTGCCAGACAAAACTCACCGCAAGTCCTGAAATAATGAACAGCAGCGGCATCCGCCACTGGTTGACGAGCAGCATTGGGAACTGCAGCCATTCCGCCTGGTAGCTGGATTTGATGTGCCAGCCCCAGTCCTTCACATAGAACATGGCAACGTGATAGAGAATCAGCAGGCTGAAAGCGAAGACGCGCAGAGCGTCGATGTCGTAGCGGCGGGCCTGGCTCATGGTGGCTCCTGGTGTGATCCGGATTGACTGTATCCTGTGCCAATCACGGCCTCACCCATAGCCCCAAGGGACCAGTTGCTGTGCATTTGTGACGAATGGTGGGGTGGTAGTGACGAAATGTCGTCTTCAACCAAGCCCGTTTGCTAGGATCGCGCCATGACTCTGGAACGATATCTCGAGAATCGGCGGTGGTGGGAAATCGGCATGGTGCTGAGTTTCGCCCTGGTCGGCTTCCTCGCAAACGTCGGCGTCGAGGTCCTTGAAATGACGCGCGGCGGTGGAGCGATCAGGTGGCTTGAGCCAGTCATTCTCGAGGGCACCAGCCACGCGGCCATTGTGTTGTTGTTTCCGCTTATCGTGTGGTTCGACCATCGCAATACGATTCGTGGCCACAACTGGCGTCGCACCGTACTTGCGCATGCCCTGTTCAGTGTCGCTATCTCGCTCGCTCATGTGACGCTGATGTACTGGGCCAGAGTGGGCCTTTTCGCCGCCACATACGGTCCAGGGTCGTATCACTGGGATTCGTGGCCCGCACAGTTCGCTTACGAATATCTGAAAGACTTTCGTGCGTATATGTTGATTATTATCGTCGTCTATCTTTATCGGTTCATCGTGCGGCGGCTACAGGGCGAGGCAGGTTTCCTGGAAGAAGAGCAGGACGATAAACCCGGAGCCGGTGTATCCGATCGCTTTCTCGTCAAGAAGCTGGGGCGGGAATTCCTCGTTCGCATCGACGAGATCGACTGGATCGAGTCGAGTGGTAACTACGTCAACCTGCACGTTGGCAGCCGTGTCTTTCCATTGCGAGAAACCATGACACGGATCGACGAGCGGCTGCTGCCGCTCGGCTTCCAGCGCGTGCACCGCAGCGCCATTGTTAATCTCAATCGAGTTGCGGAAATCGTCGCGTTTGATACGGGTGATGGTGAGGCGCGTTTGCAGACGGATGCACGAGTACCGGTTAGCCGACGGTTCCGGCAGGAACTCAGGGAACGGCTGGCCTGAATAACCCTGCTTCGGCATGGGGAATCACCCCCCATTGTCATCGCATGTGACCTGCGTCACATTTTTCCGACGCCCGCAAACTTAATGTCTGGCACACCTAAACCAGGAAGGCGACGCCGCGGGAGGCGCTGATGAAGTCATTGATAAAAAAAATGTTCGGGGTACCCGGGGAGGAACTCGTCGACGAGAAGCCAGAGCGCTACTGCGCGCGCGTTGCCGTGCAAAAAATTGAGCCCGTGCGACCGCGGTCCGCGGTAAGGCTGGTCGACGAGGATACGGGTTACGATCCGTACGACAGAATAAATGGTGCCGGATAGGTGACTCGAACACCTGACCCCATCATTACGAATGATGTGCTCTACCAACTGAGCTAATCCGGCATGCTAAGCGGCGCGCAGTATAGCTGTGCGCGAACTCGACGAAAAGGGTTTCAGCCGAGATTTTCAGCCGGCCCGTGGCGGACCTTGATAAGAACCTCGATGCTGTCCAGCTCGCCATTTTCAGGAAACTGCGGCAAGCCGTCGAAATGAATACTTTCGGACGGGATATCCGTCAACTCGCCAGTATCGAGGTTATAGAAGTGATGGTGCGGCTCTGTGGTGGAGTCATAGAAGCGCCGCTCCGGGTCAACCACACATTCACGGACAAGACCGCGGTCGCGAAACAGGTTCAGCGTGTTGTACACCGTGGCCTTGGAGACGCGGCTGCCACCCGAGCGCAGCTGCTCTATGATCTGCTCTGCCGACAGGTGCTGCGGTTTCTCGAGCAAAATCTCTGCTATTTCAATGCGTTGCGGCGTCGAAAGAATCTTCAGCTCACCGAACCTCACGAGTATATCTGAACGCAACATGCTGAATCCTTTGTGTATTTTTGAGCATAGCGCGAAGGCAGAATAGCATGACTTAGGTCGCGGTTCGCTGGGCAGAAACACCTATATTTAGGCGAATCACGCTGTTTGCCTGGTCGGCGCCGGGCCCCTTCCCTGCAACACTGTCAGCAGGACATGGAGGTCCCGATGAAGCAAAAGAAACGAGGGTACACGCTCTACGAGTTGCTGATGACACTGGCCCTCGTTGGCATCGTACTGGCGACCGGCTTGCCGGCGTTCTCCGGCACGCTGGCGAGGCAGAAGCAAGCCGTTGAAATTAATGCTCTTTTTCACTCGATACACCTGGCCAGAAAAGAATCGATCATGCGCCGCAAGGTCGTCTCGCTGTGCCCCAGCCCGGACGGGCTCACCTGCAGCCCGGGCAGAGACTGGTCCGCCGGCTGGATCCTGTTCGAGAACGGCGATCGGGACTCGCCGCCCCAGGTGGACACCGGCGAGCTGGTACTCCAGCACCACCGGGTGGCCGATGGTGTTCGCATCCTGGCGAATCGACGTGGCTTCACGCTTCGGGCCACATTTCTGCGAGCGACCAATGGCACATTTGTCGTCTGCGACCGGCAGCACCGAATTCCCGGCAAAGGGCTGATCGTCAGCTATACCGGGCGTCCCCGGGTAGCCTTCGAGCGCCCCGACGGCACCCCCTACGCCTGCACGGAATAAGTTAAATAGCGGGCCCGTAAATCGACCGTTTATCGGGGGTAATGTGCCGTTAGTCGGGTAGTTGAAATGCCGCTCTCAGGAGTCTTTATAGTGCGCGCATGAACAAGACAAACCAAAACGGCTTCACGCTGTACGAACTTCTGATCACGATGATGATCGTTGGCGTCGTACTGACGTTCGGCGTGCCGAACATGCTGCAGTTCAACCAGAACGGCCGCATGACGAGCGCGGCGAATGACCTGCATTCCTCGTTCCACCTGGCACGCAGTGAATCCAGTCGGGCCAAGACCAATATCACCATATGCGCAAGCGCCAACGCACTACTTCCGGCCGCCAATTGCGGCGGCACCTGGGATCAGGGCTTTATCGTTTTTGTCGATAGCGATGGCAATATTGATCGCAGCGGTGCCACCGAGACGGTGCTGAGTGCCCATGGCCCGATTGCCGAGGGTATCAATCTGGCCGTTGCCAACAACGCCACTTACTTCAGCTACTCGGCGAACGGTCTCGGCCGTCCGAACGTCGGCGGTAACCCCGCCGTATCCCAAATTGTCATGTGCGATGAGCGCGGCAATATCACGGCGGCCGGCGGCAGCTCGGCTGGGCGCCTGTTCGTAGCGACACCGCTCGGGCGTGCGACCGTTTTTCGTGACACGGCCCTGATCGACAACGCGCTCACCGCGATGGGCGCGACCTGTCCGTAAGGAAATGAATATGACGATTCTCACGAAATCAAAAGGTTTTTCGCTCGTCGAGGTATTGATCGCGCTGGTCATCATGTCGGTGGGCATGCTCGGTATCGCCGGGCTCTACGTACACAGCATGCAGGCAGGCAGGACCTCGATGCTCCGTCACCACGCCGTTACGCTCGCCGGTGACATTGCCGACCGCATTCGCGCGAACCCGACCGCAGGGGCCGCTTATGCAGCCGCCGCTGGTGCCGATAACAACTGTGTCGCGCAGAACACAAACTGCAATGTGGCGCAGATGGCTGCACAGGATATTCTTCTCTGGCAGGCGCAGGCACTCGAATTCCTGCCGGCCATGGCCGATGGCAGCCAGCAGGTCGTCGTAACCTTCAATGGCGGCGCCCTTCCGCCGGCCTACACGATCACGGTGAGCTGGGACGAACCGACCCCTGACGGCATCCAGCCGCAGTACTCGTTCACCGTCCCGGTAAACCCGTTTTAGGAGCGACCTAAAGATGACGCATAGCAAGCCATCAACGCTGCAACGCCAGGCCGGTCTGACCCTTGTCGAGATCATGGTCGCCCTCGCGATCGGGTCTTTCCTGATTATCGGCGCTGTCCAGATCTACAACCAGAGTCGCCAGGCCTTTGTTGTGAATGAATCGATCGCCCGCGTCCAGGAGACTGCACAGTTTGCGATGGATACGATCGAAGCCGACCTGCGCATGGCGAGCAACTGGGGTCGCAACAGTCGCAGCCTCGCCGTTGAAGGCCGCTCGCTGGTGGGTGACGACAATCCGAATGGTTTGACAGTGCCGATCGGATCGACGGGTTCCTGCGGTGCCAACTGGGCTTTCGACCTCGCACGACCCATCGACGGCAACGACAATGGGTACAACCTGCCCTGTGCCACCCTGGGTGGCGCGCAGGGCAACTCCGACCTCATCACGATTCGCCGGGCGACGGTCCAGCCGGTCGCTCCTGAGGCGGGACGCCTGCAGCTGCAGTCAACCCGTATCCAGGGTGAGCTGTTCGAAACGCTTGCCGTACCACCTGCCTTCCTGCCAATTACGAATAACCCGATTACCGGCGCACCGTCATCGGCAACACACAGGCTGATGGTCAACAGCTATTACGTCTCGCCGACATCAACGCTGATCCCGGGTGTCCCGACACTGCGCCGCAAGACGCTGACCGTTCAGGGTGGCGCACCATGGATCGACGATCAGGAAGTTGCGCCCGGCGTGGAGAACATCCAGATACAGCTTGG
>JAHEGH010000088.1 GCA_024639825.1 Gammaproteobacteria bacterium
AGCTGCCGTTCAGCTAAAGCGAACGTCCGCTATGCGCCCCAAACCTGCCATTCGGGTAGAATCGGTCTGAACGGCCGCTGCCGACCCGAAGCGGACGTTGGCGCGGGAGGCTCATGAATGGTTGGCAGAGATGGCGAACTACATTAGCCCAAATCAGCGCAGACTATTCATATCTCACCGTTCAAGTCGTTTGGCGATCAGCATTTCAAGTTCTGCTTCAGAACCATCAATGACACCATCAGCCCGAATGACCTTCTCGAGATAGGCTAGAAGGTTTTTCTGTGTTTCCTCATCTTCTTCGATCAATCGATCAATGCAGGAGGCTACAACGCTGCCGGAAGGCTGGAGACGCTCAATATAGTGACGGAGCTCGGAAAGTGCTGCTTCGTCCGCCGTTACGCCTTTGCGGGCACCTTCGGAGCGGGCATATTCCATGATGACGTCAACTTCTTCAGGATCAAGCTGACCATCGGCTCGAGCAATCGCTATCAGAACACGCAGCTCGTCACGGATAGCAGAGCGGTATGATCCACCACCGGTGCGCGTTTTGGTTGGGCTGGCTCTCAAGTGCAGGAACTCGCGCACATCAAAAGTTTCGCCACGCTCATCGAAGATAGTGATTACCCGGTCCATCCGGAAAGCGCGCAGATCGTCGCTTCTAAAGCAGTGACAGAGCAGTTGATTATGTCCGTCCATTTCGGCGGTTGCGACGATCGTTGCCCATTGACGACTGACAGAACCATCAGCGTCAACATGCTCGATACCGATGGTCATGCCCGATAGTTCGTGGTCAGTGTACTTCTGGACAACGTCATGATCGTAACTCCGACCAACTTCTTTCTCTCCAACTTCCTGATCAGTCGCCGCAAAATGGGGGCGCGCAGGCGCCCTGCCTTCAAATGACTTACGAATTGCAGCAAAGATTTCCATTGGTAACCCCCAAAAACAATCTACGGACTGAGTCTTCTTTCCGGCAGTAATGCACTTTTCATGAAGACACCGGGCGCTTCTCGCGACACCCGAATTTAGAATATACGAATACTCTAATGATAAACAAGACTATATCAGTCAACGGACAGGAAATTCTATCGAGTGGGCGAGGCCCCGGGGACAGAAGGCAGGCGCGGAATCGAGGGGCGAGGCCGCTTGAGAGATCCTTTGCAGGCCTATACGTCTGTTTCTGGCCGTTAGTGGCCATTCAATTTCGCTGATTTTGGGCTAGTTGCATGACCGCCCTGGAGAAAAGCTGACGTTCCTATCTGCGCTATCTAAACTCAGACCAATTCCAGCTTTAAGTACATCCCAGAATTGACCGCGCCGCCTATCGGCGCACAATTAGTTTCACGATAAAGGCAAACCTAACCAAAGTCAGGGACGCAAAGCCACGGGTCCTCGCCTCCTTTCCGACGCTCGTCGTAAGGACCCAAGATCGCCGGGCTGCCGAGCCAAAAAAGCAGTGTGATCAAGAAGGTGGTGACAATGCGTAAGTGGCTATTCTGTCTTGCACTTGTACTGGTTGGGTGCGACGACAATAGTGTCGGGCTGGTTGTTAACCCGGATACCGGACAAGTCCTAATCCCGGTTGAAAGTGACTGGACGCGTCGGCTGACGGCGCCGCTTCCACTAAATGACGTTGTGTGGGACGGGGAAGTATTCATTGCAGTCGGAGGCAATCTTGGAGATGGCGGTGTTGTTTTGACCTCTGTCGATGGTATTGACTGGGTGGCACGAGATTCTGCTACTGACCATGCACTGGTTGCGGTTGCAGCTTTCGATTCGGACGTCTATGCGGTCGGTGGTTCAGGTGTTCTTTTGTCGACAGACCACGGCGAGACCTGGACTGTCAAAGCCCAGCCGGACTTCCTTGGGCTTGAGGTCGTTGCCAACTCGTCACAAGTTATTGTTACGGGCGTTGACGTTGGGTTTATTCCACATATCATGATCTCCGAGGATCGTGGCGAAACGTGGGAGAGTATGATCTTCTCGTGGGGGGTTAGCGAGCTCATCTATCGAGATGGACTGTTCGTCGGGCCTGCCCTTACGCGGGTCTTTAGCAGTGGACCTCTTGAACCGTGCGTGATCGTATCGACCGACGGTAAACAGTGGAATGAAGTCTTCGTCGATGAGCAAGTTGCGGCGTTGAGGACTGTCGTTGACGCTGACAGTCAGGTCTTCGTGGCTGGCGAAGATGGTACGGTCTTTTCATCGTTCGATGCACTTAACTGGACGGAACTATCGACTCCATTGGAGGATGTCGACTATTCCGGAGGGGCTTGGAACGGCACGCAACTGATATTTGCCGGTAGGGTCTCCTCCAGTCAGGACGGCACTTATCGTCCAATCGGCATCAGCAGTAGCGACGGTGGTGCGAGCTGGGATAGCTTCGGTATTGACACCGGTTACGAGAGTCGCGGTATTGTCTGGGGAAACGGGCGGTTTGTGTCAGTCGGTGTGTCGGTGCTTTCCGACAAGGGCCTCATATATACGACCCATTGAGACGGGACTTCTGCGGCTGTAACAGGGAGTACAATATTCTTGCTCTCTGAAACACGGTCGGAAACATCATCTCCGACCGAAGTTTGCTGGAAAGCACCAGAACTCGTTTCATCGAGTCTTCAGTGATGTCCGATCTTGGCCGTTAGCTGCCGTCGCTGGGCGGATCGAGGCGTCATTTTTAGACCTGGCGCTGGAACCGGCGTGGATGCCACGTCTTCGCAAGTCCCCAGAGGTGCGCCTGCCATGGGTTAATCTGAGAATAATCGATAGCCGGTAGTTCTCCCGAAAACTACTGACCCTTTACGGCTTTGACCGATCAGGCAATATTTCGGCATATGTCAAAACGTCTCCAATTAGCGACAGTTTGCGAACACGATTACGTTGAGCAGATTGGCGAGAACCGCAAACAATAAGTCGAGCCGGTTTTGCTGCGATCGCAAGCAAAGACAACAAAAAAAGCAAGAGCAAACAACAAACAATAACAAGACTACACTGGCATTTGCCTATTGCCGGTATCACCGGAGGTTTCAATGTTTAAGAATAAGAGCAATGAGCGTATGGAACAGAGTGAGCCCACAATTGAAGTCGAAGCAGAAGACCAAGAGCAAGAAAAGGAAGCACCAGCGCAGCAAATCGTTACGCGCAGCGTGTCCTACGTTGGTCCGGGCTTGCGCTTGACGGGTGAGATTACGGCCGACGAGGGCTTGGTCATCGAAGGTGAGGTCGAGGGCAAGATCACGAGCAGTGACAAACATCTTACCGTGGGTAAGAAGGGGCGGGTCAAAGGCGACATTATCGGCAACGTTGTAGAGGTGCGCGGCACCATTGAAGGTGAGGTTCTCGGCCATGAACTCGTGCACCTGTATTCATCGGCTATTGTCGAGGGGGCAATAAGTTGCAAGCGCCTCGTAATGGACGAGGGCGCCGAGTTCAACGGTTCTGTCAATATGAACCGGGATGAAGCCGTCCCGCAGAAAGAGCCGCTGAAAGGCGTTGAATCGGATGACAAACTCATGAAAGTTGCCGGCTAGCAATTGTTGGATTGACCGTCGCTTACTGACCCATAGCAGACACTCGCTTACAATGGCAAAATCCAACCGCAACGGGCGGCTGGAAGGCACGAGGGAGTCGATGCATGACTGATGACAAGCCAACTGCGAGCGATGTTGACTCGGCCTCGACTCACTCCCTGTTACGCGCCGAACACCACATCATCCGTCTGACCTTCTGGCAGACGATCCTCTCGGTCGTCGGTGTCGTAATTGCCGTCCTTGCCCTCTACGCGGCACTGACCGAATCTGCCGCGGTTCGCCAGCAGACCGCGGCGGCTGTTTGGCCGTTCGTGCAGCTGATGGTTGAAAACTACGATACGGGCGACACGGCAGGATTCTCGTTGGCATTTACAAATGCCGGCGTCGGTCCCGCAAGGATGCAGGATGTCCGCGTCAGCATCGATGGCAACGTCACGCGAAACTGGTCCGAGCTGGTTGCCAGCGTGGACGGGGATTCTGGAGCCGCAATCAACCGGAGCTTTATCAGCGATCGTGTCCTGCGACCCGACGAAACGGTCATCATATTCAGCACAATGGACGCTGACTTGGCACGTAAACTTGTTGGTGCCGTCAGCAAGCCGAGAGGCGCGCTCACCTTCTGCTACTGCTCGATATTCGACGAGTGCTGGCTTGCGGATAGCCGCAAGGACCTGCAGGCACCGGAGCTAGTCGAGGCCTGCCCGGACTTTGGTAGCGAGACGTATCTCAACTAGCAGGCGCAACCGCCGGTTGTGAATATTGCCGCCCAGGATGGGGTACCGCTTACCACCCGGAAGCTGCCGTTGAACTGGAATCAGTCTGAATGGCCGCTACTGAATCCAAAGCGGAGATTTGATCCGACTTAGTACATCCCCGAATTGACAGGCTTTCCAAACTTGTCAGCATCCGCCTTCGACAAAGGCAAATCTAGCCAAAGCTGGAGACGCAAAGCCACGGGTCCTCGCTTCCTCCGAGAAGCCATGGATGACTCCCCGAAGGACCCTAAGACCGCCGGGCTGCCGATACCGTAATGAAATCTCGCTCGTTGGGTATAACCATAGGTGGAGGCGGACGATGAAAACGAGATTAATTGTCTCAATTGCAGTTGTTGGCAGTTTGCTGATTTTTTCTATTGAAGGTTGGGCGGAGGTTCCCGCTCCACCTGTCAACCAGTCAATGGGCTTGCGTGACGTGTTCTTTAGCGACTTCGCAGAGGCCGAATGTGTTTTGTGTCACACGGAAGGTATACCAGCGTCAGGGGATCATCATGCGACGACGCTTGCGGTCGACCGTCAGTGTTCGCGCTGTCATGGCGACTTGGTGGACGATTTCGATGACGGTCACTATGTACCTTCCTACGATGCCTCATTAGTAACACCATGGCCGAGTGCAAAACCAAATGGTGGATCTCCGTTAAATAGCCTTGGCAGTCGTTCTGGTAGCTGTATTTACTGCCATAACGATGGCGCTGGGACTTATACGAATGAAGCCCTGCACCACAGCACTGGCCTTGGCTCAGATTCAACTAAATGCATCTGGTGTCATGATGATTCGGCACCCGTGGGCGAGAAAATTCGGCGATGCGAAGACTGTCACGGGCCTGAGTCACTCCATAACATCCAGGCAGATTCTCCTAGCTCAGCTACTTTAGGCTTTATTGTTATCGGCGGTGAAGACGCGGGATACGGTCACGTCGGACGGGATGCAGGCCCCGGTGACAGTGACTGTTGGGGCTGTCATGGCTTCGATTTCGTTGACGTACCAACTAATGACTCAGATCGCCACCATAATCTGTACGGTGGGACCATTCCATCTCCAACGGATGCTCCCTTTGGCGCGCCCGGTGAGATGTATGTTTGCCTTTCCTGTCATGACGTGACCTTGTCTGTCGAGCGAGATTGCTCGACCTGCCATGATACGGGTAGTGACAGTGACGGTGACGGCGTAGTTGACCTTGGTGATCTGTGTCCCGGAACTGGCGTCGCCGCAGCCGTCGACGAGAGCGGTTGTTCCGTCGCGCAAGTTGACGTTGACGAGGATGGATTTTGCGATGTAGCTGCGCCTAGTAGTGGCCCGGATAACTGCATTCCCACTGATAATTGCCCAACTGTCCCGAATCCCGCTCAAATCGACGACAATAATGACGGATTGGGTGATGCCTGTGTACCGCCCGGATCCATATCGCCCGGGGCAGATATTGGAGGAAATCCGGTCATCGGTGACAACACCACGATTGCGGCCGGAACATCAATTGGCGACGATGCCAACATAGGCGAAAACGTCATAATTTCGAAAGACAGCGATATCGGTGACAACATAACGGTCGGAAGCGGTTCCGAAATCGCCAAAGATAGTTTAATAGGTAACGATGTAGAGATTGGCTCTGACGTTGTGATCAATAAACAGGTCGAGATTGGCGACGGCACCGTCATCGGCGACTCTTGCGTTATTGGCAAAAACGTGGTGATTGGCGCCAACGTTATCATTGGCAACTATGTAACGATAAAGAAGGACACCGTAATTGCAGACGGGACCGTAATCCCGGACGGGTGGACAGTGCCTCCACTGCCTTAGAGCAAATTACCTAAGTAACTCGGATAGCCCCGCCCATGTGGCGGGGTTATCCATGGCTGCTATAAGTAAAAGCTGACAATGAATTCAGGGCGATTAAGGCGCGGTCCAGATATTCCCATGAGTCGGCGTCCTGGCGTCTGCTACGTACCCCAAAGCTGCCATTCACCAGAACTGGGCTAGAATAGCTGCTACTGACCCGTTGCGACCATTGAGGAGATCTTGCGTATTTCCTGCCGCGTCGTGATTTTTTCCTTTCAGTAGGATCCGTTTCGCATGTGGAAAACCAGTTCGATAACTTTTCTTCTGTTGTCAGTATTTCATTCGAACCTCTCGTGGTCGTCGGACGCATGCTCGACGCAAGCTATCACAGCCGCCGCGGACGTCACGGTTTCAGATGGTTCAAGCTTCCAGATTGAGACAAGTTTCCAGTCCAGGGATGTATCGGCTATCCGCCATATCCGAGATCCCCAGCAATTGATTGTCGTGGAAGGGCCGCACAGTTGGACGCAGCTCGGCGACACCGCGAGCATTGGCACAGACTTTCACAAGCTGTTTGCCCTCGGCCATCAATTTCATGCCTTTTTGCTTCAGTTTGAGGAGCTTTTAGGAAGCGTTCCGCGACGTGAGGATGTGTATTTTGATGGCGAGTCCCGTCAGGCGATTGGTGGGGATTATCCATACGGCGGCAGGGTGTATCTGATTGAGGGTGGCGATGCAAAGCGACCAATGGGACTGTTGTTCGAGTTTCCGGAAGATACCGTGATCTCTGTGAGGTTTGACGACTGGCGCGATGTGGCGGACGCGCAGTTGCCATTTCACCTGCAGATCGATGACGGCCAACGCGTATTTGACTATCACTATTCCGACATAAGTATCACGCCGAAATCTCCTTTGTGGTTCCTTGATGTTATTCCGTCACCGGGAATAGATGTGGTGCAGGTATACCGACTTCATCGCAAACTGTTGGCGGCCCATTGCCTCGGCGACGCAGGCATGATCGCTAATTTGTCCGCACCTGAAATCATAACGGCCAGCCGAGGCAAGCTGGAACAAACGACAAGTGATGCGATGCGCGAGCGATTCACAGCGCTTTTTCAGTCGCTGGACTACACCGAGTACCATGATCTTGTAGCGCCCGAGATTGAGCTTGCGGAGGACGCGACACTTGGCTGGATTGGCGCGAACGTAGAAGCTCGAGGAACAGTGATCGAGACCGGCACATCTTTTTCCAGTCAATGGGCCTGGATCATGATGGTAAGGAAGATCGACGATGTGTGGCTGCACGTTGGCAATGCTTCCAACCGCGCGGACTAGTCGCTTCTACTGGCAGCTTTGGTCGGTTTCGCGGCGGATACAGGAGTGTGGACGCGAGGCGGTGTGTCTCTATCAACAACTCAATGATGTCGAGGAAAAGGCCGAGCAGAATGTGGAGTAGCAGAACATGAGGGCGTGGAACCCGATCGTCAGCTTGCTGGCGATAGTCGTATGCGCTGCAGTACCGGCGGCATGGGCACAAGAAGCGGACCTGGTCGCCAGGAACGGCAAGCTTTGGACCGTCGATGACGACAATCCGCTCGCCGAGGCACTGGCGGTACTGGACGGGCGTTTCATCTACGTCGGCTCCGATGTCGGTGTGGAGCAGCACATCGGGCCAGACACGGAAGTGATCGACCTCGAGCGTGCGTTCGTAACCCCGGGCTTTTATGACAATCATGTGCACTTCGAGTCGACCGGGCAGCTGTTGTACGGGCTTAATCTTCTCGATGTGTCCACCGAGTCCGGCTTCGTCGATCGAATCCGCGCCGTTGATGCGCGTTATACGCCGGGCACCTGGATCACCGGTGGCGACTGGTCAGCCTACGAGACCTGGGCGGAAGGTGACGTCGGAGCCGCGGCACGTCAAGGCAGCAGCAACGATGGCTACGGCAACCTCTTCCTGCCAGACCGGGCGATGATCGACAGCTTCACGGCAGACCGGCCGGTCCTGGTGCGCCGCTTTGATCGTAAGGTATATCTCGCAAACGGTGTCGCCCTCGAACTCGCCGGCATCCGCAAGGACACCCCGGATCCTGATGGAATCATCGTCGGACGGGACGAAGAGGGCGACCCGACGGGCGCGCTTTTCAACCCGATCGTTGCAAACGTCGAGTCGACCGTACTCGTCCGCGACAACATCCGGACGCTGTTTGATGCGTTGATTCCGAAACCATCGCGCGAACAGCGCATTGCCGAGACCCGAGAAGCCTGGCGACAGATGGCGAGCGTCGGCGTAACGAGCTATTGCGACATTACCTCCGATCCGGTGTATGTCGACATTTATCGCGAACTCCGCGACGCGGGGGAGATGACGGCACGTGTACGAGTTCGGCCACCGCTCGATCGCTGGAAGGCCATGGCCGATCTCGGTATCAAGGTCGGCTTCGGCGACGACTGGATTCGCTTCGGTGCGGTCAAAGCGTGGATAGACGGCATCATGGGCAACAGCTCGGCACGCTTCTACGAGCCGTACACGCACGACCCCGAGAGCCGCGGCATCTGGCGCGACATCATGTTCCCGTTCCAGCGCAGTCCGTACAACCCGGAGGACATGCAGAGTAACCTCGAGCGTCTGGCGCTCGACGCCGATGCCAATGGCATACAACTAACGGTGCACGCTATCGGCGATGAAGCAAACGGCTACCTTCTGGATATGCTCGAGCGAATCATCCGGGAGAACGGCGCGCGTGACCGGCGTTTTCGACTCGTGCACGCACAAGTGATGACCGATAAAGACATTGAGCGCGCCGGCAGGCTCGGTATCGTCGCCGAGGTACAGCCCTTTCACACGTCGGACGACATGCGCTGGATGGAAGAGCGTATCGGCCGTGATCGCTCGGGTGGAGCTTACGCATTTCGTCGGCTGTGGGATGCAGGCGCGGTTGTCAGCTTCGGCTCAGACTCGCCCGGCACGAATGCGTCGCGCTACTACCTGAATCCGATGCTCGGCCTTTATGCGGCGGTAACGCGCTTGACGCTATCAGGTCAGCCCGAAGGCGGCTGGTTTCCAAAGGAACGCCTGACGATCGAGGACGCGATTCGAGCCTACACGCTGAACACTGCGTATGCCGGTTATGAGGAACAGATAAAGGGCTCAATCGCGGTAGGAAAGCTGGCGGACTTCGTCGTACTTTCAGACGACCTGTTGACTATGGACCCACGACGAATCAAGGATGTCGAAGTCGCGATGACGTTCGTGGGCGGCGAGGTCGTGTACCGTCGGTAATTGT
>JAHEGH010000030.1 GCA_024639825.1 Gammaproteobacteria bacterium
CTGACGAATCGAAATCGGCGCTGTTAGACTTCACCAATGACACTTGCATTCATCGGCGCAATCATCGGCTTACTCGCAGGTGGCCTGGCAGGGCTCCTTGTGGGTGGAGTTATCGGCTACCTGGCCAGTGCTGCACTGCAGCTCACTGTAGTCGGCGGGCTGCGCGTTGCCCAAACAGAGCTGATGGGCTCCGTCTTTGCTGTAATGGGCGCTCTCTGCAAAGCGGATAGCGTCGTTACACGTGACGAAATCAATACCGTTGAACAGATCTTCGGCATGTTGCGCCTCACTGACGAACAGCGCCGCCTGGCCAAGTCCGCATTCAACGAGGGGAAACAGCCGCATTTTGATCTTGATGCCGCAGTGGATAAATTTGCGGCAATCAGTCGCGGGCGGGCGCCGCTCGTCCAGCTCTTTCTGCAATTACAGTGCATGGCAGTGGCCGCTGACGGACGATTCCACCCGGCGGAACACGCCATGCTGGTTCGTGTTGCTGTCCGGCTGGGACTCAATGAGGGAGACGTCGCTCAACTCGAATCGTTGTTGCGAGCGGCAACCGGTGGCGCTGGAGGAGGTCCTTCTGACAGACCTCCACAGAGTCGGCTCGCCGATGCCTATGTCGCATTGGGTGTGCCTCCGGACGCCGCTCCAGCAGATATCAAGCGTGCCTACCGCAAACTTATCAGCAAGAACCACCCGGACAAGTTAGCTGCTCGCGGGCTGCCCGAAAGCATGCGTGCGGTCGCTGAAGAACGATCACGCGAGATAAATGCCGCATATGACCTGATAAAGAGTTCGCGAGGGTTCGTTTGACAGAAAACTGGTGGTATCGGTCGAATACCCGTAGTGTGGTTTTTTTCTGAGAGCGAACCTATGAGCGCAGGTGACGCCACGCTGACCCCTGACAACAGCGAATCTTTCTTTGGCCACCCGAAGGGTCTCTTCTACCTGGCATTCACCGAAGCATGGGAGCGCTTTTCTTATTATGGAATGACGGCGCTGCTGGTTCTTTACATGGTCAACCAGGTGTTGTTGCCTGGCCATGTCGAGAACATCGCGGGTTTTGAGGGGTTTCGCGGTGCCCTGGAGTCTGTTGTCGGACCCCTGTCGCCGCTCGCACTCGCTTCGCAGCTGTTTGGACTTTACACGGGATTTGTATATTTCACGCCAGTCCTGGGTGGAATGATCGCAGATCGATGGATCGGACAGCGGAATGCTGTAGTCATCGGGGCACTGTCAATGAGTGCTGGCCACATTGCGATGGCATTTGACCAAACCTTCCTCCTGGCACTGTTGCTGCTCATCATCGGCTCGGGCTTTCTGAAGGGCAATATTTCCGCACAGGTCGGTGCTTTGTATCCATTGGACGACGAGGCACGCCGCACTCGTGGTTTCGCGATATTCAGCATGGCAATTAATTTCGGGGCAGTCTGCGGACCGCTGTTATGCGGATTTCTTGCCCAGTACTACGGTTGGCACTACGGTTTCGGGGTAGCTGCAATTTTCATGCTTGCCGGACTTGTTACCTACCTGTCGGGCTACCGACATCTTCCGGCAAGAGCAAAGCGGCGTGACCAGGCTTCCGAGAAACTCACGTCTGCCGACTGGCGTATTATTCGCGTCCTCTTGGTTGTCATGCTGATCACAATTTTTCAATCTGTTAGCTATTACCAGGTCGCCAACGTGTTTCAGGTATGGGTGCAGCAACATGTCGATCTCAGCGTCGGCAGCCTGAGCATCCCGATTGCCTGGTATCAGTCGATTGACCCCTTGGTGAGCATTCTTGCGGTTCCGTTACTCTTCGGAATCTGGCAGTTACAGGCGTCTCGCCGGGGCGAGCCCAGCGATCTCGGAAAAATAGGCGTTGGTGCGTGGCTCGCGGCGACCGCGAATTTGATCCTCGTCGTTGCAATCGTTTCGTCTGGGGACGAGCCAATCCATCCGCTATGGCCCGCACTTTACTGCGCCGGGCTGGGAGTGGCTTTCCTGTATTACTGGCCAACTTTGCTCGCTTTGGTTTCCCGCGCTGCGCCAGCGTCAGCGAATGCAACGATGATGGGCATCGCATTCCTTACGCTCTTCGTATCGAATAATCTTATTGGTTGGGTTGGGCGATTCTACGAGCAAATGAGCCCGACATTGTTCTGGAGCATGCACGCGGCGATCGCTGCAACCGGCGGCGTTTTGGTCATGGTATTCGGTCGCCGACTCACCCAAGCGCTCTATGTTGAGGACGCACAACCGATGCGACCTTCTGCCATGACGCTCGAAGTCGAGCGCTAGCCGCCGGCGATTCAGCTACCTGAGCTTTTCGCCAAAAGCATTCCAGACCTCAACGTTACCAAAGCCCAGTGCGCGCACATCGTCCTCGATTAGCTCGAGGTCACCGACAACCACCCAGGTCAGTTTGTCTGTATCAATTGTGCGCTTCGCCCGCTCGACAACACCGTCTGTTGTTACGGCAGCAATTCGATCGGCCGCCGACTCGGCGTAGTCGAATGGCAATCCGTAGGCGTCGGAGTTCATGATGGAACTGAGAAAGCCGGCGTTCGTCGCAAACGATCCCGGCAAGGAGCGTGTACGGTTCAATTTGATCCGGTCAACCTCGTTAGCCGTCGCAGGTTGGTCGCCCACGTAGCCTTCCAGCTCTTTCAGAATCTCTTGCATGCTTTCTGCAGTCTTGTCCGTTTGTACCTGACCACTGGTGTAGAACGTCATGGCGCCACTGGGGTTCCGGGCGATAGCCGAACGGTATCCGTAGGACCAGGCTTTGTCCTCACGCAGGTTCATATTCAACCGTGATTCGAAGCTGCCACCGATAATAATGTTCATTAAGGACAGCTCGGTCCATGTGTCAGCGTCATAGGCTTCGATTGCGTGTCCGGCAATGATCGTGCTCGATGCACCACCTGGCTGATCGACGAGAATGACACGCGCCTTCTGTTCTGGGGCATCGCCAACTTCCTGTAGCGCCGAATGACTCTTCGCCCGCCACTTGCCAAGCGCCTTGCTGGCCGCCTTTTCGGCGGTGGCCATATCTATGTTGCCGATCATGTAGATGGTGATGTTGTCCGGCGTGACTTCGGTCGCATGGAACGCCTTGAGTTTGGAGCGATCCACTTGCGCCAACAGTCCAGGTGTCCAGACCGCGCCCATCGGCGTATCAGCACCATACACAGCACGATCGAACAGACTGCTGGCGGCTCGCCCGGGCGACTGCTCGAGATTCGCAAGCCAGGCACCGACCTGGGCTTTCATCTTTTCGAGTTCTTCATTCGGGAAGGTTGGCTTGTGCAACATCTCGGCAGCCAGGTCCAGCGAAGCAGCCAGGTTGCTTTCGAGAATGCGGTAGCTGTAAGTACTGCGCTCGACACCGGCGCGGAATCCGCCGCCCATGCCGATCTTGTCTTTCGCAGCTGCCAGCGCGCTCGCATCTTGCCGCTCTGTGCCTTTGTCCAGTAATCCAATGACGAACGTGGCCAGCCCGGGTGCATCGGCCGGTGCTGCCAACGCACCAGTTTCAATAGCGATCGATACGTCGACCAATGGAATGCTGCCGCGCCTGGCAACAACCAGTTTCACACCATTTCCCAGCGTGGTTGTCTCAATGGCCGGGAAGTTGATTTTCGAGTTCGTTGTGACTTCCGGTATGGAAGAACGGTCTGCAACCTGCTCACCTTCAACGTACTCGGGAAACGGCAATACTGTGAGTTGGTAGTAGCCGCGCGTCAGCCAGCGATTCGCGATGTCGCGCAGCTCGTCGGCGGTTGCTGCGTTCAACCACTCCAGTTCCTTGTTCACAAATAGCGGATCGTCTGAGTACAGGAAACCCTCGGCGAGCATGCCACCGATTGCGGCGGTGCTCTCCAGCGAGCCCAGCATGTACATATTCACACCAAGCTTGGCGTTCTCGAGAAGCTGCGGGTCCGGACCGTCGGCAAGATACTCAGCGAGCGTCGCGTCGACAATCGGCAATACCTGCTCAGGCGCGACATCCGGTCGCAAATCTATCTGCAGCGTGAATTCACCGCTAATGACCCGGCCATACGCTCGCGCCGACACGCTCGTGGCGAGCTGTAGCTCGTCGACCAGTTTCTTGCGTAATGGTGAGTTTTTGTTCCCGGCCAACGAGTCGCTAAGCAGATAGCCAAGAGACGAGTCCTTGCTGTTCAAACCCGGCATGGCCCAGGTGCGAACGATACGCGTCTGGCCAACCCGGTCGTACATGACCTCGATACGGTTTTCAGGCAGGTAGGGAATCCACTCTTTGGGATAAGACAGTGGCTCGCCTGCCGGCGCTTCGCCGAAGTAGTGTTCAACCTTCGCCTTCGCATCTTCGACCGTAACATCGCCGGCAAGAACCAGAACGACATTTGAGCCACCATAGTAGGTCTCAAACCACGCATACACATCCTCAAGCGAGGCGGCGTCCAGGTCTTCCATCGAGCCGATGACCGAGTGACGGTAAGGATGATCAACCGGGTAGATACCTGCACGAATCTTGTCGTAGACCTGCGCATACGGTCGGGTTTCACCCTGGCGTTTTTCGTTCTGTACAACGCCACGTTGCTCGTCGAGCGCTTCTTGCGTAACGGCGCCAAGCAGGTTAGCCATGCGATCGCTTTCCATCCATAGCGCCATGTCGAGCGCGCCCGACGGGACGGTTGCGTAGTAGTTGGTCCGGTCCTCATTCGTCGTGCCGTTCATCCCGGTCGCGCCGGCATCTGTGAACGGGGAGAAGTATTCGCCGTCACGGTTCTCCGAGCCCTGGAACATCAGGTGTTCAAACAGGTGGGCGAATCCGGTCTTGCCTTCCGGCTCATCCTTGGAGCCAACGCCATACCACATGCCGACAAAGACGGTCGGCGTCGAGTGATCCGGGTGCACGATAACGGTCAGGCCGTTGTCGATCTGGAAAATCTCGTATGGAATATCGACCTGAGTGGCAATGTCCTCACGTGCGTGGGCAGTGACCGTCAGAAATGAAAGAAATATCAGCGTCAGCAGGCGACGCATCGAGGGTATGGCATGAATCACTAGCAGCTTTCTCCACCTGTTGGTCCGCAAGCGGTGTCCTTGATAAGCGCCATGAAATCCTTGTTGAGATCATGCTGGCGCGCAACGATCGTGCCCGCGTGGTCCACGAGAATATAGGTGGGGTAACCGCGGACCGCCCAGGTTTGCAACAGCTCGCCCTTCGGCCCGACATGCCAGTTGGCCCAGCCCATCGGCGTTTTTTCCTGGAACTCGGTGACAGTTTCGATCTCTTCGTCGACGCTGATCGACAGGATCTCAAACTCAGCGTCAGGCAGGCCCTCGTCGAGCTCGACCATTTTGGGAATCGATTTGATACAGGGGCCACACCACGTCGCCCAGAAGTCGAGTAACACCGCTTCGCCTTCAAAGGCCTCAATAGTCTCCTCAAAACCGTCCAGGCGCAGACCCGTGACGTTTGGAATCTTGTTTCCGACGGTCAGGAAGTTGAGGTTGTAAAGCAGGTCTTCCTCGGCCTCGGCCAGCGTCGGGAAAGGTATGGGCTCGCCGTCGTCAGTGTAGCGGCGGCGTTTGATCAACTCCTCGTTCTCCACACCCCTGCTCAGGCCCGTGGCGAATTCGATGCCGCGCTGGCGGTGTCCGGGGCGTTCCTCAGCAGACGTATCGACAGCATTGGCGAACTGCAGCTGCCGCGAAGCGGCATAGTACTTCGCGGTCGCGCGGGTGAGTGGATCATCCGGCGTGTTATTGACGTAGTCGTTAAAGAAATCATCGACCTCTGGAAACCAGCCAACGGGCGCTCCGAAATCGAGATTGAACAGCGCACTTGGCCAGCCATCGAAGCCACCTTCCTGCGCGGCCATCGTCTGGATACCCAGCAGCATGGAGGACACGCCCCCGGGAGCTCCGCGCGTCTGTTCGATCAGGAACGCAGCGGCATCGCGCATTTTTTCATGACCTTCAACCTTGACGATCGCAGTTGCTGCCGCCTGGGCATCCAGGATTTCAGGATGCGGTCCGCGTTCTTCCTTGTCTTCGATCTCGTGCCATGCAGCGTCCAGGTCCAGGTACTCCTGTACAGGCGCCCAGTCAGGCTCGGCATCGGGTACCTGGAAGTTGATGTACTCATCAAGTTCATCTTCCTCAGATTTTTCTTCCGACCGAGACTCGGCCGCCGCTGTATCCGCTGCGGCGACAACCGTCGAACCGGCCGCCTCGTCTGCTTCGACTATCGCATCGACGACAATGCCTGGCGTCAGGATCTGCGGCAGGATCGTTACCGTCTCGAGGGAGGAACCCTTGGGGAAATACAGGTACAGCGGCACGCCCGCGCGATCGTACATCTCGAGCCATTCGGTGATCGTCGGGTCTTCCAGCGTCCAGTCGCCTTCAACGACCTTGATACCCCGTGAATTAAACGCCTCTGCAACCGTGTCGGTCGACAAAGCGACGCGCTCATTGGCCTTGCAGCTGATGCACCAGTCGGCCGTGAAATAGACAAATACAGGCTGACCATCGGCGACATACTGCTTCACCTGATCGGGATCGAAGTGCTCGAGTTCGAGACCTCCCATCGTGCCAGCGGCAACATGGCCATCTTTATCCAGCACCACCTTGCTCGCATCGATCTTCGTGTACATATAACCGGTTGCCAGCAAGCCGATCAGCGCCGTCACGTACCAGGCACCTTTTGCCTTCGACATGGCACTCTTGCCGTAGGCCCACAGCGTGAACGCCAGCGCCAGCGCAGTAACCATGCCCGCAAACATCGAGGACACGCCGAGGACGCGGCCTCCCACCCAGAAGAAGTAAAGCGCCGCCAGGAACATCGGGAACGCGAGGAAGTGCTTGAACGTCTCCATCCACTGGCCCGGCTTCGGCAGTTTCTTGCCGATGTTGGGCACAAAGCTCAGCAGCAGGTACGGGAAAGCCAGACCAAAGCCCAATGCCAGGAAGATGGTCACGAGGATCGCGGAGCTCTGCTGGAACGCAAAACCGATTGCGGTCGCCATGAACGGCGCGCCGCAGGGCGTTGCAACAACCACCGCGAGCACACCGGTGAAGAAGGCAGCCTTACGCTCGCCTCCCTGCGTGAGCTCCTGGCCGACACCCATGATGCGCGTGCCGACCTCGAAGACGCCCAGCAGATTCAGGCCGATAACGACCATGAGCATGGCAACCAGCATATTCACGGGACCGTTCTGGAACTGGAAACCCCAATAAACGGCGTTACCAGCCGCACGGAAACCGAGAATCGCAAAGCCAATTGCAGCAAAGGCAACCAGTACACCCAGCGTATAAATCAAGCCGCTCTCGCGAGCCGCACGCTGATTCTGCTTCGCCATGTTCATGAGGCTCAGCGCCTTCATGCTCAGAATGGGGAACACGCACGGCATGAGGTTCAGGATCATGCCGCCGAGGAAGGCATAGAAAGCCGCCTCCCAGAATCCCAGACCGCCATCAGAGGCTATTACCGAGCTGGTCGCGGCGGCCGCAAGCGGGCCGTCAGCCCTGCTCACATTCAGCGCGACTGCCTGGTGTGCGCCATCGCTATCTGTATAGGTGAAAACGGCGCGGGTTGCTTCTTCGTCAGCAGCACGCCGCCCCGCCTCCATCGCAAAGGTGATGCCCGCACGCGTAAACCCTGCCGCTTGTGTGCTGTACTTGACGAGCTTCCTGGACTCTATGTACAGATAAGCATCTTCGAGATCGATCGGACCATTTTCCGCTGCGATTTCGATCGTTACCTTGTCGTCCTTGACTGCAAACTGCGCCGGCCAGCCGAGGTCGACGGGGAGCTTGCCGCGCGCTTCGGCGAACATTCCGGCAACGTCTGCGTTGTCACTACCGTCACCCACTGCCAGCGTAAGCGACACATCCGCACGCTCAGGCACACAGATCTGGTCATCGCAAACAACCCAGCGAGCCTTGCCGGCCAACTCGACGCTATCACCTGCTGTCAGGCCGCCCGGAACCGTAACGGTCGACATCAACAGGATCGGCTCCTCGTAGCCGTAAGTATTCAGCTCACCAAATGGGAGGAGGTGCGGGGTTGGGAAGGCAAATTCCCCGGCTTCGAACCCCTCCGGTAGCTCCCAGGCGACCGACGGCTCCATGCCGGCGTCCCCGGGGTTCGCCCAGTAGGCGTGCCAGGTCTGGTCGGGCTCGATATAGAAACCGACCGTGATCAAACCACCATTGGCTGGCAGAGTAGCCTGCTCTGCGACGAGATCGATCGTCGAGTACTTGGTCTTTACCGGCGCGGCAAGCGCCGGAGCCGACAGTCCCAGCGCTACCAGCGCCAATAATAGATTGCGTGCTATGCGTGTCATATTGCGGTTCCCGTTTTCAGGTGGCCGATTCTCTTATGTATTAGACGTTGGAACCAGTGCACATCCGCCAAAAATCGCCAATTAGCAGGATTGCCGGATCCTTTTAAGACCACGGTCCGTCGATAAGTTCCGGCTCACTGCGGCCGGTAGACGGCGCTCGGACCAAGGTACTGATCCTCCACAAGGCGCACCATACGGTCGCTGGCAAGGTCGTAGATCCAGATCGCATAGCGCACGCTGTCGCTCACAACCGTGTTCCAGGCCTCTGTGAGCACCAGCGCGTCCTGGTCTGCCAGGTAGGCCATAGCCCGATAGGGTCCGGCATCGGGGATGGACAGAGAACCGCGTGCTGATCCGTCCAGCGCAAAGAAGCTATAGGACTGCGACGCGTCCTCAAGCTTGCACAGGAGTGCGTCACGCGCGTCTATCCAGAGCGCACCATCGAGCTGGCATACTTTCGATAACTCCGTCAGCACGAGTGATTCCCGCGTATCAACATCGAATGAGTGAATCGCGCTGTCCCGGCCGACCCCGTAAAGAAACTGCGTTTCAGATACTTGCACTACATGAACTCTGGAACCAAAGCGATGCTGGGTGATCGTTAGCTCCTCCATACGGCCACTGCCATAGACCCGAACTCTCAGGTGCGCCCCGTCATCGAAGATGAGCGCTTCAGGCACCGGCAGGTAACGCCCATGCCGGCCATTGATCAGAGTAACCAGGCCATTGGTGTCGAGTTTGTACTGCATGAGGCGAAACGTGTCCTTGCGATTGACCGGACCAAAAACGGTCAACAGCAGCTGGTTCTCGCCAAACGCATCGAGCTCGTGGATATAGGCATCACCCACGTTGGCAAGGACCGACACGCTGCCATCTCGCAGGTCGAGCTGGCCGAGGTAACTACCCGCAGCAAAATAGAGGTTGCCCCAGTACTCGCGCGTCTCGTCGGGCTCACAGCCTGCGAACAGCAGCAGGCCAAAGACCAAAGACATTAGCCTGAAATTCACGGAGAATAGTCGCACAAGCGTCCCGACAAAAAGATCAGAACATGAAAACTACCGCAGCCGCATTGGTCCGTCACGCACTGGAACAAATTGGAGTGCGTTATACGTTCGGCATTCCTGGCGTTCACAACATCGAACTCTATGACGAACTCGTAGGCTCCGAGAGCATCCAGCCGTTGCTTGTGACTCATGAGGGAGGTGGCGCCTTCATGGCTGACGCGATCAGCCGCGCCACCGATTCAATTGGTACCCTGGTAATTGTACCAGCGGCCGGTATTACGCACGCGATGAGTGGAATCGGTGAAGCGTTTCTGGATGGCGTCCCCATGCTCGTTATCTCCGGTGGGATTCGCACTGACCTCGACAAGTCTTTCCAGCTGCACGATGTCGACCAGCAGGCACTGCTGAAGACACTGACCAAAGCCCAATACAAGATCGAACGCCACGAAGATGCGATTTCTACAGTTTATGAGGCCTATAAGACGGCCGTCTCCGGTGAGCCGGGACCGGTTTTCATCGAAATTCCCGCCAACCTGCAGCTTCTGACCGGCGAAGTCGATGGTATGCCGGATGCGAATATCGTGCTGGAGCGTCCGGAGTTCGACGCCGGCCTGATCGACGCTGCGGTCGCGCTGCTGGCTAATGCTGAGAAACCCGGGCTGTTTGTCGGCTGGGGCGCTAAAGATGTAACTGACGACCTGATTCGCATTGCTGAACATCTGGGTGCGCCCGTAGCGACCACGTTACAGGGTCTGGGCGTTTTTCCGGGCAACCACCCGCTGCACGCAGGCATGAGTTTTGGCCCATCAGCAGTGCCCGCTTCGGCCAACGCTTTCAAGGATTGCGACGTCATGCTCGCAGTCGGTACCCGCTTCGCAGAAATCTGCACGGGAAGCTATGGCGCCGTTCCACCTGAGAAACTGATCCATATTGATATCAATAGTGCAGCGATCGGCGCCAATTACAAAACCTCGGTCGGCCTATGTGCCGACTCGCGAGATGCGGTGCCCGCACTGGCAGACGCAATACTCGCAGAGCTGCCTGCGCGCGACAGCTCTGCTATCCAGCAGGCCCTGGCAAAGGACAAAGCAGCGTATCGGGACGAATGGCTCGCACATGATTCCAAAGGTCTCGTTAACCCCTGCCGTTTTTTTGAGGAACTGCGAGCGCAACTTAGCGACGATGCGATCGTTGTTACCGATGACGGTAATCACACCTTTCTGACCGCAGAGCTGATGCGTATCCACAAAGGCGGCGCCTACCTGTCGCCCACGGACTTCAACTGCATGGGTTACTGCGTTCCTGCAACCATCGCCACCAGGTTGGCGCTACCGGATCAGCAGGTGGTGGGTATCGTCGGCGATGGCGCATTCCTGATGACGGGTCTGGAATCAGTGACCGCCGTAGCCAATGGCATCGGTGCAATCTGGTTCGTCTTCAATGATGGCGAACTTGCCCAGATCGCACAGGCCCAGGCCATGCCTTACCAGCGCACAGCCTGTACAGATGTGGGCAAGCTGAACTACGAGGCTTTCGCCGCGGCGACCGGTGTCGAATACGTTGAGATACGGAATGACGACGATCTGAAGGACGGTATCGCCAAGACGCTTGCCGCAGCGGCCGATAACAAACCGGTGCTGGTTAACGTGCACATCGATTACAGCAAGAAGACGCAGTTCACTATTGGTACTGTGCAGACGAACCTGAAGCGGTTCGACACGAAGAATAAGCTGCGCATCGTCGGCCGCGCCATCAAGCGCAAGATTTTCGGAAATTAGTACTAGCGGAGCTTGCGCAGCAACTTGAATTTCTTGTCGGTGAAGGGCGCGTAACGCACAGCGAGGTCTGGCCACCAGCCACGTTTCATAACGGCCTTCATATGGCTGAACGTGCGGAACCCGTATTCACCAGAGTAGTTGCCCATGCCGCTCGGGCCAACTCCACCGAACGGCAGTTCCTCGACCGTCATGAACATCATCGTGTCATTGACGCAGGCATTGCCGCTACTGACCACCTCAAGGAAGCGCGCCTCAGCCGCAGAGTCCTTCGTGAATATGTAGGCCGCGAGTGGTTTGTCACCGGCTCGTATGTGGCGCATCGCGGCCTCGAGATCAGCAACCTGCACGAACGGCAGAATCGGGCCAAAAATTTCTTCCTGCATGACGTCACTGTCGGGCGCAACGCTCGTCAGCACGGTTGGTGCAATGTATTTCGTCGCGGCGTCGGTTTTGCCGCCGATCACAACATCGCCGGAACCAATGTAAGCGGCCAGCCGCTCGAAGTGCCGGTCGTTGACGATCCGACCGTAGGACTCCGACGCTTCGGGATCTTCGCCGAACATCTCGGTCACCGCCTGCTGGATAAGTGGCAACAGCTTCTTTTCAGTATCCGCATCCGTCAGGACGTAATCCGGCGCGATGCACGTCTGGCCCGCGTTCGTAAACTTACCCCAGGCAATACGGCGCGCCGTCGTCATGAGGTCGGCATCGGGCATTACCACACATGGACTCTTACCACCGAGCTCAAGCGTTACGGGTGTGAGGTGTTTCGCTGCAGCAGCCATCACAATACGGCCGACATTGCCGCCGCCTGTATACAGAATGTGGTCCCACGGCAGTTCGAGCAAGGCACTCGTCTCGGGTACCGCACCCTCAATAACCCTGACGCAGTCATTGTCGAGGTACTCGGGAATGCGTCTCGCAATAACGTCCGACGTTGCTGGTGCTAATTCCGGCGGTTTGATAACGGCACAGTTGCCTGCAGAGATTGCTGCGGCCAGGCCAGCCAACGTTAGCTGCAGGGGGTAATTCCATGCACCGATGATCAATACGACGCCAAGTGGCTCGGGCTGCAGCCAGCTCTTCCCCGGCTGGCCCAGCATGGGTGTGTGCACCTTGCGGGTCTTCGACCAGCGCTTGAGGTTTTTGCGGCAATACGCGGCGCTGCCGGCCACGTAGGATATCTCGGTCGTCCAGGCTTCCTGGGGGTGCTTGCCCAAATCCGATTTGAGGGCGTCCATCAGTTCCTGCTCGCACTCGGTCATCATGCGCTCAAGCGCGGACAGCTGGTCGGCCCGCCATTTCAGGCTGCGCGTGCGCTCAGTCTCGAAGGTCGCCCGCAGGTCCGCAAACATCGGCGAATAATCAAGAACCGTATTGATAGGTGTGGCGGCTTCAGTCATGGCAGTTTCTCAGTATGCGTTCACGATCCAACCGGCGATGCGGCGAACCTCGATTCTCGCAGAATTCCAGACCCGTTTCATTGGAGGGCCATCCAGATTTGAGCCGTATGGCTATAAGCCGACCCACCGGCAATCCAGGTAGTCCGTGCACAGGTGCCACAGGCATCCGGTGGCTATGGCCCGCCACTTCCAGGACGGAACGGCCAGCAGGCCTCCATAAATCAGTGCGGCCCACCGGGTGTGCAGCGGGTGAAACCCGACGCTGCATCGAGTGGGATCGAAAACCGGATCGGCCAGGAAATGATCGAGATCGATAAGCATGGTACCCACCATGATGAGCCCGGCGTTCCTCCAATGCTCTTTCCAGAACAACCGCGCAAATACGAATGGCACCGCGAAGTGACATGAGTAATGAACAATGTGCCGGACCAGCTCCGTAGTTCCTTCCATGCTCTGCCAAGACCATCACGTCACTCATAAACCGCAGTCAGTGTAACGAATCCCGGCATCGACCACAGAATGGCTTTACGCAATGGCGGAACAGAATCCCGCTCCGGCGGTCAGTACCGGTATCATATGGGACCCTGAGCCACTGTAACCGGGCCACCAAGCCATCAGGAGCAAGCATGTCTCTTCGCACCGTCTCTGTTCTTTTTCTGTTTTCCCTTGCCGCGAATTCCTTCGCACAGAACCTGACGCTCGAACAAATCATGGCGGATCCCGACTGGCTCGGGAACGAGCCTGAGGGTGCTTATTGGGGGACTGACAACCGGACCGTCTATTTCCAGCAGAAGCGGCAAGGGTCAGAACTTCGTGATCTGTTCCTGGTGGACAGCAACGATGGTGCTATCGCCCAGGTTGCCGAGTCCGACTGGTCACAGGTGTCTCGTTCGACGGCCGTGTACAGCGAAGCGGGTGACCTGCATGCCTGGACCTACTCCGGCGACATCTACCTGGGTGACGGAGACGCCGTTCGCCAGGTCACGCGCACTGCCACGGCGGAATCAGAGCCGATGTTCATGAACGATGGCCGCATTGCGTTCGTCCGTGATGGGCAGGTGTTCATGTTCGACAGGGTGACGGGGTTCACCGAGCAGGCAAGCAACCTGCGCTTCGAAAAGGACCCGGCCGACGAAAAGAGCTTCGACGTCCTGCGCGCCCACCAGGAGCGCCTCTACGGCCAACTGCGGCAGAAGCGTAAGGATGAGGAAGAGGCGAGCGAGCGTGAATCGTCCCTGTACCATTTGGATGACGCGCTGAGCCCCGCACCAATATATTTCGGCAGCGATATCGCCTCGCAGGGCTTTGCGCTGTCACCGGACGGGCGCCGGCTGCTGCTTGTCACGGGCCCCAAAGATCCGGATGCCGGCAAGACAGGAACCATGCCGAACTACGTGACGGCGAGCGGCCATGTGGAAACTCGCGAGGTTCGCACCCGCGTGGGCCGCAACGGGCGTTCATCGCATTCCGTCTGGCTCGTCGATCTTGAAACTGGCGAGAAAAGCGAAGTCGGCCTCGGCGACTTGCCGGGTATCAACGGGGACCCGCTGGCTAAGCTGCGCACCAGCGCCATCGAGCACTATGTCGAGCTCGGCGAGAATCGCGAAAAAGCCGAGGAACGCCTCAAAGCGCCGGATACACGTGGCATTCAGATATGGGATACACAATGGTCGCCGGACGGCTCCGAGGTGGCGTTGTGGGTTCATGCGAACGACAACAAGGATCGCTGGATTGCAACGGTCGACTTCGAGAACCTGAAACTGGTCAGCCAACATCGCTCCAACGACGAGGCATGGGTCAACGTCTATCACGGCGAATACGGCTGGCTGAAGGACAACAAGACGCTGTGGTTCCTGGCAGAAGATCATGGCTATCTGGGTATTTACACCAAGCACATCGACCAGCGTCGCAGTAAGGCGCTCGTTACTGGAAAGCACGTGGTCTTTGATCCTGCCCTGGGGCCGTCCGGCAAGTACATTTACTACCGTGCCAACGTCGGACATCCGGGCATCTATGAAATCTGGCGGCTGAACGTGGCGTCCGGCACGTCGGAACAGCTAAGCAGCCTGGGTGGGCTGAACGCAGTTGACGTGTCGCCGGATGAGTCGAAGCTCCTGATCACGCATTCGGAAATCAACCGTCACCCCGAATTGTTTGTGCAGGACAACAAACCTGGCGCCACGGCAAGGCAGATTACGGACACGATGAGCGATGAGTACAAGGCCATTGACTGGCAACAACCAGCCATCGTCGAAATACCCTCGTCACATGTGGACGCGCCGATCTTCACCAAGGTCTACCTGCCTGCCGACCACGACCCCTCTAAGGAATACCCGGCCGTGATGTTCGTGCATGGTGCGGGCTATACACAGAACTCCGATATGGGATGGCCGTACTACTTCCGCGAAGGGATGTTCCACAACCTGCTGACGCAGCGGGGCTACGTCGTATTCGACATGGACTTCAGGGCGTCCGAGGGCTACGGCCGCGACTGGCGTACCGCTATCTACCGTCAGATGGGCGTACCCGAACTCCAGGACTTTCACGATGGTGTTGACTATATGGTCGAACACTACGGTGTGGATCGGGAACGCATCGGCGTATACGGGGGCTCGTACGGTGGCTTCATGACCTTTATTGCCATGTTCCGGGCACCGGGCCTGTTCCAGGCAGGGGCTGCACTTCGACCGGTATCAGACTGGTCGCACTACAACCACGGCTACACGTCCAACATTCTGAACACTCCGGACATTGACCCGGAGGCCTATCTGATCAGTTCTCCGATCGAGTATGCGGACGGTCTGCAGGATCCCCTGCTGATCGCCTCCGGCATGCAGGACGACAACGTGTTTTTCCAGGACTCGGTCCTGGTGGTGCAGCGTCTGATCGAACTCAGGAAGGAAAACTTCGAGATTGCGTTGTATCCCCAAGACCCGCACGGCTTCGTCCACCCCGAAAGCTGGCTGGACGAGTACCGCCGCATTTACAAACTGTTTGAGGAAAACCTGAAGTAAGAAAGCTCGACGGAAAAGGTTTCGCTCTAAATACTTGTATAAAGCACCCACAGGATAGCCAGCGGCACGACCACCCGGATCATCCAGAGCCAGGCGTTAAAAAGCGCGACGTTGCTGAATGACAAATCTGCACTCAGCGTCTTCGGCTTGATTCGCCACCCTACGAACAGCGCCATCAGGGTGCCGCCAAGCGGCATCATGATATTCGCAGTGAAGTAGTCAATCAGGTCGAACGGCGTTTTGCCTTCGAATACCTTGAACTGGCCGAGCGGCGCCACGTCCGCCCAGATGTTGAACGAGAACACGGTCAGCAAGCCGATTGCCCAGGCCAGCGTACCAAACACGAGCACGCCATTGCGGCGCTTCATTTGCCACTTGTCCTCGGCAAAACGCACGATGGGCTCGAGAATCGCGATGATCGATGTCACTGCAGCAAACGCCAGCAGAACGAAGAAAACTACGCCAAACACCTGGCCACCCGGCATACCGGCAAAAGCCGCCGGCAGCGTCTGGAATATCAACCCGGGACCCTCGCCGGGGTCGAGGTTGTTACCGAAAACGAGCGGGAAGATCATCAGGCCTGCCAGCAGCGCGACGAGCGTATCGGCGCCGGCAATAATCAAGGCTGACTTGGTGAGAGAAACGTTCTTTGGCACATAAGCGCCGTAGGTCATGAGCAGGCCCATGGCTACGCTGATCGAAAAGAATGCCTGCCCGATAGCAACCAGCACCGTGCCGCTGTCAATCTTGCTGAAGTCAGTGCTGAACAGGAAACTGATGGCCTTTCCAAAGTCTCCCTCTATCGCTGCGTAAGCGATCATAAGGAGCAGCATTGCAAACAACGCCGGCATCAGAATCGTTACAACTCTTTCGATACCATCCTTGAGGCCACGACCTACAATGAACAGGGCGATAACCATGAACGCCGTATGCCATATCGTCAGTGTGACAGGATCTGCGAGCAGGTTATCGAACTGCGCCGCCACCGCTGCCGGCTCTGCATTGCCGAAACCGCTTCCCGCCTTGAAGATGTACGCCAGCGTCCAACCGGCAATGACGCTGTAATAGGTTGCGATCAGGTAGCCGACAGTCATCGCCATGTAGCCCACCAGGGACCAGCGTCCGGGCGAGAGACCAGCTCGCTTCGCGACATTCGCCATGGCGATCGGCGGGCTCTGGCCACCGGCACGGCCGATCCACAGTTCGGCAATCAGGATCGGGATCGCGATGAACAGCACGCAACCGAGGTAGACCAGCACAAACGCGCCACCGCCGCTAACGCCGACAACGTAAGGAAACTTCCAGATATTCCCGAGGCCAACCGCGGCGCCCACAGACGCAAGAATGAACGTAAATCCTGAGGACCAGGTTTTCCCCGATGCTTGTGCCATTGTTGTTATTCCCCTTGTCCGGCAGCGTATAGCTTAACGCATATCCGGATTCCGGAGTTCGTGAACCGCGTCGCTTCACTGTCGCAGCGATTTCCGTAGTCTGGACCGATGCATGCGCTCAGCGACAACACGACCGCCAGCGTCGGCGCGACGCACAAGCTTGGTGCCCGCGGTGTGGCTGCCCTGGGCCTGTTCGCGGCCAATGCGGGCATGCTGTTTCTGTATTTCGCGTTCGATCTGACGCTGTTCGAAGTTGTCGTTGTTTACTGGTTTGAAGCCCTCTGGGTGGGGCTCTTCAGCGGCGTGAAACTCCTGACGGCCTCGATATTTGGGGACCCTTACGAGAATCGCTGGATCGACGTTTCACGAGGCAGCGGCCTGTTTATTTCGCTGTTCGCCCTCGTCAAGTCGAGCGGCGTTTTTCTAATCATTCTCGCCCTCACCGGTGTGGCGCTCGTCGTTGCCCAGCAAGAACTGACGGGGATCAATGGCAATGACTTCCTGCGTGAGCAGGCACCGCTGCTACTCAAATGTTCATTGTTGTTCCTGGCCGGTCACGGGCTTTCATTTTTTATCAACTTTCTTGTCCTCGGCGAATTTCGCCATGCTCGCATCGGCCCCCTCCTTTGGTTGCCTTTCAAGCGCAGCAGCGCCTTGTTCGTGACCGTCGCCGCGGCGCTAACGGCCATCCAAACCTGGCCTGACGTCCTGTCCCTTACAACATTCGCGGCGCTGCTCATCATCATAAAACTCGCCTGGGACTACTTCCTGCACACGCGGGAACGTCGGTCATTCTCGACTGCTGGATGGGAAAACAACAAGGAACCTTTGTAGCTGCCAATTAGGCTGGTAGAGTACCGGGCTTTACACAGGGCGACCGCCCGAATCCTACGCAGGCCAGTCGATGCCAATTCGTGCCCTCGCTCCCGTCGCCACATTGCTCCTTAGCGCAGCGATCCTCCTCGCTGGCCAGGGCCTGCAGGGCACGCTGCTGCCTGTCCGCGCCTCACTTGAAAACTTTTCGACGCTCGCTATTGGCTCGCTCGGCGCTGCCTATTTCTTCGGCTTCACCGTCGGTTGTCTGAAGGGTGGCGAACTCGTGCGTCGGGTCGGGCACATTCGCGTTTTCCTTGCAATGAGCGCCATGGCATCAGCAGCGCCACTGATCCACGGCCTCGTCGTTGGCCCGATAGTCTGGGGCTTGCTGCGCTTTGCGACCGGGTTCTGCCTCGCAGCCCTGTATATTGTGATCGAGTCCTGGTTAAACGAGCGCTCGACGAATGCCAATCGAGGCATGGTATTTGCCACCTACTCGATGATCACGCTGACCATGATGGCGGCAGGCCAGATGATGACCCTGCTTTACGACCCAACGGGGCTACAGCTCTTCGTCATTACGTCTGTGTTGTTTTCGATTGGCGCAGTGCCGATTGCGCTGTCGTCGGCTTTATCTCCGGCAATACCGGCATCCACTGAAACGGACATCCGCGGTCTTTTCAGCGTATCGCCATCGGGAACCGTCGGTTGCTTCGCTGTCGGCATGGCTAACGGCTCGTTCTGGGGCCTGGCACCTGTCTATGCTGGCGCGGTCGGCGACCCGGCGAAGATGGCCGCCTGGTTCATGGCTGCTGCGGTTATTGGTGGCGCGATTTTGCAGTGGCCGCTGGGGCTTTTATCGGATGCGCTCGGCCGCCGCAAGATCCTGGTCGCCGTCTGTATTCTGGGTGCCGGCGCTGGTTTGGCGCTCGCAATACTGCTACCGCACATCAGCTTTATAGGGGTCGTTCTGCTTGGCGGAGCCTGGGGCGCGTTCGCTTTTCCGATGTACTCTATCGCCGTGGCCTACGCCAACGACTACGCCGATCATGATGAGTACGTAAAGGTCTCCGCTGGCCTGCTCCTCGTGTACGGCATTGGCGCGATCATCGGACCCTTTGCCGCCTCTGCGCTAATTACCGTGCGCGGCGCCGACGGCTTGTTCCTGTTTACCGCGGCCGTCCACATACTGCTTGTTGGCTTCGTTACCTATCGCTTCATCAAGGAAGGCACGCAGGCCGACCAGCCCATTGCGTTTGGTGACGCCCTGTCCTCGGCACAGACAGCTTCTCAGGTTTACGAAGAGGAACTGCAGGACTGAGAGCCGCTGTGCGCATACCATTGATGCATGATTCCCGACAGGCCACCAGGCAGCTAAAGTTTGGAAGGTTTTATAACATTGCGAACACAACTCGAGGCTCGATGTGACCACCTACAATCCGCCCCTCAGCGACATCAACTTCTGCATCCGCCACCTCGCGAACATCGAGGAAATCCTGTCCTTTGAAGCGTTCGAGGGTATGGAGCCAGAGGACCTGGAACAGGTTCTCGAAGAGGCCGGCAAGTTCTCGAGCGATGTGGTCGCACCCACCAACATGCCCACTGACCGACAGGGCTGCCGCCTGGAAGGCAGCACCGTCCAGGTTGCTGATGTGCTCGCAGATGTGCATCGGCAGTTTGTAGAGAATGGCTGGCAGGCTGTTGCCGGCGACCCTGAATACGATGGCATGGGTCTGCCCTCGACCATTGCGTTCGCCACGGGGGAAATGCTGCAGAGCGCCAACATGGCCTATTCCCTGCTACCGATGCTGACGCGTGACGCGGTGGCTGCGCTCGAAGCCCATGGCAGCGACGCGCTCAAGCAGCAATACCTGCCGCGCCTGACTACCGGCGAATGGTCCGCGACGATGAACCTTACCGAGCCGCAAGCCGGCTCGGACCTGTCCGCTGTCGCCTGCCGAGCCGAGCGTGACGGCGACCAGTTCCGGATTCGTGGCAGCAAGGTTTACATTACCTGGGGCGACCATGAGCTGGCCGGGAATGTCATTCACACGGTTCTGGCACGCATCGATGGTGCGCCCGAAGGCGTGCGCGGCATTTCGATGTTCCTGGTACCGAAGTTCCTGTTGGACGAAAACGGCGAGCCTGGCGAGAGAAACGACGTGTATGCGACGGCCCTCGAGCACAAACTGGGCATCCACGGCAGTCCGACCGCCGTGATGAATTTCGGCGACAATGAAGGTGCTGTTGGCTATCTCATCGGCGAAGAGAACAAGGGACTCTCCCACATGTTCACCATGATGAATCACGCTCGTATGGAAGTCGGCCTGCAAGGCGTAGCGATCAGTGAACGCGCCTACCAACTTGCTCGCTCCTACGCCAACGATCGTGTTCAGGGCCGCGTGCCGGGGCAGGAAGGCCGCGCACCTATCATCCATCACGGCGATGTTCGTCGTATGCTGATGTTGATGCGCTCCCAGTTGGAGGCCATGCGCGCGCTCGCCTACATGGCCGCATCCATGGACGATATTGAACACAATGCCGCTGACACGGACGTTCGTGCGGCGGCTGGCAAACGCCTGTCGCTGCTGACGCCCGTCGTTAAGGGGTGGTGCACTGAGACCAGCGAACAAGTGACGTCGCTCGGCATCCAGATTCATGGTGGCATGGGCTTCGTCGAGGAAACCGGTGCCGCGCAGTACTACCGCGATGCCCGCATTCTGACGATTTACGAAGGCACGACCGGCATCCAGGCCGGCGACTTCGCCGGGCGCAAGATCCTTGCCGACGAAGGGCGTGAATTGACCGCACTCATCGGTGAGCTTCGTGATCTCTGCGACTCGATGCAAGGCGACGAACGACTGGCCGCCCTCGCTCAGGCTGTCCGCGACGGCCTTGGCCAGCTGGAGGAAGGCATGCAGTGGCTGATCGCGAACGGAACGTCGAGCCCGGCCGCGATGGGGTCGGCGAGCTTCAATCTGCTCATGCTGGCGGGAACCGTACTGGGCGGGGCCTACCTCGCCAAGGCGGCCGCCATCGCTGTCTCGGAATCGAGCAGCGCCAGCCAGTCATTTGGGAAGAACAAGCTCGCGACGGCCGCGTTTTACTGCGCGCACGTGCTACCTCGTGCCCATGGGTTCCTCGCTGCAATGACGTCTGACGCGGATCTGACGATGGCGATAGCGGCGGATTCGTTCTGACACTGCCCGCATAGCCTGGTTGCGCTATGTCCCGCGTGATCGCGGGGCCCTAGGCGCCCAGATCACCGAAGCAGATGTACTTCATCTCGAGGTAGTCATCGACACCATAACTGGAGCCTTCACGGCCCTGCCCTGATTCCTTGATGCCGCCGAAGGGGATGAATGTGGACGAGATCAGTACCTCGTTAACCCCGACCATGCCGTACTCGATACCTTCCGATACTCGCCAGCTGCGACCCTGGTCCCTGGTGAACAGGTAGGCGGCCAGTCCGAACTCGGTGTCGTTTGCCATCGCAATGGCTTCTTCCTCGGTCTTGAATTTAAAGATGGGGGCGACCGGCCCGAAGATTTCTTCTTTGAACACGCGCATGTCATCCGTGACATTGCAGAGAATAGTCGGCTGGATGAACTGTTCGCCCTCCGCACCGAAGTCGCCACCAGCTGCGATTTCCGCCCCATGCGCCACGGCGTCGTCGACCATCTCTTTAATATCTTCGAGCGCCTTACGTGTAATCACCGGACCGTGCGTGGAGCTTTCGTCCATGCCATCGCCGATCTTGAACGTGCCAACAACGCCTTTCAGCTTTTCGACGAACTCGTCGTAGACCCCTTCCTGAACCAGGATGCGATTGGCACAGATGCAGGTCTGACCGGAGTTACGGTACTTTGACGCTGCTGCGCCAACAGCCGCCTTGTCGAGATCCGCATCGTCAAAAACAATCACAGGAGCATTGCCACCCAGTTCCATCGACGTACGCTTCATCGTCTCCGTACATTGGGCGGCAAGCATCTTGCCGATGCGTGTCGAGCCCGTGAACGTAAACTTGCGAACAATCGGGTTGCTGCACATTTCGTCGCCGATTGGCTTGGCGTGCGCACCCGGAACAATACTGAGCAGACCTGCCGGTAGTCCGGCACGGTCGGCCAGCTCCGCGAGAGCCAGCATCGATAACGGCGTTTCGTGCGCCGGCTTCGCGACCATCGCACAACCTACGGCAAGCGCAGGACCACACTTGCGGGTCAGCATTGCGCTCGGGAAATTCCAGGGAGTCACTGCTGCAACCACACCAACGGGCTGCCGGATAGCAACGCCACGACTGGTGCTCTGCGGCAGGGGGAATACGTCGCCATAAACCCGCTTGCCCTCCTCGGCAAACCACTCGATGAACGACGCCGCGTAGACAATCTCGCCGCGAGACTCGGCCAGAACCTTACCCTGTTCGAGCGTCATGATGATGGCGAGGTCTTCGACGTTCTCCAGGATAAGGTCGTTCCACTTCCTGAGAATCGCAGAACGCTCCATTGCAGTGCGTGCCGCCCAGGCCTTCTGTGCAACCTCCGCGGCCTCGATCGCACGCCGTGTTTCGGCGCCGCCGACGCTGGCCACCTCTGCCAGCACCTCCTGGGTGGCGGGATTGCGGACCGGGAACGTCTCGCCGCTATCTGCATCAACCCATTCTCCATTGATGTACGCCTGGGTCCTGAGAAGAGTCGGGTCTTTGAGCAAGTCTTTCATGCTGCACTGCCTTTATGGTCGTGTGTTCAGGTCTTGTTTACCGAGCGCGTATGCCACGGTTGCCTCGGCCAGTATATCGGTTGAAGAAATGAGTGGCGCGTCGAGCATCGACTGGTCGAGTACCAGCGGAATCTCGGTGCAGCCCGCGATAACGGCCTGCGCGCCGCGAGATGTCAGGCCTTCGGCCAGCTGCTTCATGCTGGTACCGACACCGGGGCTGAAATCACCCGTCTTGATCGTCGCAATCAGGCTGGCAAGCTCCGCCACCTCATCTTCATCCGGTACGATCGTCTCGATTCCGGCTGCCCGAAGCGCCGTTTGATAGATACCACTTACCAGGCAACCCCGGGTTGCCAACAGTCCGACCGCGCTGTTTCCGCGGCACGCTTCGACCGTTTCGTCGATGATCGAAACGAACGGCACAGCCAGCGCCGCTTCGATATCGGCCTGGAATGCATGCGCGGTATTACAGGGCATGACGATAATATCGGCGCCTGCCTGCTCCAGCTGCTTCGCCATCGCCGCCAGGACCGGGCCGGGTTCGCCACCCTCGCCAAGAATCGCCCGGGTTCGATCGGGGACGTGCGGATTATGATCGACCAGCATATGTACATGCTCCTGGTCCGACCCTGCCGGCGTGGCAGCGATCACCTTGCTCATGAAATCCACAGTGGCGTCCGGACCCATACCCCCGAGGACACCGACCGTCAGTGGCAGGCTATTTCGCGAGACAGGCATCCAGGCAGGTCTCCAGGATATCGAAGCCTTCGCCGATCAGCTCATCAGTAATCGTTAACGCAGGCAGGAAGCGCACAACATTGCCATTGACGCCGCAGGACAACAGAACCAGTCCATGTTCGTAGGCTGACGCAACCAGCGCTTTGGTGAGGTCGGCCGCTGGCTTGGCCGCGCTGCCGTCTTCAACGAGCTCCATCGCGATCATCGCACCGCGATCACATCGAATATCGCCAATCGTTTCGGGCCGCTTCGCCTGCAGCGCTTCCAGACGCTGCCGGAACGTCGCGCCGATTGCGTTGGCCCGATTAACAAGACCTTCCGCGTGAATGACATCGATAACCGCAAGTGCTGCAGCGCAGGCGATCGGCGAGCCTGCGTAAGTGCCACCGAGACCGCCCGGAAGCGGTGCATCCATGATTTCGGCCTTGCCGACAACAGCCGCCAGCGGAAATCCGCCGGCGATACCCTTCGCGACGGTCATCAGGTCGGGCTCAATACCCGCGTATTCGCTCGCAAAGAACTTGCCTGTGCGCCCAAAGCCGGTCTGGATCTCGTCAGCAATCATGACAATGCCATGTTCATCACAGATAGCACGCAGTGCCTGCATGAACTCGTCAGGTGCGGGGTAGAAACCACCCTCACCCTGCACCGGCTCGACAATGATCGCGGCAACGTCCGACGGTGCGATATCGACCTTGAACAGATTGTGTAGCGCCTTGATCGAGTCCTTGACGCTGACACCGTGATATTCGATCGGGAATGGCGCGTGGTAGACCTCGCCCGGGAACGGCCCGAACAGGTTCTTGTATGGCGTGACCTTGCCCGTGAGGCCCATTGCCAGCATGGTCCGCCCGTGGAAAGCACCGTTGAATGCGATGACGCCGCGGCGGCCCGTGTACGCGCGCGCAATCTTGACCGTATTTTCAACAGCCTCTGCTCCCGTCGTGACGAACATCGACTTCTTCGGTGTGTCGCCGGGTGCCAGCTCGTTAAGCGCCTCGGCAAGCTGCACTGCCGTGTCGTAAGGCGTGACCATCACACAGGTATGGCTGAATTTATCGAGCTGCTCCTTTACAGCAGCAACAACTTTCGGATTGCTGTGCCCCGTGTTGCAAACAGCGATGCCCGTGCCGAAATCGATGTAGCGGCGGCCTTCGACGTCCCACATCTCCGCGTTCTCGGCGCGATCGATGTACACGGGCGCAATATTCCCCTGGCCGCGAGCCATCGCGGCAACCTTACGCGCCTGCCACTCAGCATTGCTGATTCCGGCCATCACCTGTTCTTTTTCAACCGCACCCATTTTTCTGCTCCGAAATGTTCTGTAGCCACCCATAGTGGCTGTAACGCCAGCCCTCAACAATATCCTAAATGTCCTGACTGGCAAGCATTCGATGATACTATTTCGGCCACGTTGGCCTAAAACCACGAAATGTCTGTCAGCCCTACAACACTCTCTATTGAGGACCTCAAAGCCTGGTCCGACGGCTGTGCCCGGGTCATTGAAAATATCGATGAGGCGGAGACCCCCCGGCATCTGTGTGCCGCCCTTTGTGCCCTTGTGCCGATCGACTTCTCGGGCGTCTTTGTACTACGCCGTCACTCAGCGCCCATCGCAGTTCTCGACGATATTCCGCCAGGGACCGAGGCTGTTTCCTATCTTGAAAGCCTGTACCTGCTGGACCCGGTCTACGATCATTTCCTGCGCGGCACTCTGCCGACATGTACGTTGCTGGATGACATCTGCCCGGATGACTTCTTCGAATCGGATTATTTCCTGAAGTACTGGAGCAACGTCAATATCGTTTCCGAGTTCAGTATCAATACACACTACGACAGCGATACCGTGCTGCACGTACCACTATCTCGCGTCGACGACTCGAAAGCTTTTTCTCAGGCGGATATAGATACCCTGACAGCCGTGAGCGGCACGGTGGTAGCCACCCTGCGCCGTTACTGGAATGCACGCAGAGCCAGGTACGAGAGTGGTGCGACCAAGGCCGATTCATTCCACGCGCACCTGCGTTTCGTGATGGATAACTTCGGCTGCTCACTACTCACAGCACGCGAGATGGACATCATGCAGCTAACGATGCGTGGTTATTCGGATAAACTCTCTGCACGCGAACTCGATATCACGCCGGGAACCGTCCGCAATCACAAGAAGAGTATCTTCAATAAACTGCAGGTTTCGTCACAGGGCCAGGTATTCGGGCTGCTGCTCGACGCACTACAACTTCCTGCTGACGAAGCGATCGGTCCTGATCCGCTCGCCACACTTCTGGAAAGTCGTTACTGATGTCCGCGCCTGAGTTCAGGTTGTTCGAACGCAACCTGCCCGACGTTGAAACCGAAGAAGCCGCAGAACTCGTGCAAACTCATTTCGGTCTTGAGGGGGAGTTCACTGCGCTTGACGGCGAACGCGACCTTAACTTTCGTATCGACAGCGATGACAGCAGCTTCGTGTTCAAGATTGCCAACGCGGAGGATGGTGAGGATGTTGTCGGCTTCCAGGTAGCCGCCCTGAAGCATATTCGCGAGCGCGACCCGTCGTTGCCGGTTCCGGTAATGCAGCCGGGGAGCAACGGCCAGATAATGCAGCGCGTGACGACCCGATCAGGCGACTCGCATATCTTGCGATTGCTGAGCTTTCTGCCCGGCATACCCGTCGACAGCGCGCCTGTCACGCAACGTACCTGGCGGGAGATTGGTATGTTGATGGGGAAACTGAATGTCGCTCTTAGCAGTTTCTATCATCCTGCCGCACAGGCGAACGACCACCCATGGGATACGGCGAATTGCCTGCGCTTCCAGCCTTTAACCCAGCACATCGCCGACCCTGTCGCGCGCGATCTGGTTAATTTTGTGTTCGACCGATTTCGCGATGTTGCAAAGCCTCGGCTCGACCGAACGCGGCACCAGATCATCCACCAGGATGCCCATACCGGGAATGTCCTCGTAGACCCCAATGATCCCAACCGGGTCGTCGGCCTGATCGATTTCGGCGACCTGCTGTACGGGCCGGTGATCGCAGACCTCGCGATTATTCCGGATGGAACCGAGCGAAGTAACGACAGACTGCTCGACGTAATCTGCAATGCGGCCATTGGTTTTGATGCTGAGTTCCCACTGCAGGAGGACGAAGTCGACCTGCTCTATGACGTTATCTGTGCGCGCTATGCGCTGGGCGCGACCGTCATAGCCGCGCGTAATGCGCTGCATGAAAACCAGCCGGGGCACATGGAGTCAAACGCGCCATACGTCGAGGCACTCGATGAACTCATCACGCTGGGTGCTGACGCCGGTACTCGAGAAATTCGACGCGCCTGCCGATTTTCTCCTGCACTCAAAGGCGCGGACGAGGATGCGTTGCTCGACGCCAGGCACCGGCTTCTCGGGAAAAACGCGACGCACTTCTACTCGCGTCCCATGCATTTCGAAAAGGCCCGCGGCGCATTCCTTTACTCGACCGACGGACACCGCTACCTCGACTGCTACAACAATGTACAGCAGGTAGGACACTGCAACCCGCATGTGGTGAGAGCCATTTCACGGCAAGCCGCCGCGCTCAATACGAATACGCGGTACCTGTACGGCAGCATTCTCGAGTACGCAGAACGGCTCACCGCGAAGCTCGCACCACATCTCGATGCCTGCATCTTTGTGAATTCCGGTAGTGAGGCCAATGACATCGCCTGGCAAATGGCCAAAATCATGACCGGCCGTTCGGGCGGCCTGCTCATGGAGGACGCCTACCACGGCATCACCGGGCCGATCCGTGAATTCTCACCGGGACACCCGGCCACGAAACTACCCGACCACCTGCAGGGCCTGCTTGTGCCCGACCCATACCGGGGAAAGTACCGGGAGGGTACGCCTGACATTGCGCAGAAATATGCCGCGGATGCGGACCGTGCCATAGCCGACCTTGCCAGGAGCGGCTATGAGCCTGCGGCATTCATGATCGACTCCGCGCTCTGCTCCAGTGGCGTACCCGAGACGCCCGAAGGGTACCTGCGGGCTGTCGAGAAACGTGTACGCGCGGCCGGGGCCTTGATGATCTGCGACGAGGTGCAGTCGGGTTTCGGCCGAATGGGCCAGTGGTGGGGACACGAATTCCACGGCATGGAAGCCGACTTTGTCACGATGGGCAAACCGGTCGGCAACGGCCATCCGCTCGGCGTCATCGTCACCAGGGCCGAGATCCTGGAGCGCTTTACCGAGAAGACGGGACTGTTCAGTACCTTTGGCGGCAACACCGTTGCCTGTGCGGCGGGCAATGCTGTGCTCGACGTGATCGAGCGCGAAGACCTGATCGAGAACGGTCGTGTCGTGGGCGACTACTTGCGAGACGGTCTCCGTGCGCTGGCAGAGACGCGCCCATTGATCGGTGACGTCCGTGGTACTGGCATGCTCGCCGGCATCGAGTTCGTTACTGATCGGGAAGCGCGAACGCCAGCCACTGCCGAAACTTCACGCCTGCTTGAACTTCTCCGACAACGACACATTCTCGTTGGCAGCGAGGGCCGCGATGCCAACATCTTCAAACTGCGACCGGCACTGATCTTCCAAAGACAGCACGCCGACCTGCTGATCAGCGCGCTTGATGATGCGCTGGGAGAATTGGCGGCTACTTAGTGCGAAACCCACGCCACTTCGGCGCAATCATCGAGCATAGCTGGAGGCGTTGCCAGCGTGAACCCAAACGTCGTCAATCTTCCTTACCATCATTACCCAGGCCCACTGATCATCAAACGCAGCACCCGATTTATTTTCCGTTCCTATAGCGCGCACATTAGCCGCAACCCAGCCAATGTCCGACGCTTTGGATAGGTCGATAATCGGTGTAGCTATGTCGTGATACTCGGCATAGTCAAGGCGTTGGAACACGTCCGTGAATCGCTCGCGCATGATCTTGTTTTGAATCTGCTGGAGTCGTCCACGATTTGCGGTGACGATTTCGGGAGCTGTTAACGCCGCCATAAGATCGGCGTCGCCAAGGCAATGTGCGGCGAGAAACTTGCGATGCAATCGATAAACCTGAACAGGATCTATCGCGGGTGCCTCGACTTCTTCAAAAAACCAAAGCGGTGACTTCGGGGCGAGCTCAACACTCAGATAACGATAATCAAACACACGCTCGCTATCGTCGATTTGTACCCGGTAAGGAATCGCGCTGCTATCAATTCCACGCCAGTCGGCGAAGACCACACTAATTGGCGGTGTTTCCGGAAACTCGAAAAGAAGGCCTGCGGGTCGCGTATCGTCATCACCCTCGATCAAACTCACGACACCGCCGTACGGATAATCCCCGGTGACACCGCTGCGGACATCTCCCAGAAAATCAATTGCCTCTGCGCGCCGAGTATTGCTCGCAACATCTTCAAAATGCAGTAGAAACGCATGAAATTGATGGCCAAGCGCAAAAAGTTTATGAAAGTCTGTTCCTAATCCCACCGAATTACCTGAGCGTATCCAGCTCAGCGGTCCCTCCACCGCAATAAGCTGCTCATCGTCACGAATATGCCGAATCGCCGCAGCCTTCTCGGAGTGAAAAAAGGTCTCAACCTTGAAAGTCGATCCATCAGACACCGACACATCCGCCGAAGCAAGAATTGCTCGCGTAGAACATGCATCGCTGGACCAGGCGACCTGAATGGGCGCAACTAACAAAATGCAGAAAACAGAGTAAATAATTCTTGTCATTTTCAGTTCACGGGCCGCCGTATTTGTACATCGGACAATCGATCGCTATGAGCCAGCAGCGGTCGTTCAAGATTCTATCATCTGGGCGACCGCGTACAGCCGGAAGCAGATGCCCACCGAGTTGACTGAAGGTGAACTGACACCCTGTTCCAATGATAAGGTAGCCTCGCCAGGAAGAAACACTTAACGAATTGGAGGAGCCTCTTTTGGCCGGAACCAGTCTACTCGCCCTAATCGACGACATCGCCACACTATTGGATGATGTGTCGGTCCTGACCAAGGTTGCTGCAAAGAAAACCGCAGGAGTCCTCGGCGATGATCTCGCCCTCAATGCACAGCAGGTAACGGGCGTTCGGGCGGAACGCGAATTGCCTGTCGTCTGGGCGGTGTTCAAGGGCTCGGCGCTCAACAAGCTCATTATGGTGCCGATCGCGCTGGCTTTGAGCGCCTTTTTGCCGTGGATCATTACTCCGATTCTCATGCTGGGCGGCGCATTTCTTTGTTACGAGGGCTTCGAGAAAATAGCCCACCGGTTTCTGCACCCTGCCGCTGAGGACGAGAGCGAACACACCGAACGACTGAAAGCAGTCGCCGACAAACAAGTCGACATGGTCGCTTTCGAGAAAAAACGCATTCGCGGTGCGATTCGTACTGATGCCATTTTATCGGCGGAGATCATCGTCATCGTACTCGGCACGGTCCGTGATGCCGACCTCGTAACGCGTATCGTTGTGCTATCCCTTGTCGCCGCTGTGATCACAGTTGGCGTGTACGGCCTTGTGGCCAGCATCGTCAAGCTCGATGACCTCGGTATGCACCTTATCGACAAACCGGGCGAATCGAAATGGACTCGCTTTCAACACCGTTTGGGAGAAGCAATTCTGCGCTTCGCGCCGAAGTTCATGAGAACGCTGTCCGTGGTCGGTACCGCAGCCATGTTCCTGGTGGGCGGCGGCATCCTGGTGCACAGTATTCCTGCGGTAGCCGCATCCCTGCACCATGTTGAAATGCTGGCCCACGGACTCCCGGTAGGCGGCGGATTCGCCACCATTCTCGCGGCAATACTATTTAACGGCTTCTTTGGTGTCCTTACTGGCGGCTTGCTGGTCGGTGTGGAGAGCGGCATCAAGCGGCTGCTCCCTGCCAGGTCGCCAGATTCAAAGCATGAGTAGTCTGCTCTCTTTTACTCGCTCGCCTACATTTGCTCGAGGGATGCGGCAGCCGCTTCGCAAGACTGGTGCGGAATCTGCCCACGTTGCTCCTGGTAAGACACGTCGTCACCTGCTTTTTGCAGGGTGACAGTCACTCGGTCTCTTGGAGCAAGGCTCACCGGCACAATTTGCGACGGCGTGCTGTGCAATTCGACTCGGTACTCACCTTCCGGCAAGTAAATCGTTTCGGCCGCACCGAGCGACCCGGTGGCAACTTCCATGCTGCCCTTAAACACGCTGAACGACGTGGCTACGGTCTCGGCCAACGCGTCTTTAAGTTCCTCGGCACTTCCTGCAACGACGTAGCGTCCGCCGGAAGCGTTGGCAACAGCCCGCAGGCTCGCAGAATCCTCATCGGCCACGTTGCCCAGTCCGAAGCCGATAACATGGACTGCGATGCCCTGCTCGCTCAGATCACGGGCCGCCTGGACCGGATCCCCGCCGCAGCTTTCAATGCCGTCCGTAACAAGGACCACGGCGCGGTCACCCTGCAGAGTACCGAAGTCGCTGGCCGCCTGATTCAGCGCGTAGGCGATCGGTGTTTGCCCCAGAGGTCGGAGACCGCCGATGGCGGCGCGAATTGGCTCGCGATTGTAATCTGCAAACGGTACGAGCAAAGCGGAGTCGGCACAGTTGTTATCCGTGCTGGGGCTGGTGCTTCCGTAAGCACGCAGCGCCAGATCCAGATCTTCCGGGAACCAGTAGGAAACATCCCGGAGGATTTCTTTGGCGATAGTCATTTTGGCTGTGCCATCGATCTGACCCCACATACTCCTTGAGGCATCGACAACCACTTCGACGGCACGATCGTTCAGCGATATGACGGGGCGCCCCTGCTTTACTGCTTTCACTTCCAAAGCGGCACAGCTGGCATCGCGTACAGTCACCGTCACGGTGGATTCCTTCGTGTCGCCATCCAGGCTCGTCGCCAACGCAACGATTCGATTCTCACCGACTTCCAGCGGAAGATTGCCACTAAAGGTGCCACCCGCAAGTTTTGCGGCGACCGGCGCCGATCCATTGACGCTCAGGGTGACGCTGTCCACACCTGTTGTCCGTAAATCGAGAAAGGCCTGGGGCAGTTTGGCCGGGTCGGAAACCTGGACGAAGCTACCGCCTGTTGCCCAGGCAATGGTATCGAGAATTGAGCCGCCCTTTTGACTCGAGCCAAGCAGGAGCGTTTGAATCGTAGCGCGCCGCGAGTGTGCCTTCACCGCGGCGTCGTACGCTTTTTGCTCATTGGACATGCCGTCCGTGAACAGCATGATCACCCGTGATGACCCAGGCCGCCCATTCTGCTCGAGCTCATTAAGCGCCGTCCGAATGCCGGCAGCGAGATTCGTGCTACCGGATCGCGGCAGGCCGCTCAGCACGTTGACGGCCAGATCTCGATCTGACGTCAAAGGCTGGGCCAGTTCGCCCTTGTTATCGAAACTGACCACACCAATCTGAATGTCGCTTTTTGGCGAGAGATTTCGCACCAGGCCAATCGCGCCCTTCGACCTGAAGTCACCGGGGTCACTGCTTCGCAGGCTTGACGACGTATCCATGACGAAAATCATGTCCAGGTAGCGGACTCCGCCGATTGCAGACGCGATGCCATCCACTTCGACCGTGATTTCTCCCTCGGCCGGGCTGAAGTCAGGCGATGGCGACTGAATCTCTATCTGTAGACCCGTCGCAGAGTCCTCCTGCCCCACGGCCAACGGCGACGCAGTGCACGACAAGATAAAAATAAATAAAATCAGACGGTTACGCATGGTACTGCTCATTTTGATTCCAGACACTTCACAGCATAGCCTCTGGTCGACGTTAGAAACCTCGACACAGCACACATTTTCCATAATCTGTTCGCGAGCCTGGAGAAAAGCACTGTCTCGGGCCAGAAGCAGAC
>JAHEGH010000089.1:0-5464 GCA_024639825.1 Gammaproteobacteria bacterium
GAGGAGCTGTCGAGCTAATCGTCGCAGGTGTTGCATTGCAGGCCGGATTGTTTGCACACCCGACGCCGGTACCTGTGATTGTGGACAGTCTGTTTTCCGCAGTTGTCATTATGGCGCTGGTTACGACGCTGCTGACGCCAGTATTCCTGCGCTGGCTGGCCAGGAGCCGGCCATAGGGAGCAACAGCCCAGTAGCCGCGTTGCGGCTACTGGTAGCGAATGGCGGCTACTCGTTCTCTGCTTGGGCCACGACCGCGACTCCGCCGCCCGCATCGGCTGTTACGTCGAGCACAATGGGGCGACAGCAAACCTGGCAGTCCTCGACATATTGCTGTTCCGGCAGAGAATCATCGATAAGAATGCTGATGCTCTCACCGCAGTAAGGGCACCCGATCAATTGCTCGATAAGCTGGGCCATTGTTTGGTGACCTCCTCGCACCACACCCTGTCAATTTTAAGCGGCCAACGCAGGGAAATAACGACTAAATTACGATCTTCTGTCGGTACTTCGCGATATGTGCGGGCGCTTGCAGGTCGTTCTTCAACTTCTCGACCAGGGGCTGTTGCGCCCGTTCTTCGCCATGCACGAGATAGACCGGCGGACGATTTTCAAAGCTTGAGTACCAGTCCACAAGGTCTTCCTGGTCTCCGTGCGCGGAAAGGCCACCAATCGTGTGGAGCTGTGCCCGAACCCGGTAGCTGTCACCCCAGAGTCGAATTTCATCCGCGCCGTCGACGAGTCTGCGACCCAGCGTGCCGTTCGCCTGATAACCCACGATAAGCAGGTGGCATTGGGGCCGCCAGATGTTGTTCTTCAGATGATGCAGAATGCGCCCGCCGGTACACATGCCGCTACCCGCAATGATAATCGCACCAGACTCCATCTCGTTGATCGTCATCGACTCCTCGACCGAACGCGTCGCATAGAGATTGGGAAGCTCCGGATAGTCGCTCTTCGGCTCGAACAACTGAGCGGCGAATAAATTCCTGTATTTCGAGTAGACCTTGGTCGCGCTGATGCCCATAGGACTGTCGAGGAAGATGTTCCAGTTACCAAGACCCCATGCCTCCTGGTGCTCCGCCATCAGGTAGAGGAGGTCCTGGGTGCGACCAACCGTGAACGCAGGAATCAAAACATTGCCCTGGGCCGCACGGGCGGACTCAAACACGGCCGTGAGCTGTTCAAGCGTCTCGCCAATCGGCCGGTGATTGCGATCGCCGTAGGTGCTTTCCATGAGGACCGCATCGGCCTGCTTCAGGCGCGTCGTCGGGTCCATAAGCGGAGCATCTCGATACCCAAGGTCGCCGCTAAAAACGAGCGTTCGTTGCGACCCGTTGTCGTTATATACCAGCTGGACAATTGACGAGCCAAGAATATGGCCCGCATCGAACAGCGTCAGGGTGACCCCCGGCGCGATCTCCATGGGAACCTCATACTCAAGCCCGACAAACTGCTGGATGCAGGCCTCCGCCTCCTCTCGGGTGTACAGGGGCATGACCCGTAACTTGCCACGCCTCCCCCGCTTCTTATTCTCCCACTCGGCCTCCTTCTCATTGAGATAGCCCGAATCGGGCAGCATGATCTCGCACAGCGCCTTGCTCGCTTCGTGGGTGTAAACGGGGCCCGTATATCCTTGCTTGACAAGCAGTGGGACGCGTCCGGAATGGTCGATGTGTGAGTGGCTGATGACCACGGCATCGATCTCTTCAGCGCTAAATGGGAAAGGTTCTCGGTTGCGCGCCTCTTCATCGGCCATGCCCTGGACCAGGCCGCACTCGAGGACGATTCTGGAATGGCCCGCCGTGAGAACATAGAGCGACCCGGTGACCCTTTCTGTCGCACCAAAAAACTGCAATTCGAACGCCATTTCGCCTCCACAGGAGTACACTGTCGTTGAGAGGAAACCATGACACCACCAATCGATCCCGGCAATAGGCATTTCCTCGTGGTTGTCGCCGATGAGTCAAAAGCCGTCGTCTACCGACGTGACAAACTGAGCGGCCCACTGCAGGAAATCACTACCTTCCAGAACGAAGCCGCCAGGCAAAAGACCGGCGACCTAATCGCCGACAAAGGCGGCCGTAGTTTCGACAGCCACGGTCAGGGTCGTCACACGATGACGGCCGAGAAAACTGACCCGAAAAGACACCTTGCGGAGAAGCTGGCGCGCGATATTGCGGAATTCGTCGCGTCCGACATCCACAAAGGCACATGCAGAGGCTATGCCCTCATCGCCGCGCCACATTTTCTCGGCACGCTGCGAGCAGAACTCGCCCACCGTACGTCGACAGAGCCCTACGCGACAGTCGACAAGAATATTGTCGGTCAGGCGCCAAGCGTCATCGAGAAGCTGCTCACCTCAGCCTGATGGCACTGGCTTGTTTTCGGTCTTCGACGTCGATCTGACCTTGCTGCAGACACCTCCGCGGATTTGTGGCAAACCGCAATGCCCTACCCGCTGGGAATCCTGTTGAATTAAGCTGTAGGGTCACACGAGGGAAACTGATGAGCTCATGAATATGGTCGGAATCCAAACCAAAGCGGTATGCGCCCTGATGATCGCTATCTTCCCCCTGTGCGTCCAGGCAAGTCCGTATCCCGATGTCGCTCCCTTATTTGCCGATGACACCGTTCTTGAGGTCACTATTGAGGCACCCTTGGGAGCACTCATGGACGTGCGTCCGGACAAGGCGTACCTGGACGGATCGTTCACCTTCACTGAAGCGGATGGCACCAAGCGAAAACTGGGGCTCAAGCTACGCACGCGAGGCAACTACCGTCGCGACAGGGAGCATTGTGATTTCGCACCCATTCGCCTGAACCTCCCCAAGAACCAGGTGAAAGGAACTCTGTTCGCTGGGCAGAACAAGCTTAAGCTCGTTACACACTGTCAGAACAACGACCCCAAGTACGAGCAACTCGTGCTTCGTGAATACCTCGCGTATCGCATGCTGCACGAACTCACGCCCAAGAGTTTCGCCGTACGGCTTATGCGCATCACCTACGTCAATATCGAGAACCAAAAAAGCCGCACGAAGCTGGGCTTCGTGATTGAAGACAGTGACGCGGTCGCAAAGCGCAATGGCATGAAGCTCGCAAACGTTGGACTGGTAACCCGAAACTACCTCGACCCGGAACAAGAAAGCCTTATCCACGTCTTCGAGTACATGATCGGCAACACTGAATACTCCGTCATGCGTTCGGAGCCCGACAAGGACTGCTGCCACAATATCGATCTCATGGCACCGAAAGGGGTATCGCTATACACGCCGCTTGCCTACGACTTCGATTTTGCCGGCTTTGTCAACGCGCCTTATGCGGAACCGAATCCACGCTACAAACTGCCGACTGTAAGAGTTCGACTGTTCAAAGGTCACTGCAAATACGACGAGCAGCTACAAAAGACGATCGTGTACTTTCATGAAAAGAAAGACAGGCTTTACCAGATCATCGATGAGCAGGACCTGTTGACCAGTGTATCGGCGGCCAGCGTCAGAAAATACATCGATACGTTTTACGAACGAATCGCGGAGCCGGCCGACGTCGAGAAGTGGCTTATCGACAAATGCTACGAGCCATAGAACTGGCTGCCGGTCTACAATTTTGACCAATTCGCCAGTATAGTCAGTGTCCACCCCCGCATACAGCACAATTAATTGAGGAGTTTACCTGTGAGATACACGTTAGCTATTTGTCTGCTTTCCCTGTCAGCTTTTGCCCATGCCGGCGATATCGATGCCAAAGTCGAAGCTGCGCTGGCCGCCGAAGGCCGTCCGGCAGCGGATGCTGAACGCGACCGCAATCGTATGCCCCTCCAAACCTTGAAGTTCTTCGGCCTGCAGGACGACATGCGAGTCTTGGAACTACTCCCGGGTGGCGGCTGGTACACACGCGTTCTGGCCCCTGTCCTGGCCGACAACGGCAAGCTCTATGTCGCTCTTGGCACTGGCCGCGTCAAAGAAAGAATTCTTTCCCTGCCCGGTTTCGACAAGGTCGAGGTTCTTGAGACCAACGAAGACACGCGCCGCCCAGAAGGCGCGCGCCTGTACACGATGAATGAATTTGATTTCGGGATTGACGACCTGGACATGGTCCTCACGTTTCGCAACGTCCACAACTTCGACGAAGCAGGTCGCATGCTCATGCACCGCGAGTCGTTTGATGCGCTGAAGAGTGGTGGCGTCTACGGCATCGTGGATCACACGCGTCGCCACATGGAGCGTGACGACAATGAGAACCGCCGGCGCATCGACCCGGTGCTCGTGATCAAGGAAGTTCAGGCTGCCGGCTTCGAATTCGTCGACTACGCCGACCTGCACTTCCGGGCCGATGACGAACTCGAATACGAAGTGGGTCGCCGCTCAGTCAGCGGCAACACTGATCGCTTTACGTTCCTGTTCCGCAAGCCCTGAGACCGCCGAATGGCAGGTGGGTTCGCTAAAGACGGGGCCGTTCAGGACCAGATCGACGCGACGATTGAGGACGCGGTGAAACACGCGCGCGATCAATTGCCCCGTGGCGAGAGTCTGGAGAACTGCGAAGAATGTGACGCCCCGATTCCGCAGGCACGGCGTGAAGCCGTGCCTGGCGTGCGCCTGTGTGTTGGCTGCCAGTCCGAACGTGACGAAGAGTCGAAACTCAAGAGCTCGATCAACCGCCGCGGTTCGAAAGACAGCCAGTTACGCTAGTCCAGCAAGGCCTTCAGGCGCGCCACCTCTGCCTCCAGCCGCTCCACGCGTTGCTCGAGTTCAGCCACGTTGGAGCGTGACGATGGCCGGGCACTTTTCGTGCTTTCCGCAACGGACGCATAGGCCTCAACGTCCACAGGCCCGCAAAACAAATGCATGTACTCGGCATCCTTGCGACCTGCCCTCCGAGGCAGTTTCACGAGCATCGGCTCGCCCTCTCGCTCAACCAGGCCGTTTGCTGCAATAACCACTTCCTCATTATCGGCAAAGGTATGCAGGCGACCGCTGCGAGAGCGCAGCTCACCGGGCGTCTGTGGCCCGCGTAACAACAGCAGACAAACGATAGCCAGTTGTGCCGGATCAAACTGCAGCTCGCTGTAACGTGAGTTACAGAATCGTTGCGTGTACTTCTCGGCCCGGCTCTTGAAATTTTCTTCTACGCGCACGAGGTGCTTGCCCTCGAGCATTCGAATGGCGTGCTGAATTTCTCCCTGAGTCAGCGACATGACAGGATCGCGAGATGATTTCTGGTTACACGCATTGGTCAACGCGTTGAGTGTCAGCGGGTACTGGTCCGGCGTCACGATCGATTTCTCGATCAGGCAGCCGATGACCCGGGCTTCTATGGCATCAAGTTGTGGCAGCACAGCAGTTCCTTTCTGAATGTGCAGCCAATCTACTGCTCCCGCTGGCAAATGCCAATACGCTAATCACGCAGATTTCAAAAAAAGCATAAGCAGTCGATCAGGCCTCGCCTGGTCGTTTCGAGCAATCTC
>JAHEGH010000089.1:5564-9297 GCA_024639825.1 Gammaproteobacteria bacterium
CTTTGCGATTCCCGGTGGCAAACCACCCGGCTTCTTGCCATGCTGGCGGGACCCGGCTTCCGCGCCATGCTCGCGATACCAGGAAGCGATTATTCGAGCTTCATTGTCCGAGAATACAACGCTGACTGAGCCCTCGGCCTGAACAGGACTGGACCAACCGGCCGTGAGGGCCAGCAATAGAAATGCTGCTATCGATAAATGTCTCATAGAGACACTGTAGTCCGCGACCTACTCTCCGAATGTTAAGCGGGTCACAAATCACGGTAGGGTCTTACTGCGGCGCTTTCACCCTGACTTCACGGAGATGCTCATCTTTACGAGCTCGTCGTGCATCTTCAATTGTCATCATTTTTGTTGTGTCGGTAGAATCCGCTGCACTTGTCGAACGCGTTGCAAAACTCGGCGGTAATACGACTTTAATGCGAAAATCGCCGAGCGAGACAATGTCATTATTGCGCAGAACCTGGTTTCGAGCAGGCCTCGAATTGACATAGGTTCCATTACGACTCTTCAGGTCTGCAAGAATCAACGTTCCTTCCGACTGCACCAGAATGGCATGCTGTTTACTCACGTATTGGTTTTCGAGAATGACGTCGCTAAGCTCCGAGCGACCAATCAGCGTTCGCGTAGCCGTTAGTCTCACGTCATGCACGACCTGCCCGTTGTGCGAGATAATCAGTCGCGGCAGCTCGGGTTCCACCACGTCGTCCAGCAGCGGCACGTTCTGTTCTTCGGCGACCTTGTCGTAATTACTGAACAAGCCCTCGGAGTGCATGCCACCAAGGTCCTCAACCTTTATCGGAAATACGTCATTCTTTGCAACAATCGAGTCCGCTATGCGATCGAGGTTGCCCGGCCAGCCCTCGCTGACCGTGTGCAACGATTCACTGATCTCGACAGGAATTGCGCTCGCCGGATTGTCGACACCATTCGCCTTGAGTCTCGATACGAGGTAAATCATTGATTCCCGTTTGGTCAGCGGCTTCATCTCGAAATTGCCCGTCAGGCGAATCGCGATGGGCAACATACGTGGTGAGTCGATAACCCGCCGGAAGTAGCGGTCGCCAACGAGAATAATGCGTAAGACAAAGTGTTGCTCGAAGGTCAGCTGCGCGAGTTTGCACAATACGCTGAGCGTACTCGGCAGCATGTGATTGAAGTGCTCGAGGATCAGGACCGGTGTTTCCTGCGATTTGGCCTGCTGAACTCCAAACACTTTAATCATGTTCAGCAACTCATCCACCGAACCCAGTTCAAGTTCGTAACCAAACTGGGTCAGCACAGAGTTCAGGAAAGCGGCAGGCCTTTGCTGCGAGCCATCAACGACAGCAACAGCTGCACGTTCACGCACCTTCTGTGCGATTTGCTCTATGAGTTCTGATTTGCCTGCGACATCGGGGCCATGCAGCAGCCCGAGCCCTTTGGGGTCTGCAAGTGTGCTCTCCAGGAAACTGAAGGCTTCCTGCTGTGACGGATACTGTATAAATGCTGACTGGCGGTGGCGTTCCACGTGTTGCCCAAGTATTAACGATGTATTTTTTTGAGTGCCGGAGTTGGCTGCCTGCAGACATACTGTCGCGTAAAATCATGGCCCCGTCCAGATGTCTCCAAATGGCAACATCTGCCTCCTTTCCAGGTACAGGAAATCCTGTAGAGGGCGTTAGGCGGGTGGGTTTTCTCGCCCATACTTGCCGCCGCTGGCACCTTATGTTTAATCGATGCGCCGCGTTACTCCGGCCAGCTCGGACAACTCAGGTGATCTCCGATCTCATCCTGAGTTCGAAGGCAGCCCATGGGGTAACCTTTGGTTTGCCATACCGGCAAATAATGATGTTGCTGTCCCAGCTCGATAAACCTGGGGTCCTCAACAATTGCCCTGCCCGCAGGCGAAAACGCCAAACGAAAAAACAGGTCATAAAACTCCGGCGTCGAAAATGCTTCGCCGAACATCCTGTCGATATCGCCCAGTGCCATGTAATGCCAGGCGAGAAACAATTGCGTTCCGCCCGCTTCAACGCTGGCTTCAATTTCTGCCAGTCCATCGGCTGTCAATTTACCGCGAACGACCCGGTCTTCAACTGAGAAAGAGTTGCGAGTGAACCAGTCCCAGGATTCGGGATCGCCTTCGGGGAACATGGCGCGTACCGATTCCGCTGCAGCATCGACATCACCGAGACGCAACTGATTGACGATCATCACCGGTTGCGCATGCGGCCAGCCAAGCTCTGTTGCTCGTCGAATATGTTGGTAGCCAAGCTCACGTTGCCCGGCAGCCAGGTAGGCACAGCCCAACATGCCGTTGTTGATGCCCACCAGCGGATCGAGCGTGTACGCACGCTGCAACAGCGGCAGGGTCTCCTCGAGGTAGCCGCCCGCAATCAAACGCTGGTTGCCGGCCCACATTTGAAGACCTGCATCATTAGGTGCCATACGTGCCGCCTGGTCTGTCAATTCGATGCTTCGCAGTACCTGGTTGTCGCCGAGCACTTGTGCCTGCACCGCTACAGCCATGGCCTGCTGGAGATCCAGTGCCAACGCTCTGGCAGCCGCTTCGCCTGCCGCACGAGTGCGACGTTCGAGTTCCGCTTCACCGAACTGGCTGTAGCCTCGTGACACGGCGAGCGTGGCACCCAGTAATGACCAGGCCTCGGCAAATTCCGAGTCACGTTCGACGACACTTTCGAGGATACTGATGGCACGCTCCATTGCCTCAACATCGCGTTCGTAAAAAAGTGTGCGGGCCTCGAGGAACATCTCGTATGCTTCAAGATCTGCCGTTAGCTGATCAACGGCAACCTGGCGCATTCCCAGCGTTCCCATCAATGCATCCGTGATCGCCAGTGCGATCTCCTCCTGAACCTTAAAAATATCGATCAACTTGCGGTCGTAGGTTTTGGACCATAGGTGCGTGTCGGTATCCGCGTCGATGAGCTGTGCGGTTATCCGGACATCTTTACCCTGCTTACGAACAGAACCTTCGAGTACGTGGCGAACGCCTAGTAACAAACCAATTTCGGGTACCGATGTACCGCGACCCGCAAACGAAAACGCCGACGTGCGTGACGCGACGCGCAGACCATTAATCCCAGCCAGCACGTTGAGAATTTCTTCCGATATACCTTCCGCAAAATAGGCATTGGACGGATCGGGGCTCAGGTTCTCGAATGCGAGAACCGCGATAGACGCGGCCGCGGCGCTGACCGACCGGGTGCCTGAGGAAACATTCTGAAACTGTTGGTAGCCAACGATCACCACTATGAACACAACCCCAACAAGCGTTGCGACATCGAGTCTTTGCAGTCCGCTCTTGCCTGAGTCCTTGCCGTCCGCTGCAGTGTGACGCTTGATGCCCTGTGGCGTAATTTCGAACGCCCAAGCCAGGAAGAACGCTACCGGTAGGCCCAATGCCAGCAGACGAATCATGAGCGGCATGACCCAGGCGGGCGCACCAAGATTGGGAAGCACCAGATCCGCAACCTGTGCCAGGAGCCAGGCGCCGACAAGATACGCCGCGATAACGCGGACGACGTTGCGACGCTTAAGTTCGTCTAATAGCTTGATATGTTTGTTTTTCTTGTTGTCTCAAGAACAATGAGTCTAGCAGAGGACGGGCTGGAGCGGGTGAAGGGAATCGAACCCTCATTCTCAGCTTGGGAAGCTGATGTTCTACCGTTGAACTACACCCGCACATCAGGGGGTTACGCCTCACTTGGGTCTGGTTGAGCATAAAAGT
>JAHEGH010000006.1:0-69993 GCA_024639825.1 Gammaproteobacteria bacterium
CGAGACAAGCAGTGACAGATGCTCCTGTGATTGAAGCCTACTCGACACTCACCTGTCCCGAGTGCGGGCATCAGGCAAAGAACCTCATGCCCACCAATGCCTGTCAGTTCTATTATGACTGCGAGGGCTGCGGGGCGCTGCTCAAGCCCTTGCCGGGCGATTGCTGTGTCTATTGTTCGTACGGCGACGTGAAATGCCCGCCCATACAACAGGGCACGTCATGCTGCGGCTAGTGAGACTTGAGAAAGTTAAATTATGATCAATAAAACTTAATAATATCCGTAATTTATCCGTACTTTCTCGATTTAGTCACGCTTTTGGCAGGGTCACCCCGGTCTGCCCCTGGTACTTGCCACCGCGATCCTTGTAGGACGTCTCACAGGGTTCATCGGACTCCAGGAACAGCATCTGTGCCACGCCCTCGTTCGCATAAATCTTGGCGGGCAGCGGTGTCGTGTTGGAAAACTCCAGCGTGACATGCCCTTCCCATTCAGGCTCGAGCGGCGTGACGTTCACAATAATCCCGCAGCGCGCATACGTGGACTTACCCAGGCAGATAGTTAGCACGGTGCGGGGAATCCGGAAGAACTCAACCGTACGGGCCAGGGCAAAGGAGTTTGGCGGAATGACACAGACATCGCTTTTCAAATCGACAAAGCTGGTTGCATCGAATGACTTCGGGTCAACGATGGCCGAATTGATATTTGTGAAGATTTTGAATTCGTCGGCACAGCGGACGTCGTAGCCATAGCTTGATGTGCCGTAGCTGACAATCCGTCCCTGCTCATTCTCCCTGACCTGCCCGGGCTCGAACGGCTCGATCATGCCGTGTTCTGCGGCCATACGGCGGATCCAGCGGTCGGCCTTGATGCTCATTTGGCTGGCTCGACCACGATGTTGCCAAACTTTGAGCTATGGTCGACGCGCTCGGCAGCCAGGGCAGCGCCGACGTTCCAGGCCGCCTGCCGATAGGCCTGCGCAATGGCCGAGTCCGGCTCGGCGACCATCGTTGGCCTGCCAGAGTCGGCCTGTTCGCGAATCCGCGCGTCGAGCGGCAGGCGACCCAGCAACGGCACGTCGAAGTCCGCAACGATCTTGTCTGCACCACCTTCGCCAAAAATAGCGTCTTCGTGACCGCAGTTCGAACAAATATGCGTGGCCATGTTTTCGATGACGCCCAGTACGGGTATCGATACCTTGCGGAACATGGCGAGGCCCTTACGCGCGTCCAGTGTCGCAATGTTTTGCGGGGTCGTAACGATCACCGAGCCGGCGACCGGTATCTGCTGCGACAGCGTGAGCTGTATGTCGCCGGTGCCGGGTGGCATATCAACGATCAGGTAGTCGAGATCCTCCCAGTTCGTCTGGGTGGCAAGCTGCGTCAGGGCCGACGTAACCATCGGGCCTCTCCAGACCATGGGCTGATCCACGTCAACGAGTGCTCCCATGGACATGATCTGCAGACCATGCGCACGCAGTGGCAACATCGTTTTGCCATCCTTGCTGTCGGGTACCTGGCCGACGGTGCCCAGCATCTGGGGCTGGCTGGGCCCGTAGATATCGGCATCGAGCACTCCGACCGACGCCCCTTCCGCGGCAAGCGCGAGCGCAAGGTTGGCCGATACGGTCGATTTTCCGACTCCGCCCTTGCCCGACGCCACGGCAATCACGTTCCTGACGCCGGCGATGGGCTGGACATTTCGCTGCACGCCATGGCGCGTTACGCGCATCGTCAGCTTGATTTCACCGGGCTGCAGGCCCGATTTCGCGCTAACTGCGGCCGATATTTCCTCCCGAATCGCGCTGTGCGCAGATTCGCAGGGAAACCCGAGCTCGATAGTCGCGTTGAGTACACCACCGTCTTCGCTGAGGTCACGAATCTTCGCGACCTCGCCCAAAGGGCGGCCAACGACTGATAAGTCGATGGAATCTAAGAACTTGCTGGCTTCAGATTTTGTTGACACCGTCACACTTCGCTCGTCTGCATTAGGTAAAATTTCCCCTTGAGGTTCCGGCTTCGGCCGGCGAATCGGGGGCACATTGTAATGGCCTGTAATGGCCGAAAGCCAGCATTGGCGGGCAATGTGCGCATGGCTATGTGGCATAATGCCGCGTCGACGCTTAGGGCAAGAGCGAACCAGAGTTTGGTAATAACACTTAAATCACTGGCAGATCCGGCCGGCGCAGGGATGCGGCGATGAGTTTCCTCGCGTCATTTCGCGCCGACCAGGTGCTGTCGCAGCTCATAGCCGAAGCCGACCCGGCCTCACCTGATGCGCAAAAACTCGTCAACAAACTCAAGAAGGCCGGCTCCAAGGCCGTGCCCAAGATCATTGATGCGCTCGCCCTGTCGGACAAGACCCACACGATGGTACTCGTCGACATCCTGGGCTCTCTCGTCAACGACAAGAACCTCGACATGTATCGCGAAGGCCTCGCCGACGGCAACGAGCGCGTCGTGTCAGGGACCGCCTGGGCCCTGTCCAGCAGCACCGACTACAACGCGAATAGCCTGCTCAATTTCTTCGATGACGAGGAAGTCTCGAAAGGCGCGCTGATCGAGGTCCTGAGGGTTCACAAGCAGGACCTGTCAGTCCACGAACTGCTGCAGCGCGCTTACGACTGCGAGCCCAAGGAAACGGCGGCAATCTTCAGGATCATCCAGGAAACGATCAAGCCCGAAATGGTCGGGGACCTCATCGCGCGCATGGGCGGCAAGGATCCGGTCATCAAGATCCACCTGATGCAGTTGCTCACCAAGTTCGACAAGCCCGGGATCAACCAGGCACTGGAGATGCAACTCAAGGACCCGAACAAAATGGTGCGCAGCGCGGCGCTTGGCGCACTGGGCTCTCGCGGTGGCAAGATCAATGTCGAGAAGGTCGCGGAAGTCCTCACCGACCCCGACCTCGACGTCCAGGGCAAGGCGGTGGACGTCCTGATCAATGCCAAGCACCCCGACACGGTCAAGCATCTCGTCAACGCGCTTAAGGACGAGTCCGAGTACGCGCGCCGCGCCGCCGTCGAAGTTCTGAACGAAATCGGTGACGAGTCTTCGGTCAAGGATCTGCTCAACGCCATCAAGGATGACGACTGGTGGGTTCGTTCACGCGCCGGCGACGCGCTGGCGGAGATCGGCGGCCCAAGGGTTGTCGATGCAGTGGTCAGCCTCATTTCTGTAGAAGACGAGGAAATTCGTCGTACAGCCATCGAAATTCTGAATGCGACCAAGAGTGATCGGGCAGAAGATCACCTGATCAAGGCCACCGACGATCCAGACTGGTGGGTGCGTGAACGCGCCATCGATGCGCTCTCGAAAATCGGCAGCACCAAGGTGCTGCCAAAACTCGAAGGTATGCTCGGCCAGGACTCCAAGACCGACGCGGTACTGATCCGCGCAATCAGCAAACTCGGTTCCTACAAGCAGATCACCAGGATCCTGCCCATGCTGGAGCGCCCGGAGCGCGAAATTCAGCTTGAGGCTATCAAGGCAATTTCGCACCTGACACACGATTCCCAGGCCGAGACGATTCGCAACCTGTTGAAGAAGATCAAGCAGTCCCAGGATGTGACGATCATCAATGCGGCCGACAAGGCACTCAAGGATCTTGACGACCGCTTCTCGCCGACGGTCATGGAACAGAATGCTCGGGCGGAAAAGATCGCCGAAAACACCAAGACGATGCTCGTCGACAACGAGGATCTCGAGAAGCTGCTGCAGCGGGCCAAGGAAGAAAGTGCCGTCGCGCAGGCGGACGGAGACGGCGATATCGTTCCGGCAACGCCAGCCAGCCCTGCAGCGGTTGGTCACCCGATGCTCGACATCTCCAAGCTGAAGCCGGGCGACGTCATCGAAGGCCGCTACCGTTACATTGAGAAGATCGGTAAAGGTGCATTCGGCACCGTGCTGCTGATGGAAGATGAAGTCGTCGACGAGCAGCTCATCCTCAAGTTCCTGAACCCGAACGTGTCATCTGACGAAGAGATGATGAAGCGCTTCGTTCACGAACTGCGCTATTCGCGCAAGATTACACACCGTAACGTCATTAGAATTTATGACTTCCTGCACCTGCAGGGCGCCTACGCCATCTCGATGGAGTACTTCCCGTCGCACACGCTGTCGGGCGAAATTCCCGATAGCAAGCCCATGCCCCTGGACAAAGCGCTGCGTTACTCCCGCGACATGGCGACGGGTATGACAGTGGCACACCTGGCTGGCGTTATTCACCGTGACCTGAAACCGGCCAATATCCTGGTCAACAGCGAAGGTCTGCTCAAGATCGTGGACTTTGGCGTCGCCGCGGCGGCCAGCAGCGGCGACACGCAGCTGACCAAGACGGGTTACGTCATCGGCTCACCAAAATACATGGCGCCCGAGCAGATTCTCGGCAAGAAAGTTGACGAAACCGCGGACGTCTACAGCATCGGCGTTATCATGTATGAGATGTGTACTGGCATACCGCCCTACAGCCGCGGCGACCACATGTCAGTCATGTACCAGCATGTCCAGGGTAAGGCGAAGGGTTGCCAGGAAGTTAACCCGGATCTGCCCGACGACTTCGCTGCGATCATTGTTAAAGCCATGTCCGTCGACAAGACCAAGCGCTATCAATCGATGGAAGAGCTTACAGACGCCCTCGATACCGTTAAACTCTGAGCCCATACATGGCACGCATAGACGCATTCCTTAAACTGGGCCTCGCACAAGGCTGTTCTGACATCCATCTCGCTGTCGGTGTCCCGCCGATGCTGCGCATGAATGGCGACCTGATGCCGATCAAGTTTCGCGAGTTGACCGATACCGAGCTTGAAACCTACCTGTACGAAATCCTGACCGACACGCAGCAGAAACGTCTGGTCGAGGGACACGACCTGGATTTTTCCTACGTCGGTGAGGAGAGCGACCGGTTTCGCGTGAATGTCTTCCGCAAGGCCACGGGCATGGGTGCCGTGTTCCGGCATATTCCCGGGGATGTACCCAAGCTCGACCAGTTGAATGTGCCGCCGGTTCTCAAGGAATTTTGCGATTACCATCAGGGTATGGTGCTGGTCACAGGCAGCACGGGTACGGGTAAGTCGACAACGCTGGCTGCGATGATCGACCACCTCAACGAAACCCGAAACCTCAATATCATCAGCCTCGAGGATCCGATCGAGTTTGTCCACCCGAGCAAAATGAGCCAGGTCATCCAGCGTGAAGTCGGCACGCATGTTGTGAGTTTTGCCGACGGCGTGCGTTCGGCCATGCGCGAAGACCCCGACGTCATTCTCGTTGGCGAGCTACGCGATGCGGAAACGATTTCGATGGCCATGACGGCGGCCGAAACCGGCCACCTCGTGCTCGGCACACTCCATACAACCGGCGCGGTGAAGACCATCGACCGTATTATTGACGCCCTGCCCGGCGAATTACGTGAGCAAACCAAGGGCTTCCTCGCCATGAGCCTGAAGGCTGTCGTAACCCAGGTACTGGTAAAGACCCCCGACGGCCGCGGCCGCCGCGCTATTCTCGAGATCCTGGTTAACAACCGTGCGATCGCCAAGCTAATCTCGACCGACCAGACACACCAGATCGCGTCACAACTGCAGACCGGTAAAGACCTCGGGATGCAGGTAATGGATCAGGCGCTTCTCGACGCAATCAATGCCAAGGAAGTCGACCCCGACGACGCCATCCGTTTTGCGAATGACAAGAAGAAATTCCAGCGCTTCGTGACGAACACCGACATGTTCCCGACCATCGATATCGGCGACGGTTCAAAGGTCTGATGCCATGAAGAAAATGGACCAGTTCCTGCAAGCGGCGCTGCAGCAAAAGGCATCGGACCTGCACTTCCTGTCCGGTGATCCGCCGCGCGTACGCGTGCATGGTGGACTCAAGAACCTGATGGACCAGAAACTCACCGTCGAGTTCGTGCATGACGCGATCTTCGAGATCATGGACGGCGTAGCGCAGGCCACATTCGAAAGGCAGGATGCAGCTGACTTCGCTTACGAGATACCCGACGTGTCACGTTTCCGCGTCAATGCATTCCGGCACCTGAATGGCATCGGCGCAATCTTCAGAGCAATCCCGTCGAAGGCGATGTCGCTCGAAGAGCTGAACATGCCGAAGGTCGTACACCAGCTCTGCAAGTACACCTCCGGCATGATCCTCGTTACCGGCAAGACCGGGTCAGGCAAGTCGACGACGCTCGCTGCCATGATTGACGAAATGAACCGGCGCATGAAAGGCCACATCCTGACGATCGAGGACCCCATTGAATTCGTGCACAAGGCGCAAGGCTGCCTCATCAGCCAGCGCGAGGTCGGCGTACACAGTCCGAACTTCGCGGATGCGCTGCACTCTGCACTGCGTGAAGATCCGGATGTGATTCTCGTCGGCGAAATGCGCGACCTGGAAACGATCAGCATCGCGGTAACGGCCGCCGAGATGGGTATCCTCGTCATGGGTACATTGCACACCAACGGTGCCGCCCAGACGGTCGATCGAATTATCAACTCCTTCCCGGCCGACAAGCAGTCACACATCCGTACAATGATTTCGACCTCGCTCCGCGGCGTCGTATCACAGCAGCTGTTGCCAACCATTCACAAGCCAGGTCGAGCCGCGGCGCTCGAGATCATGATCAACACCTCGGCGGTTTCTAACCTGATTCGTCAGGGTAAGCTCGACCAACTCGAAACAGCCATCCAGAGTGGCGGTGCTTCGGGCATGGTATCCATGGACAAGGCACTCATGAACCTTGTGGAAAAAGGCTGGGTTTCGGGCTATGAGGCCTACCTGCAGGCCAACAACAAGCACATGTTCGAGCAGGTCAAAGAGATGGACTCGTAGAAAGGCCTCATGTCAGACAGTCCACGCAAAATCCTCGTTACCAGTGCCCTGCCGTACGCCAATGGTTCACCGCATATGGGGCATCTGGTCGAGTACATCCAGACCGACATCTGGGTCCGCTTCCAGAAGCTCCGCGGCCATGATTGTATTTACGTGTGCGCGTCGGATTCGCATGGGACGCCGATCATGCTCAAGGCGCGTGAGCTCGGCATCACACCCGAGGAACTGACAGAGGGTTATTCGAAGGAATTCGTCAGCGATTTCGCCGATTTTGGTATCGAGTTCGACAACTACCATACGACACACTCGCCGGAGAATGAGGAAATCGTCGGCCGCATGTACCAGGCGCTGCGTGACAGCGGTGACATCTACACGCGAACGATTGAGCAATCCTATGACGAAGAGGAAGGCATGTTCCTTCCGGACCGTTTCGTGAAAGGTACCTGCCCGCGCTGCAAGAGCGAAGACCAGTACGGCGATGCCTGCGAAGTGTGCGGCGCGACCTACGCACCTGAGGACCTCATCGACCCCAAGTCTGTGCTGTCCGGCACAACACCGGTCAAGCGCGAGTCGGAACATTATTTTTTCAAGCTCGGTGAATATGAAGAGCGGCTGCGCAAGTGGATGACCGTCGCGAAACTCGACAAGAACGTCGTCGCCAAGCTTGACGAATGGTTCGATGCGGGTCTGCAGGATTGGGATATCTCCCGAGATGCACCCTACTTTGGATTTCGCATTCCCGGCACCGAGGACAAGTATTTCTATGTCTGGCTTGATGCGCCGGTTGGCTACATGGCGAGCTTCAAGCACCTGTGCGATCGAACGGCCGGGTTGGAGTTCGACGACTACTGGAAGGCCGACAGTGATGTTGAGCTCTACCACTTCATCGGCAAGGACATCATGTACTTCCACACGCTGTTCTGGCCGGCCGTGCTCGAAGGCTCCGGCTTCCGGACTCCGACCAGCGTCTATGCCCATGGCTTCCTGACCGTTGACGGACAGAAAATGTCGAAGTCGCGCGGGACCTTTATCAAGGCGCGCACCTATCTCGACAATCTGAACCCGGAAGTTCTGCGCTACTACTATGCGGCGAAGCTTGGTCCGACAATCGAAGACATCGATCTGAATCTCGAGGACTTTATCGCGCGCGTGAACTCAGACCTGGTTGGCAAGCTCGTCAATATTGCCAGCCGCTGTGCCGGCTTTATCAGCAAGCGTTTTGACGGGAAACTGGCCGACACACTCGCAGACGAAGCCCTGTTCGCGGAGATCGCCGACGCATCCGAGGTGATCGCGCAGCATTACGAGAAACGCGAATACTCGAAGGCAATGCGCCAGGTTATGGCACTGGCAGACAAAGCCAATCGCTACATCGACGAGCACAAGCCCTGGGTCATGGCGAAGGACGAGAGCCAGCTGCCTGAGGTGCAACTCGTTTGCACGCAGGGTATCAACATGTTCCGCAGCCTTATGGTCTACCTGTCGCCGGTCATTCCCGGGGTTGCGAGCGGCGCCCGCGCCTTCCTGAACGAAGACAATTGGCAGTGGCAGGACGCCTCCTCGCCGTTGCTCGGCGCAACCGTGTCCAAATTCAAACCACTGCTCACCCGGGTCGAAGGCGACCACGTGGCACGCATGGTGGAACAGTCAAAAGAGAGCACGCCTGTGGCTGAAACCGAAAAGCAAGACGATTACATCAACATCGACGATTTCGCGAAGGTTGACCTGCGGATCGCGAAGATCGAGAAGGCCGAGCCCGTGGAGGGCGCGGATAAGCTGTTGGCCCTGACGCTCGATGTTGGCGACAGCCAGCGTCAGGTGTTTGCCGGCATCAAGGCGGCTTACGCCCCCGATGCCCTGGTGGGCCGCCACGTAATAGTCGTCGCCAACCTCGCTCCGCGCAAGATGCGTTTCGGCGTCTCGGAGGGCATGGTGCTTGCGGCCGGCCCGGGAGGCGAAGATATTTTCCTGCTGTCACCCGATGACGGTGCAAAACCCGGCATGCGCGTCAAGTAGTCGACCCCGCGCTGTAACCCGTACAATATAAGAATGACCGAACTCTTCGTCATTCTTATCAGCACTGTGCTGGTCAACAATTTCGTACTCGTGCGATTCCTCGGGCTTTGCCCGTTCCTCGGCGTGTCGCGCAATCTGGAAGCGGCAATGGGCATGTCGCTGGCAACGGCCTTCGTCCTGACGTTATCCTCCGCGACCGCCTACCTGCTGCACGAGTACGTGCTGGTGCCGCTGGATCTCGAATACCTGCGCACACTCGGCTTTATTCTTGTCATCGCGGCCAGCGTTCAGTTCACCGAAATCATGGTACGGCGCATGAGCCCGCTGCTCGACCAGGTACTGGGCATCTACATCCCATTGATCGCGACCAACTGCGCGGTTCTCGGCGTGGCTTTGCTCAACGTGCAGCAGTCCAAAGGCTTCGTACAATCTGTTTTCTACGGCTTCGGCGCATCGGCCGGGTTCGCACTTGTCCTCGTCATGTTTGCCGCCATTCGAGAACGGCTGGAAGCCGCTGATATTCCTGCGCCCTTTCGGGGAACCGCGATCGCCCTGATGACGGCCGGCATCATGTCACTGGCCTTCATGGGCTTTTCGGGCATGGCACGGCCCTGATAGCCCCGTATGTGGATCGCCATACTCACAATTGCCTCAATCGCCCTCATCGCGGGTCTTGCGCTGAGCTTTGCCTCCGGTCGCCTGCCGCCAGCCGATGGCGACCTCGTCGACCAGGTTAATGATCTGCTGCCGCAAACTCAGTGCGCCCAGTGCGGTTACCCGGGCTGCCGGCCTTACGCGGCCGCCGTTGTCGACGGTTCAGCACCAATCAATCTGTGCCCGCCCGGTGGTGATGACACGATTCGTCGCCTGGCACGACTCCTGGGCAAAGAGGCGATACCTCTGGCCGAGAGCGTCGTGCCAGCGGTTGCCGTTATTGACGAGGCCGCGTGCATCGGTTGCTACCACTGCCGTAATGCCTGCCCGGTCGATGCGATCGTCGGTGCGCACCAGTTCATGCACACAGTCATTGAGAGCGAGTGCACGGGCTGTGAGCTGTGTGTCGCGCCCTGCCCTGTGGACTGCATTACGATGAGGCCATTGTCGTGAGTGCACCCACCTATGATCTCGGCAGGCTGCACGGCGGCTTGCGTTTGCCGGGGCATAAACAGGCGTCCACGACTCAGCCAATTCTGGACGTACCCATCCCGTCGCAACTGGTCCTCCCGATCGAGCAACACGTCGGGGAGCCAGCCCAGCCCGTGGTAGGCGTTGGCGACTACGTACTCAAAGGACAACTGATCGCAGAACCGGATGGAGAACTCGGCGCCCCTGTACACGCATCGTCGTCGGGCACTGTCGTAGCGATCGAACGTTGGCCAGTATCCCGACGGCATGGCGACAAGGCGCCCTGCATTGTGATCGAGTGTGACGGCAAGGATGCAGCGATGCCGAACCCTGCAATACTGGATTACCGGTCACAGGCTCCGGCCGATCTGTTGCTGCGCATTCTCGATGGCGGCATTGTCGGACTCGGCGGGGCAGTATTTCCGACGGCACAGAAACTGATGCAGGCCCGCACCTGTGATACTGAGTACCTTATTTTGAACGGCGTCGAATGCGAGCCGTACATCAGCTGCGATGATGTACTGATGCGCGAGCGTGCGCCCGAGATACTCAGTGGTGCACAGGTATTGATGCACGCATTGCAGATCAACGTTTGCTACGTTGCCGTCGAGAGCGACAAGCCTGAAGCGATAGCACGCCTTGGCGAAGCGCTTGCCGCACTGGACGATGGGCGCATCGTGCTGAAGCAGGTGCCGACCATCTATCCTTCCGGCGGTGAGGACCAACTCGTGCAGCTGGTTACGAATCGCGAAGTCCCGAGTGGCGGCCTGCCAACGGATGTCGGCTGTATTGTCCAGAACGTCGGTACAGCAGCTGCCATTCACGACTGGATACTGCAATCCGAACCGCTTATTTCGCGCGTAACCACCATCACCGGAGACGGCGTGGTATCGCCCGTGAATATTCGCGCTCGTATCGGCACACCGATCCAGGACGTAATCAAACTGGCAGGTGGCTACACGGAGAGCGCCAAGCACCTGATTGTTGGCGGCCCAATGACCGGGAAGTCTGTCACGACCGATGAAGTGCCGCTCGTCAAGGCAAGCAACTGCATACTGGCGATCTCGAATGCGGCACCCAGAGGTGACGAGCTTTCCTGCATTCGCTGCGGCGATTGCGCAGCGGTATGTCCGGTCCAGCTTCTGCCGCAGCAGTTGTTCTGGTATGCGTGCGCCGATGACGAAAAGAAGCTGCGCGATTTTGGGCTCATCGACTGCATTGAGTGCGGGTGCTGCGACCTCGTATGCCCGAGCCATATTCCGCTTACCGCTAATTTCCGGATTGCGAAAGAACGTATTCGTGAACTGGCCGATGAGAAGGCGCGAGCCGAGCGCGCGCGCCATCGTTTCGAGGCACGCAACCAGCGCCTGGAACAGGAACTGCAGGAACGCGAGGCTGAGCTTGCTCGCCAGAAAGACTCGGCAAAGAGTGCCGGTCCCGCAGCCATCGCGGAGATTCTGAAACGCAAGCAGCAGGACAAGAAGGATGACCCCAGGTGAGGTTTGAGCGACTTGAAGCCCCGTACTGGTCACCGCAGGCTAACGTTGCCTCGTTGATGCTGCAGGTCCTGGTTGCGCTCGTACCGGCGGCCATCGCGCACATCTGGTTCTTCGGGCCGGGCTTTATCTTCAACCTGCTGGTCGCCGGAATCTTTGCGGTCGCTGGCGAGGCCTTCATGTTGTGGGTACGTCATCGTCCGCTCGAGGTTGCGCTGTCCGACTACAGCGCACTGGTTACGGCCGCCCTGCTCGCATTCGCCCTGCCATCGCTGACGCCGTGGTGGGTAACGGCAACGGGTGCGCTATTTGCTGTCGTGGTTGCGAAACACCTGTACGGAGGACTGGGTTTCAACATCTTCAACCCGGCAATGGCTGGCTACGTCGTTATTCTCGTGACTTTTCCGATGTACCTGAACCTTTGGGTTGCTCCACGCATGGGCGACATCGACTACCAGCACCTGACTATTCTCCAGACGCTGGTATTCACGCTGACCGGTAACCTGCCCGACACGCTGGGTTTCGACGCCGTCACCCGCGCAACGCCACTCGATGTCATGAAAACAGGCCTGAACAATATGGCGACGGTCACCGAGATACGGGCGAACCCGGTCATGGGCGACTTCGGAGGACGCGGCTGGGAGTGGATTGGGAACTTCCTTGCAGTCGGCGGCTTCTGGTTACTCATCAAGAAAATTATCCGGTGGCAGATTCCGGTCGGCGTTGGCGTCGGCCTGCTTGGACCTGCGTTGATCATGTATCTCCTCGATCCCGGGACCAGTCCGGGGCCCGGCTTTCACCTGTTTGCGGGCGCGACCATCCTGTGCGCGTTTTTTATTGCCACCGATCCAGTATCCGCCGCGACAAGCCCCAAGGGTCGACTTATCTACGGCATCGGTATCGGCTTCCTGATCTGGTGCATCCGCCGCTGGGGCAGCTATGCCGATGGGGTTGCGTTCGCCGTACTGATAATGAACATGGCTGTGCCCGTGATCGACTACCTGACGCGGCCGCGCATCGTCGGTCACGATGACGGAGCGAAAGCCAATGACTGACAGCTCCATCATGAGAAGCGGTCTGACGCTGGCGGCTATTGCGGCCATTTGCACAGCACTCGTCGCATTCACCTACCAGCTCACCGACGAACGTATCGCGGCGAACGAACAGGCCTGGCTTGAGCAGAGCCTGCAGCCCGCGCTGTCTGGTCTCTTTTTCGACAGTGGCATCAGTGACTCCATTGTGACTATCCCGGCACCCCACGAGCTGCCTGGCTCTGACGATGCCATTATTTACCGTGTGTACTCCGGCGAGTCGCCGGCTGCCGCACTCTTTGTTGTCAGCGCTCGTGACGGTTACGCAGGCGCCATCAGGATGCTCGTGGGCGTCGCTATCGACGGCAAGGTGACTGGCGTGCATGTCCTGGAGCACAGCGAAACGCCAGGGCTTGGCGATCTGATTGAGTCAAACAAGACCGATTGGGTCAGGCAGTTCGACGACCGCTCGCTCGGCGATCCAGTGGTCGGCAACTGGAAGATAAAGCGCGACGGCGGCGAATTTGACCAGCTGACCGGCGCGTCGGTAACGCCGCGCGCGGTGGTTAAGGCGATCAGAGAAACCCTGGAGTACTTCGACGCGAACTCGGCGGCGATTTTCTCTGCAGCCGCGGATGCTGCCGACGAGGGACCCGAATGAAGACACCAGCATTAGTCGACCGCTTTAAGACCGGCCTCTGGTACGAGAACCCGGGGCTGGTGCAACTGCTCGGCCTTTGTCCGTTACTCGCCGTCACCTCGACGTTGGTTAATGGACTTGGCCTTGGCATCGCCACGCTGGCCGTGCTGGTCATGTCCAACGCGCTCGTATCGGCTACGCGTCACTGGATACGCAGAGACATCCGCATCCCGATTTATGTACTGATTATCGCAAGCCTGGTGACCTGCACGGAGCTGGTTTTCAAAGCGTGGTTCCCTGCTCTCGATCGTTCTCTCGGTATTTTCATACCGCTGATCGTCACTAACTGTGCCATCGTCGCGCGCGCGGAAATTTTCGCGTCGCGTAGTCCAATTGGCTCCAGCATCGTGGACGGGATCGTGATGGGTACCGGGTTTGCACTGCTTCTTATCGCAATCGGCGCGTTTCGAGAATTCGTCGCCATGGGCTGGCTGCTCGCTATCCTGCCGCCCGGCGCTTTTTTCAGCCTGGCGATAGCGATTGCGGCCAAAAATGCGATCGACGAGCGACATCGTGAGGCACATGGCAATGCGATGCCAAGACGCTCACGACAGGTCAACCGGTAGGAACTCATGAACAGGGATAAACGCACTGCGATCTACAGTACATTGCGTGAGCGCATGCCGGCACCTACGACTGAACTCGTATACGCCAATCCGTTCGAACTCTTGATCGCCGTAATCCTGTCTGCACAGGCGACTGACATCAGCGTCAACAAAGCGACGGCCAGACTTTACCCTGTGGCAAACACGCCCGAGTCAATACTCGCGCTCGGCGTAAAGGGACTTAAGCCTTACATTCGCACAATCGGCCTGTTCAACAGCAAGGCAGAGAACATCATCAAGACCTGCCGGATCCTCATCGAAAAACATCAGGGCGAAGTACCATCCACGCGGCCGGAACTTGAAGCACTTCCGGGAGTCGGACGCAAGACGGCCAACGTCGTGCTGAATACCGCCTTTGGCGAACCGACAATTGCGGTCGACACGCATATCTTTCGCGTATCGAACCGCACCGGAATCGCCAGGGGCAAGACACCGCTTGAAGTCGAGAAGCGGCTCGTACGACTCACGCCCGATGAATTCAAAAAAGATGCACATCACTGGCTAATTTTGCACGGACGCTACGTCTGCAAGGCGCGCAAACCGCTATGTAGCGAATGCCCGATTCTCGAGTGGTGTGAATACACTAAAAAGGAACTTTCATGATCTTCGGCCAGGACCGAAATGAACTGCGCCAGATGTATGCCGATGCATGGCAGAAGCACTGCGACAAGGTGCCACTCTCGCCACTCGAAGCACAGATCGCCGATGTCATCACCATGCACCCCGAGTACCACGGCGATATTACGGGCGACAATCTGAATCGCGATTACACACCAGACGGCGGACAGACCAACCCTTTCCTGCATATGGGGCTGCACCTTGGCATCCGGGAACAGGTGGCAACCAATCGACCCGCTGGCATCGCGGCCATACACAAGAGTCGCGCCGCAAAACTCGGCGATGTGCACGCCGCAGAGCATGAGATGATCGAATGTCTCGCCGAGACGCTGTGGGAGGCCCAGGGCAGTAACCAGCCGCCCGACGAGGTCAAATACCTGGAACGCCTGAGGCATCTGTAATAAATACGGACCGCCCATGGTCTGATCACATAACGAGTCACGGGGACGTCATGAGCGACCATCAGTCAAAATACCCGGTTCAAGGCGCAGGCCTTGGCTTACGCCGCCCGATAGCCGACCAGCTTATGGCTGATCCGCCAGAGGATGTCGACTTCATGGAGGTCGCACCGGAAAACTGGATTCACGTCGGCGGCAAACTCGGCAAGAAGCTCCGGTTTTTCACCGAGCGCTACCCGTTCGTCATTCACGGCCTCTCTTTGTCTATCGGCGCGCCCTCGCCGCTCAACGAGCAGCTCGTTCGTGATATCAAAGATTTCATGGCCGAGCACAAGATTCGCATGTACTCAGAGCACCTGAGCTACTGCGGCGATGACGGCCAGCTCTACGATCTGATGCCCATTCCCTTTACCGAGGAAGCCGTCAAATACGTTGCCGGTCGAGTGCGACGCGTACAGGACATCCTCGAGCAGCGCATGGCCCTGGAAAATGTAAGCTATTACGCGCCGATCGATACGTCGATGAGTGAACGCGAGTTCCTGCTTGCCGTTATCGAAGAAGCCGACTGCGACCTGATGCTCGATATCAATAACATTGTCGTTAACAGCATCAACCACCGCTATGACGCGCGTGAATTCCTGCATGCCATGCCGGCAGACCGAATTCGCTATTTCCATCTCGCCGGCCATTTCGTCGAAGATGAAGACCTGCGAATAGACACGCATGGCACGCCCGTCGACGATCAGGCCTGGTCGCTGCTTGAAGAGGCCTATAGCCTCTATGGACCCGTACCCACACTGCTTGAGCGAGACTTTAACTTCCCTCCGATGGAAGAGCTTCTGGACGAAGTGCGGCGCATCAAACAGCTACAGACCGGAGCCGCAGGCAGGAAGGCCGCGAATGGCTGACTCGACAACGTTCAAAGAGAAGCAGTACGCATTCGCGGCACACATTCGTGATCCGGAACACGTAGCCGCGCCGGAGGGCATCGAGTCGCGCCGCATGGCGATCTACCGCAATCTGTTTTTCAATAACCTGTACAACCTGCTCGCGACGTTCTTCCCCGTCTTGCGGAAGATCCACTCGGACGCACAGTGGCGACGCTTCATTCGAGGATTCATGCAACACCACCAGGCCGAGACGCCCTATTTTCTGGAGCTACCGCAGGAATTTCTCGCATACCTGCAGAACGAATTCGAAGCAGCCGAAGATGATTACCCGTTTCTCCTGGAACTCGCGCACTATGAGTACGCTGAACTGGAACTGGCGGTAGCGGATGATGAGATCGACCTGCAGGGCGTAGATCCAAACGGCGACCTGCTCGCCGGCATTCCGGCAAAATCCCCACTTTCGCGGGCGTACGCCTATCGCTACGCCGTGCAACGAATCTCACCGAAGTTTCTGCCCGACGCGCCCGAGGCACAACCTGTTTACCTGGCCCTGTATCGCGGCAGCGACGATTCGGTTGGGTTTCTGGAACTCAATGCGGTCACCGCCGCTTTGCTGGATGCCATTGAATTCAATCAGGACAACAATACCGGCGAAGAGCTGCTGCGCACACTCGCTGCCAAGATCAGTTATCCCGACGCCGACGCACTGGTCGCGCACGGGGCCGATGCATTGCGGGAAATGCGCCAGCTGGAGATTCTTACCGGCACGCGCAGTCCTGCCTGACGGAGAAACCCATGAGCGCTCTGGTAAACCTTAGAGATCGTATTGTCGACACGCTGGATCCGGCCGGTCACTGGTTCGCGTTATTGCCCATTCGCCTGTTAATGGCCTGGGAATACGGTCGCGCCGGGATGATGAAGTACAACGGCAACAATTGGTTCGCTAACGTTCAGGACAATTTCCCATTTCCGTTCAACGTCATTCCCGTCGAAATCAGCTGGTTTCTCGCAACGTGGGCGGAGATTCTGGGTGGAGTCTTCCTGCTGCTCGGCCTGTTCACGCGCTTCTGGGCATTCAGCCTGATTATCCTGACGATTGTAGCGATCGCTGGGGTGCACTGGCCCGACCAATGGGACTCACTGGCTGAATTGTGGAAGGGATATGCCATCACCGACAAGGGTTTCGGCAACTATCGTGTCCCGCTGCTGTTCATGGCCATGCTGTTCCCGCTGGTGTTTGCGGGCGGTGGCAAGCTTAGTCTGGATCATGTCCTGTTCACGAAGTTGAGTAAGCGTTAGGCAAACACCGCCGGCTGCTACCAGAACGTCTGCTAGTATCGCGAACATGCGACTGAAGCGTGATATCGGTATTTTTGGCGCCGCCTTTATTGTCCTCAACTCAGTAATCGGCGCGGGAATCTTTGCCTTGCCAGGCAAGATTGCAGTCAGTGCCGGGTTGGTCAGTCCCTGGTTATTCCTGATTGTCGGAATCCTGTTCCTGTCGATCATTCTGACGTTCGCCGAACTCGCCAGTTACTACGACCAAACCGGTGGGCCCGTGCTGTATGCACACGATGCGTTCGGGCCACTCGCAGGATTTGGTACCGGCTGGTTGATTTTCCTGGCTCGTGTGACGGCATTCGCGGCGAATGCCAACGTCATGGCTGCCTACCTCGCCTCCCTGACCGATGTTTTCGCCTCGGATTTTGCGCGCATGGCGATCATCACGCTGGTGACCATCGGGCTTACCTGGGCGAACGTGCTGGGCGTCAAGGACGGTGTACGCACCATGGGCGTATTCACGATCCTCAAGGTCGTACCGTTGCTGCTGCTCGTCTTGCTGGGTCTGCAGCACGTGACGGGCGCTACGCTGGTTCCTGGCGATTTCCACATCGACGATATCGGCGGGACAACGTTATTGTTGATCTACGCTTACGTCGGCTTCGAAACCATCGGGGTAACGGCCGGCGAGACGAGCAAGCCACGGCGCAATATCCCGGTCGCGCTGATCAATACCCTGCTGCTGACCGGGCTGCTCTACTTCCTGATCGTGCTGGTCTACATTTCCGTCGTTCCGGCCACGGCCTACGAGGATGCGACGCTGGTCGACGTCGGTCGCGCGCTGGCAGGACCGGTCGGCGCTGTCGTCATCACGCTCGCTGCCGTGTTCTCAATTGGCGGTAACCTGGCCGGGTCAATACTCGCCGCGCCGCGAATACTGTATTCACTGGCTGAACACCAACTGTTACCGCAATGGTTCGCAAACGTTAACCGGAAATACTCCACACCGGACCACTCCATTGTCGCAATGGGCGCACTGGCGCTGGTCCTCGGCCTGTCGGGCAATTTCGTCGATCTCGCCATCGGCAGTTCTGTCGTGCGTCTGCTTGGCTACATCATCTGTATCGCCTCACTGCCCGTGATCCGGCGTAACGCAACGGCCGAGAAGAGTGAGCGAGTCTGGCGCCTGCGAGGCGGCTACGCGATTCCGGCGGTCGCATTGCTGATCTGCATCTGGCTAATCGGGCAATCCAAAGGTGAGGACTGGATCAAGGTTTCTGTGCTCCTCCTGATAGGATTAGGTCTCTACCTGGTCGAGAAGTGGTACTACGCACGGCAATGAGCCGCACAGCCGTCTTCATGATTATCCTGCTGGGCACCTTGTGCCTTGAACCCGCCTGCGCAGATGGCGCACGGCTGGCAGATCGTAACTGGCAGGAAATCAGCAGCGATAACTTCCGCATCAAGAGCGTCCTCGAAGAAGAGGAGACGATCGAATTGCTGCGCCATCTGGAAGTCATGCGCGCGTCGTTAGGTGATTCGAGCGAAGTCTCGACTTACGAATCGCGGGTGCCGACGATCATCCTTGCGGTCGATAATCATGACGACTATGTGAGTATCGGCGCCCCGGATTTCTCAGCTGGCTACTTTGTGTCCGATCTCCGGGAAAATGCCATCCTGATCGAGCACACAGCGGGCTCGCGAGGCATCCAGATCATCCTGCACGAGTACGCGCACTATCTGAACAAGCAGTCCGGCCAAATTCGGTTCCCGCGCTGGTTTGAGGAGGGCAACGCCGAATACCTCTCGAATTCGCGTGTACGCGACCAGGCCTTTGAGTATGGCATGGCACCGCAGGGACACCTTGCCACCCTGAACTTCATGAACTGGATGCCTCTCGCAGCACTCCTGGCCACGGACGACACATCGGCAATGAACAATGAGGAAGCCGCTTTGTTCTATGGCCAGTCATGGCTCATGGTGCATTACCTGCGCAGCCTGCCCGACGCCGATCAGACGCTCCCCGCAACGCTCGCGCGCTACGCGCGCCTGGCGTCCTCGGGAACGCCGCCGAGCGAGGCCTTCTCACAGGCATTTTCAGTTGATCTTGAAGATTTCGAACAATCGCTTTTGAAGTACTACCTTGAAAAGGACTTTTCGAGCCGAACCGTTCCGGTCAATACGGCCCTGCCCGGCTTCTCGCCCCAGGTTTCAGATATGTCACGATCGGAGGCGCAACTTGCGCTCGCGAATATGGCGCTGCGTCTGGAGGCCTTTGATGTCGCGGAGCAGTGGTTTAAAGCGGCCCTGACTGACGATGATTTGCGCGCCCATGCAGAAGCCGGGCTTGGGCGGATCCTCGGACGGCGCGGTGACCTTGATGGCGCGAACCAGCGCTTCGAGACAGCCATCTACCTGATGGCCTGGGATTTCCGGATATGGATGGACTATGCGCAGTACTGGGCGCAGCAACTCTCGACCGCCTATGACTCGAAATCGAGGGAAAAGGCCGCATCGCGCCTGATCGAATCACTGCAGAACGCGCTAACGATCTCTGAAGCGACGCCCGAGCTGAACTCGCTGATGGGTCTCGCTTATCTGGCCAAAGGCCGGGACGTAGCCGGGGCAATCGACTATCTGGAAGCCGCGATCGAGGCAGCACCGCAAGACCAGGCCACCCGTATGTTGCTGGCACGGGCCTACCTGTTTGTATTCCAGCCGGACGATGCCATCGCTGTTGCCGAGTCAGTGTTGCGGTTTGAGCACCAGGCAAACGTGCTCACAGACGCCGCGCACGACGTGATCAAAGACGCGCACGAACTTCGCCGGCGGATGAACTAGCCTTTACGCTTCCTGGGGATATAGAGGTCCGTAAGCGTTCCTTCGAACGCCTCGGCCGAGAACGCCACCGTTTCCGACAACGTCGGGTGCGGGTGGATCGTAAGACTGATATCCGCCGCATCCGCCCCCATCTCGAGAGCCAGGCCAATTTCGGCAATCAGGTCGCCCGCACTGGGGCCGACTATTGCGCCACCGAGCAGGCGATCCGTTTGCGGATCGAACAACAGCTTGGTAAAGCCCTCAGATCGACTGAGGGATAATGCACGGCCGCTGGCTGCCCAGGGAAACTGTGCTTTTTCGTAATCGATGCCTTTCGCTTTGGCTTCAGTCTCAGTCAGACCCACCCATGCGACCTCGGGATCGGTGTACGCGACCGACGGAATCCCTCGGGCATCGAAGAAACTCTTTTCACCATGGGCAACTTCGGCAGCCACTTTGGCCTCGTGTGTGGCCTTGTGTGCGAGCATGGGCCCGCCCGCGAGATCACCGATGGCGAAGATGTGCGGCACGTTGGTGCGCATTTGTTTGTCGACTTCAATGATGCCGCGCTCGTCCACGCGCACGCCGGCCTTGTCTGCATCCAGCTTGTCGCCATTGGCGCGTCGCCCGATGGCAATGAGGACCCGATCGTAGACCCCGACTGACGGCGCATTCTCACCTTCGAAGGTCACCTCGATGCCCGGCACCGTGGCACGCATGCCGGTAACTTTGGTCTTGAGCAGAATGTTTTCGTAGCGGTCTTTCACGACTTTGGTAAACGGCCTCAACAGGTCCTTGTCAGTGCCCGGCATGAGCTGATCCATGAGCTCAACCACGCTCACGTCGGTACCGAGCGCGTTGTACACACAGGCCATCTCGAGGCCGATAATACCGCCACCGACAACCAGCAGCCGTTTCGGGAGCGGCACCAGCTCAAGCGCCCCGGTCGAATCAATGATGCGCGGGTCATCCGGCAGGTTTGGCAACATGACAGGCTCAGAGCCCGCGGCGATGATGCACTTCTCGAAGTCGATGGTTTCTGCGTTGTCGAGGCTCAGGCGATTTGTTGAAACGAATTTCGCCTCGCCCTGCATAACGCGAACCTTGCGTTGTTTAGCCATCGTCGAGAGGCCGCCTGTCAGCTTGCCGATAACTTCGTTCTTCCAGTCACGAAGTTTTTCCGCATCAATGGACGGCTTAGCAAAGACCACGCCGTGCTCAGCCATCGCCGCAGCGTCGTCAATAACCTTTGCTGCATGCAGCAAGGCCTTCGACGGAATACACCCGACGTTCAGACAAACACCGCCGAGCACCGGCCAACGCTCAATTAAGATTACATCCATGCCGAGATCGGCTGCACGAAATGCAGCCGTATAGCCGCCAGGGCCCGCACCGATAACGACGAGCTGTGCCGAATGCGTTGCTGCATCCGTGGGTTGTTCCGCCGGTTGTGTCGCCGCTACGATTTCGGGCGCCGACATCTTGCGTGTCTCTTCGACATTCTCGACCGGTACTTCATCAGCCGTTACCTCGACCGTTACGAGCGGATCGCCCGTCGATACGCGGTCGCCGACCTTTACATCGACGGATACGATGGTGCCGGCCTGCTCGGCAGGAACGTCCATCGTCGCCTTGTCCGTCTCCAGAGTTATCAGTGGATCTTCAAGCGCCACCACATCACCGGGCGCGGCAACGACTTCAATGACCTCGACGTCCTTGAAGTCACCAAGGTCGGGAATCGTCAGCTTAACGGCCACTACGGAATCGCCTGCAGCAGTGACTCAACATCGGCCAGTTGTTGCCCGAGGAAGGTCGTGAAACGAACCGCCTGGGCACCATCGATCACGCGATGATCGTATGAGAACGACAGCGGCAACATCAGGCGGGGCTCAAACTCGGAGCCGTTCCACACTGGCTGCATGCTCGATCGTGACACGCCGAGAATAGCCACTTCGGGTGCGTTGACGATCGGTGTGAATGCAGTCCCGCCAATGCCGCCCAGGCTGGAAATCGTAAAACACGCGCCCTGCAGTTGATCGGCCTTCAATTTGCCCTCACGCGCCAGCCCCGACAACTCGCCGAGCTCCTGCGCGATTTCGTAGACATCCTTCTTGTCGGCATCACGAATGACCGGGACCATCAGCCCATTCTCGGTATCCGCTGCGAACCCGAGATGCACGTATTTCTTATAAACGAGGCTCTCGCCGTCTTCCGACAACGATGCATTGACCTTGGGAAATTCCTGCAGTGCAGCGACGCAGGCTTTCATGATGAACGCGAGCGGTGTCAGACCGATGCCGCGCTCCTTGGCAGGCCCCTTGAGCTGCTGGCGCCTTGCTTCAAGATCCGTGATGTCCGCGAGGTCATGCTGCGTAACATGCGGGAGGTTGATCCAGCTCGCCTGGAGGCGCGGGCCAGAGATCTTCTGGATGCGCGTCAGTGGCTGGACATCGATCTCACCGAACTTGGCAAAGTCGACAGCGGGCGTCCTGGGCAACGCCCCACCCGCAGGCGATGCCGCCTGGCCTGTGAGGATTTTCTTAACGAACGCCTTCACATCGTCGTGCAGAATACGGCTCTTGATGCCGCTGCCTTTGACCTGCACGAGATTGACGCCGAGCTCACGCGCCAGCTTGCGAACCGACGGGCTCGCATGCGCCTTGGAGAAGCCGGCCTCGTCAATTGCGGGCAGAGACGCGGGAGCCGCAGTTGCAGGCGCGGCTTTTTTGGGAGCCGCTTCTGCAGGGGCGGCTTCTGTAGGAGCGGCTTCTGTAGGAGCGGCTTCCGTGGGAGCGGCTTCTGTGGGAGCGGCTTTAGCCGCGACCGCATCGATAATAGCCAGCGACGAGCCTTCCGACACCTTATCGCCGACTTTTACCAGTACCGAGTCAATGGTCCCGGCCACTATGGCGGGCACGTCCATCGCCGCCTTATCTGTCTCAAGCGTAACCAGCGAGTCCTCAACGTCGATCGCATCACCGGCGCTGATATGTACTTCGATAACCTCGACGTCCGCAAAGTCACCGAGGTCCGGTACGACGAGCGTCTGCTTGCCGGCTGGCTTCGCAATTTCATCAGTCAACACGGTTGTGTCACCGCTCGGCACGGACGCAATAGCGGGCGCAATGACCACCGTGTCGCCCACTTCCATGGTCAACTGGCCAATGACATCGCCAGTCGATACCGTGTCACCGACGCCGATAGTCAGTTGGTCGATAACACCGTTCTCAGGTGAGGGAATGTCCAGCGATGCCTTGTCGGTCTCAATCGTTACGAGGCCGTCCTCGCGTTCTACTGTATCGCCGCTGCTGACAAGCACCTCAATGACTTCGACATTCTCGAAATCACCAAGGTCCGGGACCACTATGTCGATTGTCTTCGTCACGTATGCGCCCCCGACTACAGCGTCACCGGATTCGGACGATCCGGATTGATACCGTATTTCTTGATGGCCTCGGCGACGGTCTTCGTGTCGAGTACGCCGTCCTCGGCCAGAGCATTCAGTGCGGTGATGGCAATGAACCGCCGATCAACCTCGAAATGCTCACGCAGCGCCTTGCGCGCGTCACTGCGGCCGTAGCCATCCGTACCGAGCGAATAGAATTTGCCCGGAACCCAGCCCTGGATCTGGTCGGCAACAATTTTCATGTAATCAGTCGCGGCAACATACGGTCCCGGGCGGTCGCCGAAACACTGCTGAACCCAGGACTTGCGCGGCTTGTCTTCGGGGTGCAGGTGATTCCAGCGTTCAACTTCCAGCGCGTCGCGCCGCAGTTCATTGAAACTCGTTACTGACCAGACATCCGCGACGATACCGAAGTCGTCCATCAATAACTCAGAGGCACCCAGTACCTCGCGAAGAATCGTGCCGGAGCCCATGAGCTGCACCCGAATTTTGCCCTGGCTGATACTGATATCCAGGGGGTACATACCGCGCAGGATACCCTCTTCCACGCCGGCGGGCATCGGCGGATGGGTGTAGTTCTCGTTCATGCAGGTGATGTAATAAAACACATCTTCCTGCTCACCGATCATGCGCCGCAGACCATCCTGCACGATGACGGCTAACTCATAGGCATAGGTCGGATCGTAGGCACGACAGTTCGGCACGGTCGACGCAGCGACCAGGCTATGTCCGTCCTGATGCTGCAGGCCTTCTCCCGCAAGGGTTGTGCGCCCTGCGGTGCCACCAATCAGGAAACCACGTGACTGCATGTCGCCGCCAGCCCAAACGAAATCGCCAACCCGCTGAAAACCGAACATCGAGTAATAGATGTAGAACGGCACCATCGGGACATTGTGATTTGAGTAAGAAGTACCGGCCGCGATCCACGAACACAGGGCGCCGCCTTCGTTAATGCCTTCCTCGAGAATCTGACCTTTCTTGTCCTCACGGTAGTACATGAGTTCGCCCGCGTCCTGCGGTTCGTAGAGCTGACCCTTGGAGGCGTAGATGCCTACCTGGCGGAACATGCCCTCCATACCGAAGGTCCGCGCTTCGTCAGGCACGATAGGCACGATGTGCTTGCCAATCTGCTTGTCGCGCGTCAGTGCTGTCAGCATGCGCACAAAGGCCATGGTCGTCGACGCTTCGCGCTCACCCGTACCTTCAAGCTGCGTGCGGAAGGTTTCGAGCGCTGGCACAGGCAACGAGGCGGATTTGGCCCGCCGCCGCGGCAGGAAGCCGCCCAGCGACTGACGTCGTTCCATCATGTACTCGTACTCGGCGCTGTCAGGTGCGGGCTTGTAGTAAGGCACACCGTCGCCAAGCTGTTCATCGGTCAGCGGGATGTTGAAGCGGTCGCGGAAGGTCCGAATCTCTTCGAGGTCCATTTTCTTCTGCTGGTGGGCCGTGTTCTGCCCTTCGCCGGCCTTACCCATGCCGAAGCCTTTGACCGTCTTGGCAAGAATGATGGTCGGGCCACCCTGGTGCTTCGTCGCTGCATCATAGGCCGCGTAAACCTTTCGCGGATCGTGGCCGCCGCGATTCAGGCGCCAGATCTCATCGTCAGACATATTCGCGACCATCGCGGCCGTTTCCGGGTACTTGCCAAAGAACGTGTCGCGCACGTACTTGCCGTCCTTCGACTTGATCTTCTGGTATTCACCGTCGACCGTCTCTTCCATGACCTGGCGCAATTTGCCCGACTGGTCGTTCGCGAGCAGAGGATCCCATTTCGATCCCCAGACCACCTTGACCACGTTCCATCCCGCCCCGCCGAACGCCGCTTCGAGTTCCTGGATAATCTTGCCGTTGCCGCGCACCGGGCCGTCGAGACGCTGCAGGTTACAATTGACGACGAACACGAGGTTATCGAGGCCTTCGCGCACCGGCATCGTGATCGCGCCCATCGATTCGGGCTCGTCCATCTCACCGTCACCGAGGAAGCACCAGACCTTGCGGTCGGACGCTTCGGTCATCCCGCGGTTTTCCATGTAGCGCATGAAACGCGCCTGGTAGATCGCCATCATGGGGCCGAGGCCCATCGAGACTGTCGGGAACTGCCAGAACTCAGGCATCAGCCAGGGATGCGGGTATGACGACAGGCCGCCCCCGCCCACTTCCTGGCGGAAGCGATTCAGGTCTTTCTCAGCCAATCGTCCTTCCAGGAAGGCACGCGAGTAGATGCCGGGCGCCGAATGGCCCTGCATGAACACCATGTCGCCTTCCTGTTTGTCCGTGGCCCCGCGCCAAAAATGATTGAAGCCAACCTCATACAGCGTCGCGGACGACGCATAACTGGATATATGGCCACCATATTCCGTGGAGATGCGATTCGCGTTCACAACCATCGCCATGGCATTCCAACGAATGTACGCCTCGATCCGACGCTCAATTGAGCGATCGCCCGGGTACTCGGGCTGGCGCGCCGTGCCGATCGTGTTCAGGTACGCCGTATTCGGGCTGTACGGCAGATAGGCTCCAGAGCGCCTGGCAAAGTCGATCATCTGGTTCAGCAGGAAGTGTGCCCGCTCGGGTCCGTGCTGCCCGAGCACTGAGTCGATCGACTCCAGCCACTCTCCGGTTTCAGTTGGATCAATGTCGTCGAAGGGGTTGAAACTACTCATATTTTACCGGCCCGGCCTTTGCCCAGGTTCATCTGCGCTGTGCGTGAATTGCGTGGTGCGTCCTGCTAGGATGCCCGCATCCGTGCACGGGCCAAATGGATCGCATATGGGGGCGACATATTCGGTGTTTGCGCGGCAAGGGTCAAGCCTCACAGGGAGTTAATTTTTCGATGCAAAAGATCCAACCAGACCAGCATGATCTCCGTATATATCAAAAGGTTGGGCGCGTTGATGCAAATTCTCTCAATAGCGTCGATCAGTTACTTTTGATACTACCTGCCAAGCCATCGAAGGCCGACTTCGACAAGCTGCCGCAGGGAGCGAAAATGCAGGCCGTCTATCGCAAACGCGCAGCGGGCGCCACACCGGCTTTCACGACGAGGCTGGCGAATAAGAAACAGACCCTCGTCGTGGCCGGGACAATCGCGGCAACCGCAAGCACCTTCGAACAGCTGACGCTCGGGCGCCGGCTCGTCGCGGCGGCGACCGGAGAGAAGGCCGGCAGCCTGGGGCTCTGCGCGGTGGGCTTCGATGCAGAGATGCAGGTCGAGCTGGTCAATAATGTATTGGCGGCGGCGCTGGCAGCAGCCTTCAAGCTCCCTGCTTTCAAGAGCCAGCCAGAACCGGCCACCATCAAGAGCATCCGCCTGCTTGGGGTCGATACGATGATCGACACGGCGCGCACCGAAGCCGAGGCCAAAGGCAACAACCTCGCGCGCTGGCTGACAACACTGCCGCCGAACTTCCTGGACGCCATTAACTACAGCAATCTGGCGAAGTCTATGGCGAAAGACAATGGCTGGACGTTCAAGCGTTTCGGTGTCCGGGAACTCGAGAAGCTCGGATGCGGCGCGTTTCTTGCTGTGGCTCAGGGAAACGATAACGACAGTGCCAGTATCGTGCGCCTCCGCTACCGTCCGGCTGCCAAAAATGCGCCCGCCAACCTGAGCCTCGTTGGCAAGGGTATTATTTTCGATACCGGCGGCACCAACCTGAAGCCGTTCGAGTCCATGCTCCCGATGCATGGCGATATGCAGGGTAGCGCCGTCGCGCTCGGCACCCTCCTCGCCATTAGCGACATGCAGCTCCCCATTGCCGTGGACTGCTGGCTGGCTCTTACCGAGAACCGAACCGGCCCGAATGCCTATAAATCACAGGATGTCGTCACGGCTGCGAACGGCAAGACGATCCAGACTGTCCATACTGATGCTGAGGGCCGCATGGCGCTGGCAGACGCCCTGGTGCTCGCAAGCCGCGAGAAACCGGGCATGATCGTTGATTATGCAACGCTCACCGGTAGCGTCATTCGCGCGTTAACGACCCGGTACTCTGGCGTATTTACGAACCGCAGCAAACTGCACCCGGTCCTGAAGCGCATTGGTCATAACAGTGGCGAGCGAGTATGGCCATTCCCAATCGGTAAGGAATTCCTGGAAGATCTCAAGAGCGAAACTGCGGATCTCCTGCAATGCTCGGTGAATGGTTCCGGTGACCATATCCTTGCCGCGAGCTTTCTTGCCGAGTTCATCGAGAACGATGTGCCGTGGGTGCATCTCGACCTTGGCGCTGGCGACAACGAACGTGGCCTTGGACATGTGGCATCCAGGTTCACGGGGTTTGGGGTTCGTTATACGATGAATGCCATCCTCGACGAGAACCTGCTAAAGGCAAAATCCTAGTGTCAGATGAAATAAGAATGGCCGACCGCTTCCGCGGTTTTCTGCCCGTGGTGGTCGACGTCGAGACGGGTGGTTTCAATTCGAAAACAGATGCTCTGCTTGAGATAGCTGCCGTGCTGCTCGAGGTCAATTCTGACGGCTTCCTGAGGCGCAGCGAAACGATTCGTTATCACATCAAACCGTTTGAAGGTGCCAACCTTGAAGCCGCATCGCTCGCAGTCAATGGCATCGATCCGCACCATCCGTTGCGGCCCGCTATCGATGAACGCGATGCGTTACAGCGCACTTTCCGTGAGGTCAGGCGCTCGATTCGCGAAAATCGCTGCTCGCGTGCAGTCCTGGTGGGCCACAACGCGCACTTTGACCTCGGCTTCATGAACCAGGCCATCGAACGCTCAGCGATCAAGCGCAATCCATTTCACCCTTTCAGCTGTTTTGACACAGCGACGCTGTGTGGCGTCGCTTTCGGCCAGACAGTTCTCGCGAGAGCCGCTATTGCTGCGGGACTGGGCTGGGATGAAACACAGGCGCACTCTGCGTCTTACGACGCCGAGCAGACCGCCGACCTGTTTTGTGAAGTCGTGAATCGATTCAGGGATATCTTCGAGATGTCGCTGCGCAACGCCCCGCCGCAACCCTGAGGTTTGTTAGGGGACACCTGAAAGGTGTCCCCTCACGGGGGGTCGCAGGGGACACCTGAAAGGTGTCCCCTCACGGGGGGTCGCACAGGGACACCTTCCAGGTGTCCCTTAACGGAGGGGGTCGCACGGGGACACCTTTCAGGTGTCCCCGCACAGGTTCGGGCTTAGGCTTCCTCGAGGACTTTTGCGAGCTCGCCAGAGTGGTACATCTCGACCACGATGTCGCAGCCGCCGATGAGCTCGCCCTTAACGTAGAGCTGAGGGAACGTCGGCCAGTTAGAGTATTCCTTCAAACCTTCGCGAATCTCCGGGTCCTCAAAGATATTCACAAATGAGTACGGCTTGCCGATCGCGTTAAGTGCCGCAACCGTCTGGCCTGAGAATCCGCACTGGGGAAAATCCGGTGTACCTTTCATATAAAGAAGAACATCGTGTGACCCGAGTTGCTCTTCAATGCGTTCTTTCAAACTCATCTGTTCAGTCCTCAACTACAATTTGGTTCGTTACCGTCTTGACGCCCGCTGTGCTCTTCGCCAGGTCTACGGCCTGGTCACGCGCAACGAAACTGCCAACGGTGCCTGAGAGCGTGACCTTACCGTCATAGGTATGGACGCTGATATTAAACACGCTGACAATCGAGTCAGCGACGTACTTTGCCTTGATGTTACTCGTGATCGCGGAATCCGATGCCACCACACCCGCCTGCCGCTCATCCTTGCCAACCTGGTATCCGCCGGCGGCCGCACCGCCAACTACGAGGGCCGTGCAGCCGCTCAGCATCAGCAATGGCAGAATAGCCAGCGTGTAACGCATAGGGGTCCGTTCAAACATTGGCGCGATTGTACCGCCATCCCTATAATACCGACAGCTTAAAACCGGAGAAACAAATAATGAACCCCCTGAAGACTATTAGCGGCACGATTATTGGTGGCGTCGTTCTCGCTGTCATCATCATGCTCGTGACCAAGGGCAACCACATGGTGGCTGGAATAAGCGCACAGTCGATTACGATCTGGCTGCACGTATTATCCGGCATTACCTGGATCGGCCTGCTGTACTACTTCAATTTCGTGCAGGTCCCTGCACTTGGCGAGGCTGCCGGCGATGAAGGTGGTCCTGGTGGCGCCGGCATCGCAAAGTATGTCGCGCCGCGCGCACTCGCCTGGTTCCGCTGGGGTGCATTGGCCACATGGGTAACGGGTGCTGCATTCCTGCTCCACAAAGGGCAGTTGCACAATGCCTTTGCGCTTGGACTGAACACCGATCCGGTTAACCAGTACGCCATGACGATTGGCGTTGGTGCGTGGCTGGGTACCATCATGCTATTTAACGTCTGGGTACTGATCTGGCCGAACCAGAAGAAAGTCCTCGGCATGGTAGAAGCCAGTGCAGACCAGGTAGCCAAAGCCAAGAACATTGCATTCCTGGCCTCGCGTTCAAACACACTGATGTCCATCCCGATGGTCATGAGCATGGTCGGAGCCGGACACGGCTGGGCCATGTAGGCCCGCTTGCTTTCCGACGAGACGAAAGCCTCCATCGGCCCCGGCGTCGCGGCAGCACTTGCCGAGGACGTCGGGGCCGGTGACCTTACGGCATCCCTGGTGGATGCCGATGCGGTCGTTGGCGCGACGATCATTGCACGAGAATCGCTCGTGTTATGCGGCGAGGCGTGGGTCAACGAGGTATTTCGTCAGCTTGATGAAAATATCATCATCGACTGGTACATCGGCGACGGCGGTCGTGCCGAGGCCAACGACGTTATCTGCAAGATCGTCGGTCATGCGCGGGCATTGCTGACTGGCGAACGCACGGCCTTGAATTTCCTGCAGACGCTCTCCTCGACCGCAACCATTACGGCTGCCTTCACAAAGGCCGTTGAGGGCACACGCACCAAGGTGCTCGACACACGCAAGACCATTCCTGGTCTGCGTCTTGCGCAAAAGTATGCGGTGACCTGTGGCGGTGGAGTCAATCATCGGGTCGGTCTCTTCGATGCCATCCTGATCAAGGAAAACCACATCAAGTCCGCTGGCAGTATCACGGCCGCTTTACAGCGTGCTCAGGAGGCAGGTGGCGAAGTCCTGGTCGAAGTTGAAGTCGAAAACCACGGCGAGCTGCTGGAAGCGCTGGATGCCGGCGCAGCGCGCATTCTCCTCGACAACTTCTCTATCGACGAACTGAAAGAGGCGGTAGCGACCAATAAGAGCTACGGCATTGTGGGTGCCGAGCTTGAGGCGTCCGGCAACGTGACCCTGGACACGATTCGGGAAATTGCCGAAACGGGCGTGGATTACATTTCGACGGGTGCTCTGACCAAGAACATCAGGGCTGCAGACCTGTCGATGCTATTCAGGATCGACTAAGCTACTGCCCGGGTTACGCGTTTGGGTTCGGAGACACCATAGCCCTGCGCGTAGTCGATGCCCATACCCTTGAGCATCGTGATGATCTCTTCATTTTCGGCAAATTCGGCAATCGTCCGCTTGCCCGTGAGGTGTCCGATCTCATTAATCGAGCGCACCATCTCGCGGTCGATCGGATCATGCAGTATCTCCTTGACGAAGCTGCCATCGATCTTGAGGAAGTCCACGGGGAAATGCTTGAGATAACCGAATGACGACAGACCGGTGCCGAAGTCGTCAAGAGCGAACATGCAGCCCAGTTCCTTGAGAGCATTGATAAATCGATTAGCCTGCGAATAACTCGCGATGGCAGCCGTCTCCGTGATCTCGAAGCAGATCTTGGTCGCGTCGATGCCGCTCATCTGGAACTGATCGACCACGAAGGGAAGGAATTTTTCGTCGCCAAGACTCTGCCCGGACAGGTTGATCGAACACAGCGTAAGGCGTTCGCGCTCATCGGCCTCTGATACCAGCCAACGAAACGCGCTGCGGATCACCCAGCGGTCGATACTCGGTGTGATCCCATAGCGCTCTGCCGCTTCGATAAACAGTCCCGGCGATATAATGCCGCCGTTCTCGTCGCGCATACGAAGGAGAATCTCATAGTGAGCCCCCTCTTCTTCGGCCTGCAGCGGCAAAATAGTCTGGCGGAACAATTCGAAGCGATTTTCTTCCAGCGCATTGTTAATGCGGGCGGCCCACTGCATTTCGCGGCGCCGGCGCATGAGATCTATGTCGTTTTCCTGGAAGCTGTGAATACGGTTGCGGCCCGCCTCTTTGGCTGCCGCGCAGGCGCTGTCCGCTGCTGTAAGCAATGCGGCGACGTCTTCGTTGTCGGCGGTGATGGGCACCACGCCAATGCTCACGCCGAGCCTGAAGGTCCGTTCTTCCCACACGAACTTGTACTCACCGATCGCCATACGCAACGTCTCGGCCGTGTTCATGGCCTCATCAAGGCTGCAGCTTTCCAGCAAGACGCCGAATTCGTCGCCGCCAAGACGCGCGAGCGTATCGCGCCAACGAATTTTCGATTTGAGCAGCGTTCCCAGCTGACCCAACAGCGCATCGCCGGCACTGTGGCCACAGGAGTCGTTGACGATCTTGAACTGGTCGAGATCGAGATAGAGCAACGCGTACGAGGTCTCACGCGCTTTCGCACTTTTCAGTGCGCGCTCGACGCGATTCTCAAACTCGGCGCGATTGACAAGGCCCGTCAAAATATCGTGACTTGCGTGATAGCTGAGACGCCGGTTCAAATCGCGCGACTCACTTACGTCGTGGAATACCAGGACACCACCGCTAACGCTGGCCTTGCCGTCACGAATAGGTGACGCCGTGCTCTCGATATAGAGCTCGTTGCCGTCGCGCCGGATCAGGAGGGTTGGACGTACGGACTTGATCGCGCGATCGCGACGAATCGCAACAGCCAGGGGGTTCTCAAGAGGTTCGCAGGTTTCTTCGTGAAACCCGCGGAATATTTCATCGATAGGACGGCCGCTCGCATCATCGACTTTCCAGCCGGTCAGCTCTTCAGCAACCGGGTTAACGTATTCGACATTGCACTTGGCGTCCGTAGTGATAACGCCATCGCCGATTGACTGCAGTGTAATCTGTGCGCTCTCTTTTTCGCGAAACAGTGCATCTTCATAGAGTTTGCGCTCGGTAATGTCGACTTCCACGCCCAACAGGCGAACCAGCCGTCCATTACTATCGAGCACGCACTTCGCGCGGCTCTTCATCCAGCGCCAGTCGCCGCTCTGATGACGCATGCGATGCACAGACTCAAAGAAGGGAGACTTATCCTCCAGATGCTCACGCATACGCATCTGCACGCGCGCAATGTCGTCCGGATGCACGAGGTTGTACCAGTCGAGTACCACGTCCTCGTCATCGGGGTCGTAGCCGAGCATGGTCTTCCAGCGGCGCGACAGATTGATGCGCTTGGTATTGCCGTCGAAATCCCAGATACCATCATTGGCGGTCATGGCAACCAGCGAATTCCGTTCCTGCAGTTCATCCAGAATTTCCCGGTCCCGCACGCGCTCGAGGCCAACGGCCAGCGACGAACCGAACAGCTTCATCAGGAGATGCAGGTTCGCGTCCCAGCCATCGACCGGGTGTTCATCGGCAATACCCAGGAAGCCCGCAATCTCGTCGTGAACCGAGAAACCGATGATCAGCGCGGCGCCGATATGCAGTTCGTGCAGACGCTCGAGGTCGTCCTTCGCCGCTTTGGGTCCGCTCAGCGTGTCTGCGACTTCCACAACGCGCAGATGGCCCAGCCGACCACGCAACCATTGCCAGTCCTCAAGCTTCTCGTTCGCCAGGCCACCGGGATTGCACTGCGCAAATCCACTTCTTGACGCCATCACGGTCTCGATCGACCGGCCGTCCTCGGCGATCAATGCGATGAATGCCGCGTCCGCACCCGCCGCATCGGGTAACTCGTCAACAATGGCCTGAAGTTGCTCTTTGTAGCGGCCCGCTTGAAGGCTCTGGACTGCCACAGCGATCTTGGTCTGCATGGCATCGACGGCACCACGCGTGCGCTCGCCGGCGCGAGGTTTGCGGTGTCGGATTCCCGTAGTCGTTGTGGTGTCGGACGGATTCGTCATTACGGGATAATAGTTTGACACGATGCCAAAGGAATACAAGCTAAGTCGCTGTATTTTTTTGAGTTCTCCATTCGATCACCAGTATACATAACTCGCATCGACACGCGCGCGTCAACCAATCTGCGCGAATCCCGTTATAGCCCTGAACCGAGACTTGAAGTGCACAAGGAGATTGCCATGAAACTCGCTTACAAGGGATTGCTTTTTACGGTCGTCCTGTTTCTCACCGCCTGCGGCGGTGGTGCAGGAACCACCGCCGTAACAGACCCGACAACAACAACTCAGTGTGACCCCAACGATCCCGCAACACTCGCAGAGTGCGGCACCGTATTCGTTGCATTGACCGACGCCGATGGCGACTTCGTAAACTACACGGTAGACGTCCTGTCGCTCGAGCTCGAAACGGCCAATGGACGCATGGTTGAAACGCTGCCACGCTCAACGAGGATCAATTTCACGGACTACGTCGACCTGACCGAGCTGGTTACGGCCGCGTCGGTACCACCCGCGACCTACGTATCGGGCACGATCCGTCTCGATTATACGAATGCAGAAATTTTCGTTGAAGCCGCAGACGAATCCAAACAGGCCGTGGTCAAAGACATGGACGGCAACGTCCTCGGGCAAACGGAACTCAAAATCCAGTTATCAAACCGTGATCGCCTGGTCGTCATGAAGGGACGGCCTGCCCTGCTGCAGCTCGACTTCGACCTGGCGGCATCGCACACAGTCGATATCGTGCCGACACCGGCAGAAGCTGTAGCGGAACCATTTATTCTTGCCGAAGTGACCCCCGTCGACGAGAAGGATATTCGGGTCCGCGGCCCGCTGGTCAGCGTCAGCGAAGATGAAATGACCTATACGGTTGCTATCCGCCCGTTCCACGATCGCCAGGGCGACTTTGGACGCGTCACGGTGCATGTCACAGGCGAAACCGAATTTGAAGTCAACGAAGAGATGTTCATTGGCCTGGAAGGTCTGCGCGCACTGAATGCAGCCGGCCAGGGAACGCCGACCGTTGCCGCAGGTACGCTCAATGTCGCGGCTCGTGAGTTTACGGCAGACATCGTACTTGCTGGCTCAAGCGTTCCAGGCATCGATCGGGATGCCGTGGTGGGCAACGTCATTAAGCGTGAAGGCAACTTCCTGACTGTGCGTGGCGCCACCATCATCCCGTCCGACCGGCGCGCGCATTTCCATGACGATGTCGTTGTTGAAATCGGCCCGGATACGAAGGTATTCCGCGACGGCCATCGCCACAATGACCTAAGCGTTGATGCCATTTCCATCGGCCAGCGCGTGACCATTCGTGGTTCGCAAGCGGCTCCGACCACCGACGCCAGTTCACCGCAGGTCCTGTTTGACGCCACCCAGGGTGCCGTCCGTATGCACCTGACGCACCTGACCGGCATCGTCAACATGGTTATGCCGGGCCAGACCGATATCACCCTGCACAGCATCGACCGCCGCCGCGTCAACATCTTCGATTTTACCGGTACCGGTGCATCGCCTGATACGGATGCCGATCCCGACAACTATGAAGTTGCGACGGGTAACCTGGCGCTCGCGAACTTCGCGGCCGGCAAACCGATTGTTGCAAAGGGATTCCCAAATGCGTTCGGCGCAGCACCGCCTGACTTCGCGGGCCGGACCGTGATCGATTACACCGATGTACGCAGCGCGCTCGGTGTTGGCTGGGGTGTCGCAGGAACCGTCGCGCCGTTTGCCAGCATCGGTCCGGATGGTCTGACGCTCGATAACGATAATGCAGACATCGACATCCGTCATTACATCAAACAGGGCCCTGTGCTTATCGATCTGACGTCATTGGATTCCGATACGCTTATCGTGCCGCGCGCGACCGACCGCAAGGTGTTCTACATCAAGTCAGGCGACAGTTTGCGCATGTACTCTGACTTTGCCGATTTCGTCAACGACCTGAGTCTCAGCCTGGATGGAGCAACAACAGCACGCTCGATGCATGCACGAGGCCAGTACGACACGGACATGAACGTCTTCACTGCCGACAAGATTGGCGTTTACCTGATTGAGCCACAAACTTAAGATAAGCCCTCTACTCCCCCGCGAGACTTATCGATTGGCTCCGCCCCGCTGCCGCAAGGTGGCGGGGCTTTTCTTTGAATCCTGTCTGCTGCTCGCTACCACTTCAGTTGCGTTAGCGTGCCCACAACCGGCCAGCCCTCCCGCTGCGCAAACGCAGCAAGATCCTCGACACGATCTCCTGAGTCCGGATGCGTCGATGCGTAGGATGCGAAATCCAGGAACGAATGATCGCGGTCATCCCAGCGTTCGAACAATCGCCACGCCTGGTTGACGTGCCCGTACTGTGTATAGACGAGCTCCAGTCCGAACTCATCGGCATTGGATTCCTGCTTGCGGCTAAATCCGCGCAGGGTGAGGTCGGCCACCTTGATACCCAGACTGGATTCGTCATTGCCCATCATGACCGCAAAAAACATCGATAACACGATCCCGCGGCCCAGCGCGCGCAGGTGATCACGATTCCTGAAATGACCGAGCTCATGGCCGAGTACGAACGCCAGTTCGTTTTCGGACTCTACCTGGTCAAGTAGTCCCTCGGTCACGACAATGAGACCACCCGGCAAGGCCATTGCATTAGCGACATCAGAGTCGTCGATCTCAACGCGAAACTCGTAGGGTGCATCACCCCAATGGAAGGCCAGGCGATCGACCAGCAGCTGTGCCTGGTTCAGGCGGTCGTCGTTCGGCGAGACAGTAACCAGATCGTCGGGCAGCCAGTCCTCGAACAACGTCACCTCTTTCTCTACAGGAATGAAGTACAGCGCAATTTCAATAATAAAAATCAGCGCCAGCGCGATGAGCGCGAAGATCGCTGTCAAACCAACGATAAGAGTGCCCGCCTCAACCAGCGGATGCGTGTCGGACACATTGATGCCTTCACGCGGTTGACGCGGAACGAATCTCACGACGTGCGCGCAAACCGTGAGGCAAATTTGACGGCCGTGCCGAAAGCAAGCATTTCGACGCCTGCGATGCCTTTGCCGTCACCACGCGAATTAGCGAGTCGTGAAGTCTCGAGCCGAACATTGAAGATCGCATCGTAACCATCGAGTCGCGCTCTCTCGATCATGCGTAACATCGCTTCTCTGCGCGCACGATCGAGCAACGGTTCGTACGTCTTGATGCGCCCACCAACCAGGCTCCGCAGACCGGCAATTACACGTTTGAAATAGTCGAGAGAGATAACCACGCTGCCGCTGACCAGCGTCGACGATGACGCAATCCAGTCGTCGGGCATCGTGTCAAACGTGACCACCGGAAACTGGACATTATCGCCTTCTCGATTACGAATACTGCGCAAGTGCCTGCGCTCAATCCACGCGCCAATAAAGTAGGCCACCATCAACAAGAGAAGCGGCAAACCGAAGTTCAGGATCAGCTCCAGCATCTGTAGGAAACCGGATTCCATATCACTCGACCTTTACAGCAGTACCGTAGGCAAACAACTCGGCTGCACCCTGCGAAATCGAACTCGTCGCGAAGCGCACATTGACCACCGCATTGGCGCCCATCGATCGCGCTTGCTCAATCATGCGATCGGTCGCCTCTTTGCGCGAATCCTGCAACAACTCCGTGTACCCGACCAGCTCACCACCGACAATGTTCTTGAGCCCGGCCATAATATCGCGGCCAATGTGCTTGGCGCGCACCGTATTGCCCGTCACCACGCCATAAAACTGGACAATGGTCCGGCCCGGAATACTTTCCGTGTTACTAATCTCCATGTGTGACCCTCGTTAGTAGTCTTGCCTGATATGGTACCACTCGTGGTTCGACCAGACGCCTGCTGCGAGGCCTGCCAGCGCCGTCAATATCGCTGAGACCGACTCGGCAAAACCTGAGCCCGCTGCGGAAATTTCCGGTTATCTGGTCAACGCACCCCTGCTGGGGGCTATCTGGGGCGTACTGCGCATGATGTCCGGATCTGTGCTTGTTCCCGCCGTTTGCCATGCCGTCTGGAACGGTATGGACTACCCCCTATTTGGCTTCGGCGAGAAGATTGGTGCGCTGGGTATAGCGCAAACGCACCTGTTTGGCCCCGAGGTAGGACTGCTCGGAATCCTCCTGAATGGCGCGTTTTTGCTATGGATCTGGCGAAAATACGTCACTACAGGTGAAAATTAAGTCACGCTTTTCATTGACTTGTGGGTAATTGAGTCTAAACTTCCCGCAGCCGAACATTTCGGCATTTTTATTTATTATTAGGAAGAGATTGTGTCCAGAACTACCGGAACCGTTAAATGGTTTAACGAAGCTAAAGGCTTTGGCTTTATTGAACAAGAATCAGGCCCAGACGTGTTTGCTCATTTCAGCAACATCTCGGGCGATGGCTTTAAGACCCTGGCCGAAGGCCAGAAGGTCGAGTTCACTGTCACGGACGGCCAGAAAGGCCCCCAGGCTGAGAACATCGTAGCCATCTAATCCATACCAGGTTAGAGAGGAAGGGCGGACCTTAACGGGCCCGCCCTTTTTTATTGCCTGCCCGATTCGCAGGATTAACCAGCCTGCGCGAACTTGCCGGGATCCTGTTTCGAGAGGTGCACATAGGTCGCCCAGCGCCGGTCTACCATCTCCTGCGCCATCTGCATGAGTCGCTCGGCTTCTTCCGGATTGGTCTTGGTCAGCACCTTGTAGCGATTCTCGTTGTAGGCGTATTCGCGCAAGGGAATCGTCGGCCGCGTCGAATCCAGCACAAAGGGTTTCTTGCCCGCTGCCCGCAGGGCCGGGTTGTAGCGCATCAAAGGCCAGTAACCACTCGCTGTCGCAAGCTGTTGCTGCCGCAAGCCATCCTTCAGATCGTAGCCGTGCGCAATGCAGTGGCTGTACGCGAGTATCAGTGACGGACCGTTGTACTCCTCCGCTTCGCGCATGGCCAGCAGGGTCTGTTGAGGATTTGCACCCATCGCCACCTGCGCAACGTAGACGTTGCCACTGGAAATGGCCTGTAATGCCAGGTCTTTCTTGCCGATACGTTTGCCAGCCGATGCGAACTTGGCCGCGGCCCCCAGCGGTGTGGCTTTTGACATCTGCCCGCCCGTGTTCGAGTAGACCTCGGTATCCATTACCAGCACGTTAACGTTACGGCCGCTGGCGAGCACATGGTCAAGGCCGCCCGAACCAATGTCGTAGGCCCAGCCGTCGCCGCCGACAAGCCAGATGCTGCGCCTGATCAGGTGATCAACGATGGACAATAGTGCCGTCGCCTTCGGGTTTTCGTGGCGCGATGTCAGCTCCACCAGGCGCTTGCGCAATTGCCTTACACGACGGCGCTGCCTGCGGATTTCACTACCGACGCGCTGGCCTGAGTGGACAATATGATCGGCGAGCTCGTGCCCGATGTCTTTCTTGAGTTCGGTGACAAGTTGCTTTGCCAGGGTCATGTGATGATCCGCGGCAATACGCATGCCGAGTCCGAACTCCGCATTGTCTTCGAATAGCGAGTTCGACCAGGCGGGGCCGCTACCTTCGGCGTTCTTCGCCCATGGCGTAGTCGGCAGGTTACCGCCATAGATGGACGAACAACCGGTCGCGTTGGCAACGAGCAGGCGCGGTCCGAACAATTGTGACAAAAGCTTGACGTAAGGGGTTTCGCCGCAGCCTGCGCATGCACCCGAGAACTCAAACAGCGGCTGCAGGAACTGCGCGCCGCGCACTGACGAAAATTCAACGGTTGCACGGTCGTTGTAATCAATGGATTCAAAAAAGTCGATGTCGTTCTTGGCCTGGCTTAACAGCGGAGCTTTGTCCGTCATGTTGATCGCACGAACTTCCGGATCCTCCGGACTGCGAACCGGGCATGCGCTGACGCAAAGGTTGCAGCCTGTGCAGTCCTCAACGTATACCTGCAGCGAATAGCGTGTTTCGGGGAACCCGCGCGCCGAAATTGGCGCAGAGAGGAACCCTTCGGGTGCTTGCTCGAGCGTTTTCTCGTGATAGAACTTTGCGCGAATAACACTGTGCGGGCACACGAACGCGCAGTTGCCGCACTGGATGCACAAGTCCGGCTCCCACTGCGGCACAGAATCCGAGACGTTGCTCTTCTCGAACATCGACGTTGCGCTGGGATACGTGCCGTCGACGGGCATCTTGCTTACCGGCAGATCGTCACCATGACCGCGCATCATTTGGGCAGTAACTTCACGAACGAAGGTTGGAGCATCCACCGGTACGACGTCGTCGAGCGGTCGTTCGCTGCTTGCCTTTTCGGGGACCGATACTTCGTGGAGATGATCGAGCGCTGCATCGACCGCCGCAAAGTTCTTATCGACGATCGCTTGTCCCTTCGCATGGTAGGTCTTCTCGATCGCTTTCTTGATCTGTTGAATCGCCTCCTCGCGCGGCAATACGCCAGACAGGGCAAAGAAACAGGCCTGCATGATCGTGTTAATGCGCTTACCCATGCCTGCATCGCGTGCAACGCTGGCAGCGTCGATGACGTGCAGCTTGATCTTGCGATCGATGATGGTCTGTTGCACTGGCTGCGGTAGCTTGTCCCAAACCTCGTCAGGCCCGTACGGGCTGTCGAGCAGGAACACGGCACCTTCCGCTGCATCCTTGAGAATTTCGATCCTGTTGATCTGGTCGAACTTGTGGCAAGCGATGAAGTTTGCTGACTGGATCAGATAGGGCGAATGAATCGGCTCGGGACCGAAGCGCAGATGCGATACGGTACGTGAGCCCGATTTCTTCGAGTCGTAAACAAAATAGCCCTGGCAGTACAGATCCGTATTTTCGCCAATAATCTTGATGCTGTTCTTGTTAGCACCGACGGTACCGTCTGCGCCCAGACCAAAGAAGAGCGCGCGCGTGGCGTCGGTGCCCTCGATCTGGAATGACGGATCATACTCAAGACTCGTGTGCGTTACGTCGTCGTTAATTCCGAGCGTGAAGTGATTCTTCGGCTTGTCCTTCAGTAACTCGTCGAATACGCACTTGACCATCGCCGGCGTAAATTCTTTCGAGGACAGCCCGTAGCGACCACCGATTACGTGCGGCATCGTTTTCATCGTGCCCGCGATATTTGCCTCGGCGAGAGCGGTGATGATGTCCTGGTACAACGGCTCACCGCTCGCTCCGATTTCCTTCGTTCGGTCAAGCACGGCGATCGACTTCGCCGTCTCCGGCAAAGCGGCCAACAGGTGCTCGCTGGAGAACGGACGGAACAGGCGGACATTGATCATGCCAATGCCTTTCTCGGGCAGCGCATCGATCGTCTGCATCACTGTCTCGGCACCGGAACCCATCAGCACGATCACGCGTTCCGCCTTCGGGTCGCCGTAGTAGTCGAACAGCTTGTACTGCCGACCGGTTAACGTCGCGAAGCGATCCATCATGTCCTGCACAATGCCTGGCGTCGCAGCATAAAAGCTGTTGACGCTCTCGCGTCCCTGGAAATAGACGTCCGGATTCTGCGCCGTACCACGGATAAATGGATTATCCGGGTTCAGCGCGCGCTGACGATGCTCGTAGACGAGATGGTCGTCAATCATGACGCGCATCTCGTCCTCGGAAACGAGGTCAATCTTGCTGACCTCGTGCGAGGTGCGGAAGCCGTCAAAGAAATGAATGAACGGGACACGCGCTTTCAAGGTTGAAGCGTGACTGATCAAAGCCAGGTCCTGTGCCGCCTGCACGGATGCCGCCGCAAGCAAGCCAAACCCTGTCGTCCGCGCGGCCATCACATCCTGGTGGTCGCCGAAAATCGACAGCGCCTGGGCGGCGAGCGAACGCGAGGCTACATGAAACACCGTCGATGTCAGTTCGCCAGCGATCTTGTACATGTTCGGCAACATGAGCATGAGACCCTGCGACGCTGTGAACGTCGTGGTCAGCGCGCCTGTTTGTAATGCGCCGTGCGCGGTACCAGCGGCTCCCGCCTCACTCTGCATTTCAATAATATCGGGAACCTGGCCCCAGAGGTTTTCCTTACCAAGGGCCGACCAGACGTCGGCGGATTCGGCCATCGCTGACGATGGAGTAATGGGGTAAATCGAGCAGATCTCACTAACCGCATACGCGACTCGCGCGACGGCTTCGTTACCCTCGAGTGCGCGTTTTTCGCTCATGCCTGCGCCTCTGCAATGGCCGGCTCATCGATCATCTCGATGGCGTGACACGGACACTGCTCATAGCACACGGCGCATCCCGTGCACTTGTCGAAATCAAATTTGTATCGCTTGCCCGGGCCGAGCTTGATGATCGCGTCCTGCGGGCAGGCGCCGTAGCAGCCGTCGCATTCAAAGCAGTTACCACAGGACAGGCAACGTTTCGCTTCAAACAGCGCTTCTTCTGCGCTCAGGTTTTGCAGCACTTCATCGAACCCCGTGCCGCGTCGCTCAATCGGGAGTCGCTCCTGCTCGATCTTGGGTGCATTGGTTCGATACCAAAGATGCAGTCGTTCATGCCCGATCAAATCATGACGAGGGCCGCGAACGTATGTGGAGTCATGCAGAAACGCGTCAATATGACGCGCCGCATGCTTGCCGTGACCCACAGCAATCGTAACGGACCGCTCACTAGGAACCATATCGCCACCGGCGAAGATACCGGTATGGCCCGTCATCATGTTGTCGTCGACGACGACCGTATGGTCCCACTCGAACTCGATACCGGGTACCGATTCGAGAAACGCTGTATCGGTGTCCTGCCCCAGGGCAAGAATGAGTGAATCCGCTTCGAGTTCTTCAAACTTGCCCGTCGGTTGGGGCCGCCGATTCTCATCGAGTTCCATTACCTCGACTTTGAAGGTGGACTTGTCGATTTCCTTGATCGTTCGCAGCCAGTTGATTTTGACGCCCTCTTCCATCGCTTCGTCGGCTTCAAAGTCATGCGCTGGCATGGTGCTGCGGTCGCGACGATAGATGATCATCGTTTCTGCACCGAGACGCTTCGCGGTGCGCGCTGCATCCATGGCTGTGTTGCCGCCACCATAAATAGCGACGCGGCGTCCAAGCTTGGGTGGATCGCCCTCATTCGCCTGGCTAAGGAAGGACACGGCGTCGAGAATCTTGCCTGCGTCTCGATTCGGTATGTCGATCTTCTTGCTGATGTGTGCGCCAACGGCAACAAATACAACGTCGAAGCCACCCTCTTCTTTCTCGGCCAGCACATCGTCAACACGATGATTAAGTGTGATTTTGACACCGAAGTTCTCAATCCGTGCAATCTCAGCCTGCAGTTCGTCACGCGGCATGCGATACGCTGGAATGCCAAAATGGATCATGCCTCCGGCGACGGGCCCGGCTTCACGTATCTCGACTTCGTGTCCCATTTTCGTCAGGTGGTACGCGGCGGAAAGCCCACTGGGTCCGGCTCCCACGATCAGGATTTTGCTCCCCGACCTGGCATCCGGTTTCTCAAACTGCCAGCCTTTCTCAAGCGCAAGATCGCCCAGGAAACGTTCGACGGCATGGATACTGACGGTACTGTCTGTATGGATGCGATTGCAGGAATCTTCGCAGGGGTGGTAACAGACCCGGCCATGAATGGACGGCATCGGATTGTTACGCACCAGCTCGTGCCAGGCTGCTTCAAACTGACCGTCTTGCGCGAGCGCAAGCCAGGCCTGGATGTTCTCGCCAGCCGGACAGGCATCGTTGCAGGGTGGGAGGAAATCGACGTAATCGGGACGGCGAGTACGCAGCGCACCCGTACCTCGGCCGTGGCGCGTCAAATCCGCGCGTTGTGTCAGGTCTTTGGTATTCATGATTGGAATTAATACTAGTCGCCGAGTTTCATCGCAACATCAGTACTATTACTATCTCAATGTGACTTGCCGAACCTTGATTTTTCTGTGTTTTACGACTGCCGCCATGCTGTTCTCGCAAGGCGTAAAAGGTAACACCTGCAACGATTGTCATGTCGCCGAACGTACGGGTTTTGCACCGGCACACGGATTCGCCGCGGACAATTGTACGCTGTGCCATGGTGGCGACAATCAGAGCCCGAGGCCGGACGAGGCGCATGTCGGCATGACAGGTTTTCCCGGCTTACTCGATAATGCGGCAAAGGCGTGTGGCTCCTGCCACGCCGACAAAGTCGCATCAGTTAGTGACAGCCTGATGAATACCGGCCACGGCATGGTCGATGTGACGCGACGCCTGGTTGATGGCAATGCTGGCAACCCAGCACAGGCGAATCTTCAGTCACTTGGCCACGGGCCGGCCGACTCGATGCTGCGAAAGCTCTGCGCGAGCTGCCACCTCGGACAGGAAAAAACCGAGCACGGTCTCGATCCGGTGAATGACCGCGGCGGCGGCTGTCTCGCATGTCATATCAACGCGTACCCTGAGAATGCCCACCCGGCGTTGAGCGCCAATGTTGCCGACGCACGTTGTTTCGGCTGCCACTCGCGGTCGGCACGTATTTCATTGAGCTATACGGGACTGGGCGAGATCGACGCGGCGACCGCCACAGAAAAGCAATCACGGTTACGCCTGTCTGACGGTCGTCATATAGAACGCAAACCGGCCGACGTGCACTTTACCTCCGGTATGGCATGCACCACATGTCACAAGGGGACGGATATCATGAGTGCCGCAGGTGATGCCTTGCACCAGCGAGAGGCCGTGGATGCCGCATGCAGCGACTGCCACGAGACGACGTTTGCGAAAACACGGGTACATGATCAGGACCACGTACGTCTCGAGTGCGCAACCTGCCACAGCCAGTGGGTACCTCAGTGTTTTGGCTGCCATATGGAATACGACGCCGATGGCACGCAATGGGATCACATCGAACAACGGGAAACGTCGGGGCGCTGGCATGAACAGCGAGCCGATTTTCGCAATGGCCTGGGTACGCTCGGTGTAACTGCCGAGGATCGTATCGCGCTGTTCACGCCCGGAATGATAATGACGCTCGCGCACCCGGACTGGGACGAAGAGAAGTTGGTTCGAGCGTTTGCCCCGATCTCACCTCATACGATTGGGCCCGCCCGATCCTGTGAGTCCTGTCACCGCTCCAGTGATGCCCTGGGGCTAGGGAGCGGAAGTATTGAGCTACGCGACGGTGAAATTTTGTTCAGGCCCGACCAGCCGTTGCTGCAGGATGGATTACCCGCCGATGCATGGACAAACATCGATGGCAGCCTGGGCGGCATTGCTGCCCGGCCCGGGCAACGACCGCTCAACCAGGAGGAAATAAAAGCCGTGCTTGCCGCTCCCCTGGACTAGCAGCCCTCTTCGGCCGGTGGGGGCAAATCCTCAAGCGCCTCGGTCGCCTCAAAGACGGGCGGGACGAAGGGTTCACTGCTGCGTTCGAGGGTCGCGGCATCCGACCGCTCACCGACGAAGTAGCAGGCGTAGGCGCGTTGCTCCGCAGTCTCAAGGCTCTCACCGTCCAGGGCTTCGGCGGAAATATCAGGATTTAGAATCTTCTCCTGCCAGGCGTTGTAGCCGCCCGTCAGCAGGTGGGCATTAATGCCCGAAAGTCGCAACATGACGGTCGCTTTTGCGGCATTCTCCGATCCGTTCGAATACACAACGATCTTACGATCCGTCGGCAGGGTGCTGATCACCGCGTCGGTCACCAGTTCGGCGAGCGGAATATTCTCGGCGTTGTCAATACTGCCTTTTTCAAAATCTGCAGGCATGCGGACGTCGACCAGTTTGAAATCGCCCCGCCCTTCGATCAACCAGGTCGCAAGTTCATGTGCGCTGACACGATCGTCCTGGCGCGCTGCAGCCTGTGCAACATCCGTCAGCGACACATTCGGTTTTGCGGACGGACCGCATGCCGCAACGGAAGCGACCGACAGGGACAGCAATGTGGCTTTAAGGGCTTTCTTCATGCAAACGCTCCAGCAATTCTGAATTATATTGAGTGTCGTAGTTCGTCCAGCTACTTTCCTGACCTGCATCGAGCATGATCTGTCGTAGCGCGTACCCGCCGATAAGTACCAGCACGGGCGCCAAAACTGCCAACGACCTGTTCACGCCCGTTATCTCGAGCACTTCGATCAGCGCCGGAACCAGCAAACCGACTCCCACGAACAGGACCCAGAATACCAAGGTATAGGGTCCACCTAAAACACTTTGTAGCGCCTCGATCTGCTGGCCAGAGCCGGTGGAGAGGTTAACAAGGAACAATGCGACCAGTGCAATCTCAGCGACGATCAGCGCGAGATCGATGCGTGTGAACAGCTCTTTCTCACTGTGCTGCCTTGCAATCAGTGCAACCAGTGCCGCAGCAGTCGACATGCCGGACACCAGGAACAGTGGCCCGAGCACGCCTGAATTCCAGAAGGGCCTCGCACCGAATGCACTGAGCAGGATGCCAGTGTATATGCCCAGCGCGATGGCGAACGGGATTGCGGCCATCGCAATCTCATGGCGGTAGCGTTCACAGGTATCCAGAATAGTCCGTCCAATGGCGAATCTGTCAACAAAGCCGGCGAAAAAACCATAACCACTTCTAAACGTTGACAGAATTTGCATGATCGATATCGGGTAAATCACGATCAGGATCCAGGCACCCCAGGACATCGGTGACGTGATCTGGAACGATGTATAAAAACGGTAGACAAACAGCTTGTGCTCGAGGTCGAGGAACAAGGTAGTCATTCCCGCCGACAAGACGATCGGCGCAAGTAGCGCCAGCCGCCGGGCTGCGAATGGGGCTTCCTCGTCGCGATGCATCACCGTCATCAGCGCCGCAAAAATCATTACACCAGCAGTCAATCCGCCGAGGAACAGGTACATCGCCACTTCCCAGGTCCAGATATGCAGACTCGGGTCGATCAGTTCGTTGCCCCTGGCCGTGACGAGAAGTTCTTCTTTCATCGCTTCGTCGCTTCTAGATCAGGTAATAAACATTGGGCTCATTGCCCGTTTCAGGATTGAGCACTTTGTGCTCACGTGTCTTCAGCAGCTTGCTGACTTCGCTGTTCGGATCATCGAGAGAACCGAAATGCATGCACCCTGTCGGGCACGTTGATACACAAGCCGGGTCCAGCCCCTTCTCGACGCGATGGTGACAGAATGTGCACTTGTCGATGTAGCCGTCCGGGTGCATCACGAGGCGCGCATCGTAGGGACATGCCGCGATACAGGCTTTACACCCGGTGCACTTCTCAGGCTCGACGAGCACGATGTTCGTGTCGTTCCAAAGATGGCTCGCTCCTGTCGGGCACAGCGTTACGCAGGTCGGATTCGAGCAATGGTTGCAGCGCTCGGAGCGAAACTCGGTTTTCAGATCCGGATAGGTACCGCTTGTGGCTTCGACGACCCAGTCACGATTCAGTCCTTCGGGTACATGGTTCTCGGTCTTGCAGGCGACCACGCAATCGCCGCAACCAATGCAGGTGCGCGTGTCGATGACCATGGCGAAGCGCGTCATGATTCACCTCCAGCGGCTTGCTCTTTAATAAACGTAACGAAGTTACCGCGCATCCCGGTGCCGCCCATGATCGGGTCAATCTTGACGTTCGTCATGAGTTCCGAATCATCTGCGCCTGCACCTGCTGTCAGGCGCAAGCGTTTTGATTTGTGACCAAAGCCGTGCGCCATGAAGACGGAGTCGGGACCGATGCGTTCTGTCACACGCACCCGGATCTTGCTGCTTAGACCCCCCTCTCGCGACGCGAGCTTCACATACTCGCCGTTCTCGAGTCTGTGCTCGTTTGCGACAAGTGGGTTCACCCACAGCTGGTTTTCGGGTGCCAGCTCGAACAACAACGGGTTGTTCGTCGTCTTGCCAAATGTATGCGCCGGCATGCGGCCATAGTTGAGTCGATAGTAGCCGTGAGGAACCGGTTCCGGTGCTGTGTAAACCGGCATCGGATCGAATCCCTTTGCAGCCAGCTGCTTGGAATACAGCTCTATCTTGCGACTGGGCGTGAAGAAACGTTTGGGCTCGCCTTCACGGAAATACAGGGGGCCCTTGCGCGGGAAATTCTTGACGCCGATCCTCTGCATTTCTTCAAGAGAGCTTCCGACCTGTTGGAGTTCCCAGTCGATCTTGTCGGCGTAGTCTTCCCACGGGAAGTACTTGTGCAAGCCCAGCTGCTCACCAAGCTGCTTGGCTATCCACCAACCCGGCTTGCTTTCATACTTGGGCTCAAACGCTGGCATTCGCAGGGCCAACGATGGGTGCCGCTCGCCAGAGTTGCGTACATCGTCATAACGTTCGAGGTAGGTGCATTCCGGCAGAATGACATCGGCATAGCCCGTTATCTCGGACGGCATCGTGTCAATGACCACGACAAGGTCGAGCGAATCAGCCGCCGCGCGCAGCTTTGTCGCCACGCCTGGAATGGTCTGCGGCAGGTTCGTGCCATACACCATCCAGCCTTTGAAGAAGGCGTCCTCACCAATTGACGCCTCGATAACGCCATTGGTTACACCCTGGCTCGCAAACGGCCACTTACCTGGGTAGGCATCGCCTGTCTGCACACTGGGTTTTGGATATTTGGGCAACGGGAAGTGCGGCATGTCCACTTTTTCAGGGATGTAAAAGCCGCCCTTGCGATTCCAGCTTCCCAACAGCGCATTGAGCATGGCGATCGCCCGGCTTCGCTGCGTGTCATCGCCGTACCAGGCAGCGTGTCGTCCCGGATGCACGACCGTCGCGGGTGCGGCTTTACCCATCTCTCTTGCCGTTTCTCGAATGACGTCGGGTCGAATGCCTGTCTCAAGGAATACCCACTCGGGGGTGTACTGCCGGACGTGGTCCGACAGCTGTTCAAATCCGATCGTGTAACGCTCGACGTAGTCCCTGTCGTAAAGCTCCTCTTCGATGATCACGTTCATCCAACCGAGCAACAGCGCAATGTCGGTGCCGGGCTTGATAGGGAGCCAGTGTTTGGACTTGCCCGCCGGGACAGAAAATCGTGGATCGACGGTAATCAGCGTCGCATCCTTGTTGATTGCGGCCGCCAGTGTCTGCACCTGGGCGTTGTGCAGGTTTTCACCAATGTGTGAACCCAACAGGACAATACAACGGGCGTTCGCCATGTCGGTCCGCTCTGGCGAACTCGCCGGTTCGCCAAACGTCAGCCTGAAGCCAACATCGCGCGGACCGCGACACTGTGCAAAGGCGGGTTCGGCATGGCTATTGGAACCGAACGCACGCAACAGGTGGAGAAAGTGATGACCACCCGCGCCATGGTGCAGTAGCGCCATGCGCTCGGGTCCGACGGTGTCAGCGATACCCTGCATTTTCGCCGCGATGAACTGCAACGCCTCGTCCCAGGAGACTTCCCGAAACGTCTGTCGCCCGTCCACCGTGACGCGCAGCAACGGCTTCTTCAGCCGGTCAGGATCGAGGTAGGCACCGGGGCCACCCGTGCCACGTGTGCAGAGGCGTCCACCGCTGTGCAGGTCGTCCTCGTTACCGGTGATCTTCCAGAGTTCGCCGTCTTCTTTGTAAACGTCGCCGGCGCACTTCCAGAAACACATGTCGCAGACGGTAGGCGTCTTGCTGACAACGCCCGTGCCGGGCAATGGCTTGTTCGCACAGCCGCCAAGCATGAGTGCGGGCCCTGCTACCGCGCTGGTTCCCAGCAACGATGAAAGTTTGATGAACTCGCGACGTTTCATGGAGCTGCCTCGGTCACGTCCGCCCTCGGGACGATGTAAAACGGTGTCTCAACACTGTCATCGATGAACGACTCGGTCGGAAAGAACGCGAAGATAATGCCGATTGCCACAGCCGCAGCGACGAGTGCACCCTGCAACTTCATAAAGGGCCGTGACTTGGTCATCGTGTCCTTCTTTCCCCAGACAAAGTCCTGTACGAAAATCATTGAGACGGTGCCTGCAATCGCGACGAGTACGATGATGAGTACCGTCGGGCCGAGGCCAATTCCCAGCCACTGGTCGAGCCGGAATGCACCCAGGTAATCGCTGTTGTAGAAGTCACCCCAGACCGGGAAGAAATCGCCGAACAGGAGGCTGCCAATCAGGAAACCGCCGATGAATACCATGCCATCGATCTTGCCCGTTGCCACAGCGGCAATCGCCGTACCGGGGCAGTAGCCGCCGATGACCATGCCGACGCCGAACAAGACACCACCGACAGCCATCGGCACGAGGTAAGTCGGCAACATGTAGACGAGCGTGATGTCGAGTACGCCGATGAGGCTCAGCCCCCACAGCCCGACCATGCCGGTCACGATGGCCGAGAACATGACGACAGGAACGCCAACATCTTTGAAGTAGAACGCCCAGGCAATGCGACGCGAGTCAGTAAAGCCGGCATGAAACAGTGCAAAGCCAAAAATAAAACCGATCGGAATGGCCAGCCACAGGTTCGCTGCGGCCGAAATCACGCCGGTTTTGGCAAGAGGAATTGCTAAATCCATTGTTTTCTCACAAACCAGGCGACCAGCCAGCCGCCAATGAATACACACATGAGGAATGCCCATGCGCCGACTGAGAGCTCTGCTCCCCCAACCAGGCCCTGTCCGCTGGTGCAGCCGCGCGCGAGGCGTGCTGCGAAACCGGAAATAACGCCACCCGCCAAAGCGAGCGCCAGTCGATTTTGCGCCGTGATATTGGGTCCACGCAGCACCTCGAGGCGCAATTCGCCACTACGCCAGGCGGCAATAAAGGCACCGATGAGCAGCCCGACCAGCAGAAAGACCACGTAGTCGTTAAGTGGGTGTGCGCCAGCGGCGAAATACCTGCCGAAGTAGGCGCTTTGTTCCGTTGCCGCCGGAAACAGGCCGTGCTGGACCCAGGCGACGAGCCGGGTCATCGCACCGCTGGCGCCGATGCCGCGGCCAGCGACCACGAACGCGAGCAGCATGCTCACTCCGATAAGGATGCCGGCCGGAATGGGTGGCCAGCGCGTGCCGAATTTCATACCTGACTCCTAAGTGTGGCTGGTTTTCGATTTAGAGCGACTATACATTAGAGAACCCTAATTTAATCGCAGTACTTTCCCTTATCTAAATAAGTTTCTCTTGCAACTATTATTCACCGCATGAAGACGATCATCGAGCCCTTCCGGATCAAAATGGTCGAGCCCATCAAGCTCACCACTCGCGAAGAACGCGAACAATTGATCCGGGACGCGCAGCACAACACGTTCCTGCTGCGTGCTGAGGACGTCATCATCGACCTGTTGACCGATTCAGGCACGAGTGCCATGTCCTCCGAGGCTTGGGCCGCGATGATGCGCGGCGACGAGTCCTATGCCGGCGCGCGCAGCTGGTTTCGCTTCCGCGACGCGGTCACGGACATCTTCGGCTTCAAGCAGGTAATCCCAACGCACCAGGGCCGCGCTGCGGAACACATCCTGTTCGGCGTCATGGTCAAGCCCGGTTCATTTGTGCCCAACAACACGCACTTCGACACTACGCGCGGCAACATCGACTTCGTCGGCGGCAATCCCGTCGACCTGCCCTGTAAAGAATCGCAGGATCTTGATTCAGACTTCCCGTTCAAGGGCAACATGGATACCGAGGCGCTCGAGAAATTCATCGCCGAGCACGGGCCCGAAAACATTCCCGTTATCATGGTGACGGTCACTAACAATTCAGGCGGCGGCCAGCCTGTGTCGATGGCCAATATCCGGGAGATCAGCCGTATTGCGAAGGCCGCCGGCATTCCCTTTTATATAGACGCCTGCCGTTTCGCCGAGAACTCGCACTTCATAAAGTGTCGCGAAGCGGGCTACGAAGACGTCGCCACGATCGATATAGCACGCGAGATGTTTAGCTACGCTGATGGCTGCACGATGTCGGCGAAGAAAGACTCCTTCGCTAATATCGGCGGCTTCCTGTGCACCAACGACGCCGACCTTGCAAGCCAGGAACGCAATATCCTGATCATGACTGAGGGCTTTCCTACCTACGGCGGTCTGGCCGGCCGCGACCTGGAAGCGATTGCTGTGGGACTGCACGAGACCCTCGACGAGCACTATCTCGACTACCGCCTGCTCTCCACGCAATACGTCGTCGAGCACCTCATCGACGCCGGCATTCCCGTGATGGCGCCGGCCGGTGGTCACGCAGTGTATCTCGATGCACGTCGCTTCCTGCCGCATATCGAACCGCTGCAATATCCGGGACAGGCACTGTCCGTTGAGTTGTATCTCGAAGCCGGCATACGTACCGCTGAAATCGGCACGGTCATGTTCGGGCTTGACCCACAGACGGGCAAGGAACAGCCGGCGCGCCTCGACCTGTTGCGTCTCGCGATTCCGCGGCGCGTCTATACGCAAAGCCACATGGACTACGTGCTCGAAGCGATACAGCTGGTATGGGAACGGCGCGCAGCGATTCGCGGCATGAAAATTGTGCAAGCCCCGCAGTTCCTGCGCCACTTCACGGCGCATTTCGACTGGGTTTAGGCGTCGCGGACTAAAACCCCGTCACCGAGCCCGGCCGGGCACGCAGCAGTTTGAAGCGGTGAAAACCCAGCTTGATATACGGTTCGAGTGGAAAATCGACCATACCGTGCATCTCCCTGGCTTTGAGTTCCTGTGAACAATTGGGCCCGCTTTCCTCGCCCTTGTTCGCCTTTGACATTGCGACGTAGCAAATCTTGGATGGGCATGTCAGCGCACAACCGGCGTTCGCAAACAGCGTGATCTTGTCCTTATCCTGCAGTCGCTCGAGAAACTCCAGGTCCTCATTCATGCTCATGGGTAGTACGACGGAGTCGTACAGCGCCCAGGCCTCTTCAATCTTCTCGCTGGATTTCAGGTTCTTGATGACGCTCGCATCCAGCCGATAGTCTGGAAAGTCATCGCGGATCCACTGCGCGAGTTCGTCGTTGGTGCAGATGATCGAGTTTCCGGGCTGGTGGTACTTCTGCAGCAGGCGCTTATTCTCGAGGTATTCCTCACGTTCGACGTAGTGGTTCGTCATCGGCAGGCGCACACCAATGCCGGCGTTGTTTAGCTGAAAGACGTCGCGTTCGGACAGTTCGCGGCGAACGAATACCCGACCACCGTATAAGGTGCTGCGCTCGGCGAAACCGAACAGGCTGTCTATCTCACGAAGCGGAACGTTGCCGTAATTCTTACGCAGGTACGCGAACACCGGCACGCCGGGCGGCTTGCCGCGCGCCGAAACTGTGTACGTAGCCGCGGGCGGCGGCAGGGGCTGCGCCTGGGTGAAGATGCGGTCGTTGGTTACCGCCGTGATTGCAACGTCTCTATCGCCCGCGGACATACTCCCTCATTGCGGCGGAATCTTCGTCGCCTGCCAGGCCACGACTTGCCAGATGTCGTCCCGCTTCAAAAATGTGCCAGTGTTGTAGTAGTACAGCACATCGGCTGCGGCCGCCTCATTCGTAGGTGTACCTACCAGCTTGAACGCCACAACCGCCATGTCGCCATAGACTCGGACATCCACTTCTTCGCCGGAATACACCATCGGCGGCTCCTCGTCGCTCGACGAGGCCGCTTCTTCACCAGACGATTCATATCCGGCGAGGATTTCCGCCTTGCCGAAACGCAGTCCCGCAGAGGAAGTGTAGATGAGGTCATCCGCCCAGAAGCTTTGATGCGCCGCTTCTGTGCTCGAATGTGCAAGGAAATGATGCAACATGCTCGTGATCTCCTCGTCGTCAGTTGCGGCAGCCGATTGCGCGACCAGCGCCAATGCGAGGATCAGTACTAGTTTTTTTATCATCTTGATTTCCTTTCCTTTATTGCGGCCAGCCCATGCCCGCCTGCGGCAACCGCGTATTTGGTGACTTGAGCATTTCCGGTTCAATTGATCCGGGTAAGTGCATCCATAATACGTGAATACATCGGGAGGAAACTGCGCATGTCCGACTTGTTTCGCCCGATTAGCGTCGACCAGCTTGCAAAGTGGCTGTTCACGGAACTCGACGACCAGAATTCGGCTTTTGGCATCCCAAAGCCATTCTTTTTTGTGCCCGATCTGCAGGCGCGTTACCGCATACAGGTCTTCGGCCAGTCGCTGGATACGCCGTTCGGCCCCGCCGCGGGCCCGCATTCGCAAATGGCGCAGAACATTGTTGCTGCCTGGCTTTGCGGCGCACGCTACATAGAACTGAAGACCGTCCAGACGCTCGACGAACTGGACGTCAGCAAGCCCTGCATCGACATGGAGGACGAAGGCTACAACGTCGAGTGGTCACAGGAGCTGAAAGTTCATGAGTCCTTCGAGGAATATCTGCGCGCCTGGGTGCTGATTCACGCACTGCATCACAAGCTCGGCTACCCCGGCGACACGCCGGTTTTATTCAACCTGAGTGTCGGCTATGACCTTGCAGGTATACGCCAGCCGAACATGCAATGGTTCCTGGACAATATCGCCGACTGTTCGGCACGAAAAGCCGAGATCATCGATGCTGTCGCACACGACTACCCGGCCGTTCGCGACATCGACATTCCGGACCGGATTTCCGACAACGTCACCTTATCGACCATGCATGGCTGCCCGCCCGACGAAATTGAGGGCATCTGTACATACCTGTTGCAGGAACGCCGGCTGCACACGCTGGTCAAGTGTAATCCGACCTTACTGGGTCCGAGCCGCGTTCGCAGGATCATCAACAGGGACCTCGGATTTGGTGACGTAGTCGTGCCCGACATTGCGTTCGAGCACGACCTCAAATATGACGCCGCCGTCCCGATGCTCCGCAGGCTGCAGACGGTAGCAAAAGACAATGGCCTCGAATTTGGCGTCAAGCTGTCGAACACACTCGAAGTCGAGAACCGACGTGAGGTGTTCGACCCCGCCGAGAAAATGATGTACCTGTCCGGCCGTCCGCTGCACGCCGTAACGGTGCAATTGGCGGCCACGCTCGCCGCAGAGTTCAACGGCACGTTGCCCATGTCATTCTCGGCCGGGGCGAGTTGCTATAACGCCGCGAACCTGCTCGAGGCCGGCATGCAAACCGTCACAGTCTGCTCCGACCTGCTAAAGACCGGCGGGTACCTGCGGCTGCTCGACTACATCAAGGCGGCGGAAGATGTCTCGATAGACCCGGAAGCGGCGCTGGACAATCTGCAGCGCTACGCAGACGAGGTTGTCATCGATTCGGACAACATGAAATCAGAGTTTGTTACGTCCGGCAGCAAGACAAGCCGCAAGCTCGACCCTTTCGACTGCATCAAAGCACCCTGCGTCGACGTTTGCCCGCTGGACCAGAAAGTCCCGCAGTATATGGCTGAGGTCCGCCGCGATCACATCGCGGCCGCGCAACACATTGTCCATGCTGACAATCCGCTGCCCTGCACCCTCGGACGAATTTGCGACCACCTCTGCGAACAGGCTTGCGTACGCACGCATCTCGACGAGCCTGTCGCGATTCGCGACATCAAGCGTTTTATCGTCGATCGGGAGCGCATAACAAAATCGGCACCCGCCGCAGAACCATCGCAGCGCAAGGTCGCCATCATTGGGGCGGGACCGGGTGGCCTGTCGGCCGCTATCGAACTGGCACGCGGTGGCTGCCAGGTCGAGGTATTTGAAGAACAGGCCTATGCGGGAGGCATGGTCGGCGGCGTGGTTCCCGAGTACCGACTGCCGCGCGCGGTGTTCGCGCAGGACTTCGCTGTGCTCGAGGAACTCGGCGTCCGGATTCACTTCAACACGCGCGTCGGACGGGACCTCACGCTCTCGCAGCTGCGTGACGACGGCTTCACCGACATTGTCATCATGGCCGGTGCGCAGCTCGGCAAAACGCTTGCCCTTGAAGGCGCAGATAGCGACGGCGTCGTTGATGCGCTGCAATTCCTGCGGCAATCGAAGGAACAACAGACTCTCGATATCGGCAAGCATGTCAGCATTATTGGCGCAGGCGATACAGCCATGGACTGCGCTCGCGTCGCGTGGCGCCTGGGAGATCGCAAAGTAACCCTGATTTACCGGCGCACGATCGACCAGATGCCAGCCGACCGTGAGGAAATTACACAGTTGCTCGAGGAAGGGATCGAGGTCCTGGAGCTGGCTCGCCCCGAGCGCCTGGTTGTCGAGAACCGCAGGCTTCAGGCCGTCCGGTGCAAGCCTATGCAGCTAAGCGATGACCGGGATGATTCGGGCCGACGGATCGCAGTCGATGGCCCGGACGCCGACTTCGACATGCCGGTCGACACGCTGATCCTGGCGATCAGCCAGCACGCGGTCCTCGATTTTCTCGAAGATGAACCGATTGCGCTCAACGATCGCGGCTACATCAAAGTCAACGCGGAGACCTTTGAAACGTCGATACCCGGCATCTATGCCGGCGGCGATGTCGCAAACGACGGCCCGGCGACGATCGTTAAGGCCGCCGCCGCCGGCAAAGCGATCGCCAGCAGCATCCTCAACAAAAAGGGGACAGTCACCTTGTCTGACAAGGGGACAGTCACCTTTTATGAAAAAGGGACAAGCACCTTTGATCCCGGAGAAAAGGTGACAGAAAAGGTGACTGTCCCCCAGTTGAAATCCGGAGAAAAGGTGACTGTCCCCCGGTTGCCATTAATGGCTGAGATGTTGAGACGGCGCAGCAGGCGCGAGCGTCGCATCCGGGCACCGCAGAGACGTGTTGCCGAGCGGCAGAATTTCAACGAGGTCATGCTCACCTATACACCGGAGCAGGCACGTACCGAAGCGGGCCGCTGCCTCGATTGCCACACCTATTGCAGCATCTGCGTTGGCGTGTGTCCGAATCTCGCGCTTTTTACCTATGAAACGGACCAGTGCGATCAGCATTACCAGGTCGCCGTTCTCGCCGATTTCTGCAATGAATGCGGCAACTGCACAACGTTCTGCCCCACATCAGGTGCCCCGTACCGCGACAAGCCGCGTTTGTACGTCAATCGCGACGATTTCGAAGCGCAACAGGACAATGCGTTCATGATTTTCCACGATAGCGACGGGTGGGCAATCGAGGCACGCTTCGATGGTGCCACCAGGCACCTTGAACTCAACGACACGCAGGACGACCCGGATATGCAGCAGACTGCGATGTACACGATACTGAAAGGCGTGCAGCAATCGATGCCATTCCTGCCGATGGGCGAGGCGTGACATGAAATCGCTGTTAATTACCAACGGACATCTCGTCACGCTCGACAGGCAAAACCGCTTCATAGAGAACGGCAGCATTCTCGTTGAAGGCAACCACATCATCGATGTTGGGCAATTTCCCGCTGACAAGTACAAGGCAGACCGCAGCATTGATGCCCGGGGCAGCCTGGTCATGCCCGGGCTGATCAACGCCCACCACCACCTCTACTCAACGTTCGCTCGCGGCTTCACGCCGCCAGGGCCGCCGCCTGCGAATTTTGAAGAAACGCTGAAGAACCTCTGGTGGAAGCTGGATAAGGCCCTCGATGAGGAAGACGTCTACTACTCGGCTCTGCTCGCGATCATGCATGCGGCCCGTGCGGGCTGCACGACGATCATTGATCACCATGCCTCACCGTCCTGTGTGGATGGCAGCCTCGACCAGGTCGAACGCGCATTCCGCGATGTCGGCCTGAGCGGCTGCCTGAGTTACGAGGTTTCGGACCGCAATAAACTCGGCGAAGGCATCGAGGAAAACGCACGCTTCATCCGCAAATGCCAGGACTCGCACGATGACCAGATGACTGCCCTGTTCGGCCTGCATGCACTGCTGACTCTCGGCACCCGAACGCTCGACCGCTGCGCCGAAGTGGCGCATTCGCTCGATGCGGGCTTCCACGTGCACGCAGCGGAAGACGAGATCGACGTCAAAACGACCATGGACAAATACGGTCGTGGCGTCATGGACCGCTTCCTCGACTTCGGCATCGCCGGCTCCAAAACGATTTTTGTACACGGTGTCCACTTCGCATCCCGCGAACTGGATCTATTGCGCTCCACGAACTCCATACTCGTCAACAACCCCGAATCGAATATGAACAACGGGCTTGGCGTCGCGCCTATCCTCGACATGCTCAAGCATGGCGTCCTCGTCGGCGTCGGCACCGATGGCATGTCGTCGCACATGATTTCTCAGGCGCGCGCAATGTACCTCCATCAGCGGACGTATCACCGCGACCCGACGGTGGCATTCGGCGAGGCCTGCGAGATTCTGCTGAATAATAATCGTGAGATCTGCAACCGGCTGTTCCGGGAGCCGCGCGGCATGCTCGCGACCGGCCAGCTGGCCGACATCATCATTCCCGACTATGTGCCCTTCACCCCGCTTACCGCGGAGACGTTCTACGGGCACCTGCTGTTCGGCCTGAGCTTTACGCGGGTCCGCACGACGATCTCGCGCGGCGAGATCATCGTCGACGACGGGCGCCTGCCGCATCTCGACGAGGATGAAATTCGCGCCAAGTGTGTCGAAAGAGCGCGCAGAATCTGGTCGAGGATTAGTTAATAACTTCATGAAATAGTTAATAAATTGACCTCCAACTGGCAAAACTACTACACACCCGGCACCGTCGCCGCGGCGCTGGATATCCTGCAGCGGCACGAGGGTCGTGCGCGCGTTATCGGCGGCGGCACCGACCTGCTTGTGGAATCCCGCCGTGGCCTGCGGCGACCGCTGGAGGCCATCGTTGACGCAACCCGTATCGAGGGCCTCGACTCCATTTCGGCAGAAGACGATTACCTCGTCATCGGCTGCGGTGTTACCCACACGACCATTGTGAACGACCCCCAGATCCTTCGTTACGGCCAGTGCCTTGCCCAGAGCTGCGGCGTGATCGGCGGCCCACAGGTGCGCAACACAGGCACGCTTGCGGGTAACGTAGCCCATGCCCTGCCGGCCGGCGACGGCACCATCGGCCTGCTCGCATTGGGTGGAGAAGTCGAGGTTGCGAGCGCTGCCGGCACACGCTGGATGCCAGCCAAAGATACGTTCGAAGGCCCGGGTCGCAGCATCATCGACCGACACCGTGAAATCCTGACGAGACTGCGCTTCAAGCGGACGGCTGCAAATGAAGGCTCGGCTTTCCATCGCGTCATGCGCCCGCAGGGCCTGTGCCTCCCCATCATCTCGATGGCGACACGACTGAAGATGGACGGTGACATCATTACGGCCGCTGGTATCAGCATGGGGCCGGTTGGGCCAGTGCCGTGGTTCGCAGAGCCGGCTGCCGAAATTCTTGTCGGCGGGCCCGCCTCCGAGGAACAGTTCAATACGGCTGCGAACGTGGCGCTTGAGAACATCTCACTGCGCACCAGCAAATACCGCGCCACCGCGGAATACCGCGAAACGATGATTCGCACCTACCTGCCGATCATCCTTGCCACAGCAGCACGCCGCGCAGGAGCCAGGTCATGAGCCGCCTGCAGATGATCGTTAACGGCACGCCGGTGGACATCGAGGTTGATGAATCGCGCTACCTCTCCGATGTCCTGCGCGACGATCTGCGTCTGACGGGCACCAAAATCGGCTGCGCCGAGGCTGAGTGCGGCATTTGCACCGTCCTCGTCGAAGGTACGCCTGTCGTCAGTTGTGTCTATCCGGCGTTCAAGGCGCAAGGCCGCCACGTCGAGACTATCGAGGGCCTCGAGCAGGATGGCCGCCTGCATGCGTTGCAGCAGGCCTTTCTCGATCACGGCGCCGTACAGTGTGGAATCTGCACGCCCGGACTCATCATGACGGCCAAGGGCCTGCTCGATCGCAAGACGGCTGCGAACGAAGCAGTGAACGAAGCCGACATCCGCGCCGCGCTTAAAGACTCCTACTGTCGCTGCACGGGCTACCAGAGCGTAATCAACGCGATCCTGCAGGCGTCCGGTCAGGATGTGCCACCCTACCTGCCTGAGACACGAGCACCGGAAACGGAAGTAGGCAAACCGCGACCGAATCCGAACGCGCTGGCGAAAATTCGGGGCACCGCGCGCTTTACCGATGACTACCACTTCCCGGGCATGCTGTTCGCGCGCACCAAGCGTGCCCACTGCCCGCATGCACGGATTGTCGCTATCGACGTTGCGGCTGCACGAGAACTCGACGGCGTACGGGCCGTACTGACACACGAAGATGTGCCGGGTCGCAACGCGCATGGCGTCGTCAGTATTGACTGGCCGGTCCTGTGCGGCCGCAAGGTGCGGTACGCGGGCGATGCCGTTGCGATCGTCGCAGCCGACACCGCGGAAATCGCGGCAACCGCCCTCGACCTTATTGCCGTCGAATACGAAGAAATACCTGCGGTGACGGACCCGATCGCAGCACTGCAGCCCGATGCGCCCCAGGTTCATGAGGAGCGCCCTGACGGCAACCTTCTCAAACACATCAAGGTTGGCAAGGGCGACATCGAAGCGGGTTTCGCCGCAGCCGATGTTGTCGTGGATCTGACCTACCGCACGCCGACGACCGAACACCTCTTTCTTGAACCCGAGTGCTCGATAGGCATCCCGGCCGGGTACAACCCATCCCGCTTCGGCGGCGTCTGCGATGCGCTGGCCAGTCGCGGTGAAACAGCACAGCACGATAAGACAACGATCTATGTCGGTAGCCAGATCCCCTACGCCGATCGAGACCAGGCCGCAGCCACTCTCGGCGTGAAACCCGACGACGTGCGCGTCGTTGCCACACTGATGGGCGGTGGTTTCGGCGGCAAGGAAGACATTACCGGCCAGATCCACGCGGCACTGCTCGCCGAGGCAACACAGCAACCCGTCAAGATGTTGTACTCGCGCCAGGAAAGCCTGCTTGTTCACCCGAAACGCCACGCAACGATCATTCGCATGCGTACGGGTGCGACCAGTGACGGCAAACTCACAGCGGTCGAGGCCACGCTGTACGGGGACGGCGGCGCGTATGCAAGCCTTAGCGAAAAAGTACTCACACGCGCCACCACCCACGCGTCGGGCCCCTACGACGTGCCCAATGTACGCGTGGATTGTTTCGCGACGTATACGAACAATGTACCTGCCGGCGCATTTCGCGGTTTTGGAGTGACGCAAAGCTGTTTCGCCGCGGAAAGCAACATGGACATCCTGGCCGGCAAACTCGGACTCGATCCCGTCGAATTCCGCCGCCGCAACGCGCTCGACGTCGGCTCGACCACGGTGACGGGACAGGTCATGCGCGAAAGCGTCGGCCTGCTCGAGTGTATCGACAAAGTCGATACCGATATGCGGCACGGAGACTTCCGCTGGACCTGGGACGAAGGCCACAAGCGCCTGGCCTGGGGCCTGGCCGTCGGGTACAAGAACACGGGACTCGGAGGCGGTGCACCGGACAAAGCGACTGCAGAAGTCGAGGCCTGGCAGGACCCGGACAAGGGACTTGTCGCTGAGGTTCGAATCTCCTCGGCCGAGATGGGCCAGGGGCTGCCGGGCGTACTTTCAGCCTGCGCGGCCGAAGAGCTTGGCGTCCCGGCAGACAACGTCACTGTGCTACTGGGTGACACCGACGTCTGTCCTGACGGCGGTCCGACGACGGCGAGCCGCCAGACCTTTGTCAGTGGCAATGCCGCCAGGCACGCCGCACGCGATGTCGCGAGGAAACTCGCTGATGCACCAGGAACCAGGGTTGTCGCGCGGCACGAATACTGGGCACCGGCGACGCAGCCGCTCGGCACCGGGGGTGATATGCACGTTGCGTTCAGCTTCGTGGCGCAGGCGGCGCTCTGCGAAATCGACATGCGCACCGGCGAGGTCCAGGTGCGCAGGATCGTCGCCGCGCATGATGTCGGACGGGCCATCAACCCGTTGACGCTCGAAGGCCAGATCGAAGGCGGCATCGTCATGTGCATCGGCTACGCACTCACCGAGCACTACATCCAGGAAGACGGCAAACCCTGGACCAACGTCATGGCACGCTACAAGACGCCGAGCATCACGCACGCACCACCCATTACCTCGCACATCGTGGAACACGAACTTTCGACGGGACCGTTCGGCGCGAAAGGCATGGGCGAGCTGCCCAGCATAGTGACGGCGCCTGCCATCACTAACGCCATTTACAACGCAACCGGCGTCCGCGTCCGCAGCCTGCCTGTCGACCAGGACACCCTGTTGCACGCCATTAACGCCGGGGCGACCGAGGTCGAACTTGGCTGGGGCGATCGCGAATCTATCCCCACAATCGAATTCGGAGGGGAACATTGAAACTGGTACCTGAAATCCGCGAACAGGTGGTGCAGAAGAGCATCGCCCGTGCGCGAGAACACAACATCGTCCTGCCCACGTTTGCGCAGCAAAAAAACCCGGAGCTGGTTCCCGACTCGATCAAATCGCGGCTTCAGGACGTCGGGCTGTGGGATCTTGATCCGGCCAATCTGTTTCGCATCACGTGGAAGAATGAACCTGTGGCGCACGGCGGAGGCTACGGCGAAGGCAACTGGATCGAATTTCCGTCCGCGCTGACGGGTATCGACGCCACGGTTGTTGGCATCCTCGGCAAGTGGTTTCCGACCGGCGCACATAAAGTTGGAGCCGCGTACGGCTGCCTCGTGCCGCGGCTCGTTACCGGTGCCTTCGACCCTGACACACAAAAAGCCGTGTGGCCGTCGACGGGCAACTACTGTCGCGGCGGTGCCTATGACTGCGCCCTGCTCTCCTGCCCGGCGGTCGCCATCCTGCCAGAAGGAATGAGCCGCGAACGGTTCGAGTGGCTCGCTGCAATCGGTACTGACGAAGTCATTGCAACGCCCGGCACCGAATCGAACGTCAAGGAAATTTACGACAAGTGCTGGGAGCTTCGCGACGAACGTGGTGACGGCATTGTCGTCTTCAACCAGTTCGAAGAATTTGGCAACGCGATCTGGCACTACCAGATGACCGGATCGATCGTCGAAGAGATCTTCCGAAACCACTATAGCGACGGACGACGTCTCTCCGGCTACGTCAGCGCCACGGGTTCGGCGGGCACAATTGCCGCGGGCGATTACCTGCGCACACAGCATCCGGACATCCGTATTGTTGCCACGGAGGCGCTGCAATGCCCAACGCTCCTGCAGTTCGGCTTTGGTGACCACCGCATTGAGGGCATTGGCGACAAACATGTGCCGTGGATCCACAACGTACGCAACACCAACTTCGTTGCCGCCGTAGACGACGAACAGACGATGCAACTCATGCGGCTGTTCAACGAAGACGAGGGACACGCATGCCTGCGACGTGAAGGCGTTGACGACGACACGCTGGCGGCGCTCAGCCAGGTCGGCATTTCCGGTATCTGCAATCTCGTCGCGGCCATCAAGACAGCACGCTACTACGACATGGACGGTCGCGATGTGATCTTCACGCCACTAACCGACTCCATGGAGCTGTACGCATCGCGAATGCAGGAAATGAACGCCGAGCATGGTGCTTACACAACCCACCTCGCCGACCAGCACTTCGGTCGTTACCTGCAGGGCACGACGACCGATCATGTGCGCGAACTGGGATACGCCGACCAGAAAGCACTGCACAATTTCAAATACTTCACCTGGGTCGAGCAACAGGGCCGCAGTTCCGACGAACTGCGCGAGCTCTGGGACCCTGATTTCTGGGGTGAAGTGTTCTCACAGGATGTCGTTGACGAATGGGATCGCCTGATCGATGCATTCAACAACGACGGAGGTTTATGAGATGGATACCAGTTATTACCAGGATGCGATGGCGATAAAACCCGACCTCGTGAAATTCATGCAGGACATCATTCGCATACCCTCTTTAAGTTCCGAGGAAGGCGCCGTCATCGAACGCATCCGGGAGGAAATGCTGCGTATCGGCTACGATGAAGTCACCGTAGATCCGATGGGCAATGTCATCGGCCGGATCGGATCGGGACCGAATGTCATTGCATTCGATGGCCATGTCGACACGGTCGACGTTGGCGATCCGGATCTCTGGGACCGCGACCCGCATTCCGGCGACATTGAGGGCGATATTCTCTATGGCCGAGGCGCCAGTGACATGAAGGGCGGCGTCGCCTCGAGCGTCTACGCCGGCGCGCTGCTGAAGAAACGCGGCATCCCCGACAATGTGACCTTCTACGTGACCGGCACCGTTCAGGAAGAGGACTGCGACGGCCTGTGCTGGCAGTACATCGTCAATGAGGACAAGCTGCGGCCCGACCTGGTCGTGATCACCGAGCCCACGAGCCTGCGCATTTACTACGGTCATCGCGGTCGCATGGAAATGGAGGTGCGCACCTCGGGTATTTCCTGCCACGGCTCGGCTCCTGAACGGGGTGACAATGCCGTCTACAAGATGGCCGGCATCATCGCCGACATCGAAAAATTGAACGAAGAACTGGAGCCACGCGACCCGCTCGGAAAGGGGACAGTGACTATTAGCGAGATTCGCTCCACGTCACCAAGCCTGTGCGCCGTAGCTGACAGCTGCACAATCCACCTCGACCGGCGCCTCACCGTCGGCGAAACCGAAGAAACCTCGGTTGCCGAGATCCTCGCACTACCGTCGGTCAAAGCTGCGAACGCGTCGGTGACCGTGCTCGAGTACACCGTGCCCAGCCATACCGGCCTCACGTACCCGACCCGCAAGTACTACCCGACCTGGGAGATGCCTCCCGAAGGTGCCGAGATACAGGCCGCCATGAGGGCCCATCGCCATGCGTTTACCAGGGAGCCGGAGATCGGTCACTGGACATTCAGCACCAACGGCGTCGCCACAGCCGGTATGCATGACATACCGTCCATCGGCTTTGGCCCCGGCCACGAGCATTTTGCACACGCGCCGAACGAGCAGACCGAGATCGAACATCTCGTCTGCTGTACCGCTTACTACACCGCCCTCGTCGACGAATTCGCGAAGGGTCTGTAACAGGAGACACACAATGACCCGCGAAGCCAAACCGATACCCGGCCATATGAAAGGCCGGGACTGGCTCATGACCCAGGACTGGTCGGATGAGGAAATTGAGCTTGCGCTCGACACGGCAGACAACCTCAAGGACGAATTCAGAAGTGGCGTGCCAACATTGCACCTGCCGCACAAAAGCGCATTCCTGATCTTCTTCGATAAATCGACGCGCACGCGCAACTCGTTCGAAGCCGGCATGACGCAGCTCGGTGGCCATGCACACTTCATCGATTCGGAAACCTCGCAGATTGCCCACGGCGAAAGCCCGAAGGATATGGGTACGATTCTCTCAACCTATGGCCACGGCATCATGATTCGCCACGACCTCGTGCCCGGTGAGGGACAGAGCTACATGCGAGATGTCGCTGAGCACTCGTCGATACCCGTCATCAACATGCAGTGCGACGTCGACCACCCTTGCCAGACGCTCGCAGACCTTATGACAATTCGAGAAGAGTTTGGTAAAGACCTGAAAGATATAAAGATTGCTGTGTCTTGGGCCTATGCGCCCAGCTACGTCAAGCCGATGTCCGTACCGCAGGGCCTGATCATGCTGATGACCCGATTTGGCATGGATGTCACGCTTGCTCACCCTCCCGAGTACACGCTCATGGATGAACCCATGCAGATCGCCCGCGCCAATGCCGCCCGCTCCGGCGGCAAGTTCGAGGTGGTAGACAACATGGAGGAAGCGTTCGCCGACGCAGATATCGTGTACCCGAAAAGCTGGGGCGTCGAGTCGCTGTTCGGCCAACCCGAGGAAGCGATGTACGTTGCGCAGCAGTATCGCCACTGGATCTGCGATGAGGCCATGATGGCCCGCGCGAAAGAGCGCGCCATTTACATGCACTGCCTGCCGGCAGACCGCAACTACGAAGTCACCGACGCCGTCATCGACGGACCGCAATCGCGGGTCTACCCCGAAGCCGAGAATCGCCTGCACACTGCCAAGGCGCTCATGGCTCTGACTATGTGATCACCATGACCCACTCCGACAAACCCCTGGTCGTCATTGCCATCGGCGGTAATTCGCTAATCCGCGATGCCGAGCACATGGACGTTCTTGACCAGTACCGCGCCGCAGGCCAGACCGCCCAATACATCGTGCCGATCATCAAAGCCGGTTACCGCGTGCTCGTCACCCACGGCAACGGCCCGCAGGTTGGCTTTATTCTGCTGCGCTCCGAACTGGCCCGCGACATCATCCACCAGGTACCGCTCGCCAACTGCGTCGCCGACACCCAGGGATCGATCGGGCTGCAGATAGCGCAGAGCCTGCAAAACGAATTCCTGCACCAGGGCGTGACACAGGCCGTAGCCGCACTTGTTACGCAATGCGTCGTGGATGAGAACGACCCCAGCTTCACCAAACCGAGCAAACCGATCGGCCCGTTCATGAGCGCAGCAGAAGCTCAACAACACGAGCGGGACGACGGCTGGGCCGTCGGGGAAGACTCCGGTCGTGGCTGGCGACGCCTCGTACCCTCACCTCAACCCCTCGAAGTCGTCGAGATGGCTGCAATTCGTACCTTGCTCGACAGCGGCACGCTGGTTATCGCGGCGGGCGGCGGCGGCATACCGGTTGTCTACCGTAAAGACGGGGAGCTGCGGCCCCGCCCTGCGGTGATCGACAAAGATGCCGCATCCTGCCTCCTGGCCTGTGAACTGGGCGCGCCGATTTTCATCATCTCAACCGATGTCGACAAGGTTGCCCTCAACTTCGGCACTGACAAACAGGTTGAGATCGACCGCATGACAGCAGCCGAATGTCGCGACTACCTGGCAGCGGGCCATTTCGCCGCCGGCAGCATGCGACCGAAAATAGAGAGCGCTCTCAAGTTCCTGGAACAAGGCGGCCAGGAAGTCATCATCACGCAGCCGCATAACCTGCGGGCCGACCTGCAAAACATCTACGGCACACACATAGTGCCGTAACGGGTAGTGATATGAACGCTTACCGCTGCTTTGCCTGTGACACAACGCAAGCTGCTGATTTCAGCGGCTGGACCTGCCCCTCCTGCGGCGGCAACCTGGATGTAGTTAATGGCGAGGACACCATCCTCGAGCAGGTCCGAAAATCACCGTTCGATACCAGGCGCATTCCGCTGCAGATCGGCAACACGCCGCTCTACCCGGCCGAACGCCTCGGACAGGCAATCGGCCTGCGTAACCTGTACCTCAAGGACGATACCGTTAACCCGAGCGCCTCAAGCAAGGACCGGGCGAGCGCGGCGGTGGTGCTTCGGGCCCTGGATGCCGGCGCAGACATCGTGTCGGTTGCCAGCACCGGTAACGCAGGTTCGTCGCTCGCCTGTATCGCCGCCGCTGCGGGTTTACAGGCCATGGTTCTGGTACCCGAGAACGCGCCAATAGCGAAGCTGACGCAGGCGATGTCCTTTGGCGCCAAGGTCCTGGCCGTGCGTGGCAGTTATGACGACGCGTTTGATCTGTGTCTGGCCGCGTCCGAACAATTCGGCTGGTTCAATCGCAGCACGGGCGTGAATCCTTTCACCCGCGAAGGCAAGAAAGTCTGCGCGTGGGAGATCTGGGCGTCACTCAATGGCCGTGTCCCGGATCGGATCGTTGTCCCGACGGGTGACGGTAATATCCTGAGCGGCATGTGGAAAGGCTGGTGCGAACTGAAAGCGGCAGGACTCATTGATCGCCTGCCGAAGATTGACTGCGCCCAGTCTGCTGGCAGCGATGCCATCAGCCGCACCGTGCTCGGGATTCGCGGCGGCGGTGTAATCGATTGGGCTACCGTGCAGATGGCAACGGTAAGCGCACAAACGGTCGCGGACTCCATCTCCGTCGACCGGCCACGGGACGGACTGGCAGCAGTGCGGGCGGTGATTGAATCTGGCGGCGAAGCGGTCGCTGTACCTGATTCGGAGATTCTGGCGGCTATTCCTGAATTAGCCGCTGCAACGGGTGTATTCCCGGAGCCTGCTGCGGCGTCACCCTGGGCGGTTGTTAAGCGAATGGTCACCGAGGGCAAGATTGCGCAGGACGAGGTCGTCGTCTGCCTGGTGTCGGGAAACGGCCTCAAGGATATCGCCAGCGCACAAAAGGTCGCAGGCTTGCCCCGCTTGATTGACCCGTCGCTCGAAGCGCTCGAAGCCGCGCTAATCTCCCAGTGAGATCAAGGCGTCCCGGCGTTTGCCGAGCGCTCGCAGGCGCTCCTTGTCCAGCGCGTCACCCAGCTCTTTGCGCAGCACCTTATCGCTGAGTGCGGCCAGAGCTGCACGCCACTCGTCGCTGACAATCAGCCCAACATTCACGAGCTCGGCCGGTAGCGACTCGTCGGTGCTGAATGCGTTCTCATGATCGACCAGCATAAGCGACCACTCTTCACGGTCATACACCATCGATGAAGGCGATCGGGCAACGTTATGCACCAGCGCGTCGAACACCAGCATCGCCTCGATCTGCCTGCCGACCGGGCAAATGGCCTCCTTGCCCTGTCCAGCGGCTACCCGCTCGCGTTCGGTAAGGGTCACGCCTGGGAGGAACTGCAGCGTTCCCGGCTTGCCCTCGATTGTCCTGCGCGCGGTCACCGGCACCATCCCCAATTGCAGCTGGCGATCCAGCCGGTACGCGGCAAGTTCCGGCGCAAAACGACGCTCGCCCGACAATGCCCGGAAAGATGCCAGCGCTGTCACGTTGCCATCGGTCACCTGCAGCAGCTGCCACCCTGCGCCTTCGGCAATGACAGCGACGATCTGGCCCGCCTTGAGAACCTGCTCAATAACGTCCTCGCTGATCGCGGCATCCTGGTACCCCACTTGAATCGCCTGCTCCTGCGGGAGAACTCGAGCGCCACCTTTCTCGCTAACCACGCGGAACTGTCCACCTTCCATAACCAGCGCATTGCCGCTGCCACCGTATATGTCTTTCAACATCCCTGTGTCGATCTGGATAACCCGGCCGTTCAGCCGCTGCTCTACGCGCCGCGTTGTTGTTGTCGTGTGCCCGATGACGATCCGATTCGCGCCCAGTTCCGCCAATGCGGCATTCAGCTGCGGCGACTCAACAAAGCGATTGCACTGGGCATTCCCCCGATACCACGTCGGGCCGGGCTGCCCATGAAGTGGTGATTTTGCGAGGTCGATGAGCTCCAGCGCAAACACCGTGGCCTCGTCCTGGAGTCGCCCGGCATCCAGCATCGCCTGGAGCTTTCGTGGAACCTGTTTGAACCGGTCTACCGGCGTCAGGACCTGTGCATCCACAAGCGCCTCAGCAGCTCGCAGGTATCCGGCAAGATCATCCTTGAGCGCGCCGTTAACGCCGGCGAGCCCGTTGTCGACCAGATAGGACGGGGCACCGCCGTGAGCGAATGCCGTGTCGTTGATCACAACCACAAAGGGCTTCTCAAGCAGCCACGCGCCGTAAGGCCCGTTCAGCCCGAAAGCGTGCCGATGCCCGAAGTATCCAGGCGGTGCCAACCTGTCAAATTCTGCGCGCAGCTTGCCCTCGTCGGCCTCAGCGGACTTGCCGCGCCGAAATTGCTGGAACCAGTATTCGCGTTGCTCCGGCGATTCGAGATCCTCGAAGGCAGCGAATTCCTCAGCAACCACATAACGGAGGTCGCCGATGAGGTTCATGACCTCATGATTCCCCAGCAATACATGAACGCGACCGCCTGCCTGGAGCGCCTCCCGCTCAAGCCGCATGAGGAGGTTCATCACACGCCGCGATTCGCTGCCACGATCCAGAAGATCGCCGGTGCTGACAAGATGCGTATTCCCGCCACTCCAGGCCGTGTCATCGTCAATTACGCCCGCATTCTGGAGGGTCGCGACCAGCGCATCGTAGGCCCCATGGACGTCTCCCACCGCCACGACTCTGTCAACATCCGCGAAATGCCACTGGTCCGCCTGTACGTTCAACGCGCACAGAACCAGGCAGACCAGCAGAGCTCGCATGCCCGGTATCATGGGAAAGTCGATAGAACCTCTCACCCGGTTACTATTTCACCAAAGAATCAGTATTTAAAGCGGTAATTACACTGATATCCATCAGCTGGGCCGAGAGAGAGTTGAAACCTTCTGCGTATCTCACGCATCTAAATAATCGTGTAACCTAGAACGTACGCGTACGTGCAGAGCCCTGAATGCCCCTGATAGCCGAACTTCGACGTCGAAACGTCTTTCGCGTTGCCGCTGCATACCTGCTGGGCGGCTGGCTGCTGACCGAAGTTCTTACCACAATTCTACCCACGCTCGGCGCCCCCGAATGGGCTGCCCGCGCGGTTATTCTGATCTTCGCCTTTGGCTTCATACCGGCTGTCGTGCTGGCATGGTTCTTCGAGATTACGCCTGAGGGGATCAAGCGCGACCATGAGGTCGATTTCGAGGATCCTGCCAAGCAACGGCAGGTGCGGAAGCTGGACCAGCTGACCATCGCCACGGCGATTGTGCTGATCATCTTCGTCGGGCTATTCAGCGCGCGCCACACCTCAGACGACCCCACACCGATCGACCTCGGCATCAGCGCAACCTCGGTTGCCGTACTGCCGTTCGAGAATATGTCCGGGGACAAGGACAATGAGTATTTCTCCGACGGTCTGACCGAGACCCTGCTGCACATGCTTGCTCAGATTCCCGACCTGAAAGTCGCCGCACGCACATCGAGCTTTGCGTTCAAGGGCCAGAACAAGAGCGTTCAGGAGATTGCCAGAGAACTCGAGGTGGCCCACATCCTTGAAGGCAGTGTGCAGCATGCCGGTGACAAGATTCGCATAACGGCGCAGCTCATTCGTGCGAGTGATGGCTTTCATATCTGGTCGAAAAACTTCGACCGCGAGTTCACCGATGTCTTTGCGATCCAGGACGAAATTGCCACACAGGTCGGCAGCGCCCTGTCCGCTTCCCTGCTGGGGACCGATGCCGAATCGCAGCTCGCCGGAATAACAACCGATGACTACGATGCCTACGAGCTCTACCTGCAGGCCCGCAAAGAGCGTGCGACCTATTCCTATGTGGGCCTGTTGGCCGCCGAGAACCTGCTGAAAGGTGCACTGCTGATCGACCCCGACTTCATCGAGGC